>NZ_CP163512.1:3107824-3418606 GCF_041075285.1 Providencia rettgeri | reverse complement strand
TTTTCTCTGAAGCTTGGGGTTTTGCGATATTATTATAGTCTTGGGATGCCATATGTGGGCGATTTCCGCACCCAGCAGTGACCATCAACACACCGCTAAGTAGCCCAATTAACGTCAGGTTATATTTATTCATTGAACTATCCTTCATAATTTTAATTATTATTTGTGACTATAGGTTATTCGCAGAAAGTGTAGAGCGTGGTCAGTGATAAAGCTTGAGGGGGATTCTGAATTGAAAAGAATTCAGAGGAATCTAGTGCGTTTTTTATCTAGAAAGAGGCACTACGCCACGGGCGATGTGACGCAGTGAGGATTTTTGAATAGCGAATGCACAATTCGTAAGGATTAATATTCCCACGTTTCTGGGTTAATACCCAGTTCGCGCATGATCTCTTTCGCAGCTTCAGGGATCTCGTCATTACGTTCTTTGCGCAAATCTTCATCGTTTGGCAGTGGTTGGCCGGTGAAGGCATGTAAAAATGCTTCACACAGTAATTCACTGTTAGTGGCATGACGCAAGTTATTGATCTGACGCCGAGTACGTTCGTCAGTTAAAATTTTTAGTACCTTCAATGGAATAGATACTGTAATTTTTTTTACTTGCTCACTCTTCTTGCCATGTTCAGCATACGGACTGACATATTCACCATTCCATTCAGCCATGAGATACCTTGGATATTTTCAGTAAATAATTAAAAATAATATGCATATTCTTTTTAATAGAAACTTATTCTAAGCCCTAAATTGAGAAGACCTGCATATATGTGAGACGTGACTTAGCTTAGTTTATCACAAAATGTTGTATAAAATTAATGAACTAAGTCTACTTATGCGATTGACTATCAATTTACACATAATTATTAAGGCTGATTATTCCATTACTTGATATAAACGTAAAGAGGTTTAGACGTCTAGATATGTTGACGTCTAAACATCCGGTGGGTATGATTCGAACTATCACTGTTCAGGAGAAGCGTTTATGACTTACAAACCGTCAACCATCGCAATTCATAATGGATTAAATGAAGACCAACAATTTGGTTGCGTAGTGCCTCCCATTTATTTATCCAGTACTTATAATTTTACTGACTTTAATGAACCTCGTGCCCATGATTATTCACGTCGTGGTAACCCCGGTCGTGATATTGTGCAAAAAACATTGGCGCAACTGGAAGGAGGGAGCGGTGCGGTGATGACCAACAGTGGCATGTCAGCGCTTCACCTAATCTGCACGGTATTTTTACGTCCGGGGGATTTACTAGTTGCCCCCCATGACTGCTACGGCGGGAGTTACCGTTTATTTAATAGTCAACATGAGCGTGGTGCATATCAAGTCCAGTTTGTTGATCAAAGTAATGAAAGCGCTTTGCGGGCTGCACTAGCGAAAAAACCAAAATTAGTGCTAATTGAAACACCGAGCAACCCGTTATTAAGAATTTTTGATATCCAGCAGATTGCTCAGTTAGCTCATGAAGCGGGCGCGCTGGTTGTTGTGGACAACACATTTTTGAGTCCAGTACTTCAGCAGCCTATTGCACTTGGTGCGGACTTTGTCGTGCATTCATGTACAAAATATCTTAATGGCCATTCAGATATTGTGGCTGGCGTAGTGATTGCAAAAGATGAGAAATGGGCAATAGAATTAGCATGGTGGGCCAATAATATTGGTGTAACAGGTGGGGCATTTGATAGCTATTTATTATTAAGAGGGATCCGAACCTTATCCCCACGGATTTTACAGCAGCAACAAAATGCACATGAAATCGTAAAATATCTTAAAGCTCAGCCTTTGGTCAAAAAATTGTATTATCCTGCATTAGACGATCATCCAGGGCACGAAATTGCACTTAAACAACAAAAAGGTTTTGGGGCAATGCTAAGTTTTGAATTTGCAGGTGATGAAGCACAGTTACGTCATTTCTTACGGGCTCTAAAGCTGTTCACATTAGCGGAATCATTAGGTGGAGTTGAAACATTGATTTCGCACACAGCCACAATGACCCATGCAGGTATGTCTGCACAGGCACGTTTTGAGGCGGGCATTACAGATAGTTTATTGCGGATTTCTGTCGGGATAGAAGATGCGCAGGATTTAATTGCAGATTTAGACCAAGCATTCAAGGTTGCGGCACAACGTTAGCGGAGTTTTTGATGAGTGTACTAACAGCGGTTGAGGTGGCACCTTGTCACCGTCAGTTACATAAGTTTGGGGGAAGTAGTTTAGCGGATGCGAAGTGTTACCAGCGAGTCGCAGCTATTATGGCGAACTATAGCCAACCCGGTGATTTAATGGTGGTTTCCGCAGCTGGCAGTACAACTAATCAATTGATTAATTGGCTAAAGCTGAGCCAAAGTGATCGTATATCGGCTCATCAAGCACAGCAGTCCTTGCGTCGTTATCAGTTGGATTTAATTAATAGCCTTCTACCTGAAAAACAAGCGGAAGTATTGAGCCAATTATTTATTCAAGATTTAGAGCGTTTAAGCGCATTACTTGATCAACCAGCCAATGATGCGATTTATGCGGAAGTTGTCGGGCATGGTGAAATTTGGTCAGCGCGTTTGATGTCCGAAGTATTAGCGCAAACAGGTATGGCAAGTGCTTGGCTGGATGCGCGTTTATTTTTACGTGCAGAACGTGCCGCACAACCACAGGTGGATGAGATACAATCACGCTATTTATTACGGCAACTGCTAACCCAATTACCTAATCGTCGTATTGTTGTCACAGGGTTTATCTCACGCAATCAACAAGGGGAAACAGTTCTGTTAGGGCGTAATGGCAGTGACTATTCTGCGACCCAAGTTGGTGCATTAGCCGATGTGGCAAAAGTCACAATTTGGAGTGACGTTGCTGGGGTGTACAGTGCCGATCCTCGTAAAGTCAAAGATGCGTGCTTGCTGCCTTTATTACGTCTCGATGAAGCGAGTGAATTAGCGCGTTTAGCGGCTCCTGTGTTACATACTCGGACTTTGCAACCTGTTTCTGTGAGCAATATTGACTTGCAGCTAAGATGCAGTTACCAGCCAGAGCAGGGTTCTACAAAAATAGAGCGCGTTTTAGCTTCTGGTGCAGGGGCAAAAATTGTCACGAGCCACGATGATGTTTGCTTAATTGAGCTGCGCATTGCAGCCGGGCGTGATTTTAAACAAATCTGCAAAGATGTGGATTTACTGCTCAAGCGCGTACAGTTGCGTCCACTTGCGCAGGGAATTCACGATGATCGCGCGTTAATTCAGCTCTGTTATACCTCTGAGATTGTGGAAAGTGCGCTAAATGTGCTCGAAGAGGCGGCGTTACCTGGGGCATTATCCTTACGTGAAGGTTTCTCTTTAGTGGCCTTAGTTGGCGCAGGGGTTTGTAAAAAACCGTTACATAGCCACCGTTTTTATGAAGAACTGAAAGGCCAACCCGTGGAATTTATTTGGCACTCGGAAGATGCCATCAGCTTAGTTGCGGTACTGCGAACTAACCAAACTGAACATCTTATCCAAGGAATGCACCAAAGCTTGTTCCGCGCCGAAAAGCGTATCGGCTTAGTGCTGTTTGGTAAAGGCAATATCGGTGCACGTTGGTTAGAACTTTTTGCCGCGGAGCAGCACAATATTTCAGCCCGTAGTGACTTTGATTTTGTGTTGGCGGGGGTAGTGGATAGCCGACGCAGCTTATTGAATTATCAAGGTATCGACCCAAGCCGTGCGTTAGCCTTTTTTGATGATGAAGCTGTTGAACATGAAGATGATAATTTATTCCTTTGGATGCGCTCTCACCCGTATGATGACTTAGTCGTCTTAGATGTGACTGCCAGTGAAGCCCTAGCCGAAAGTTATGTGGATTTCGCCAGTTACGGTTTTCATGTGATCAGCGCCAACAAAATCGCAGGTGCATCGCCAACAGAGCAATATCGCCAAATTCGTGATGCATTTTCGAAAACAGGTCGCCATTGGTTATATAACGCGACGGTGGGGGCGGGGTTACCAATTAACTACACGGTGCGTGACTTAAAAGAAAGCGGTGATGGGATATTGGCGATCAGCGGTATTTTCTCGGGCACATTGTCTTGGTTATTTTTGCAATTTGATGGTACGGTGCCATTTAGTGAGCTCGTGGAACAAGCGTGGCAGCAAGGCTTAACGGAGCCTGACCCACGTATTGACCTTTCCGGGCAAGATGTCATGCGTAAGCTGATTATTTTAGCCCGCGAGGCAGGTTATGACATCGAACCGGATGAAGTACGTGTTGAATCATTAGTACCTAAGCAAGCACAGACCGGCTCTTTGGATGAGTTTTTCGAAAATAGCGCCGTTATCAATGAGCAAATGCAGCAGCGCTTAGAAGCCGCACAAGAACTCGGGTTAGTATTACGTTATGTGGCGCGTTTTGATGCAGTGAAAGGAAAAGCCAAAGTGGGGGTGGAAGCAGTAAAACCCGATCACCCGCTGGCTTCGTTATTACCAGGTGATAACGTTTTTGCTATTGAAAGCCGTTGGTATCGTGATAACCCCCTAGTGATCCGCGGTCCGGGAGCCGGGCGAGATGTCACCGCCGGGGCAATCCAATCAGATTTAAACCGCCTATCTCAATTGTTATAGCCTCTTTTCCGAGTATTGGTGCCCTTATTCGGGGTGCCAATACATTATGAAATTTTTTAATACAGGTTATTTTTTCCCTCTTTTTATTCTGATGATTTAATTCTTTAACATTATTCATGTCTTAAAAGTGCTGAATCGACGATATATTGCGCTGAAACAATACTTAAATAAGAAAAATTAATAAAAATAAAGCTGTAATTAAATTTCAGAAAAATCCCCCAAAGCCATTTTTTTCTGATATGAATATACACTCAAGGGTAAATTTAGCGGGCTGTATCACAAAACGACAACTCTAACGCAGCCGACTGAAATTTTGTTACAGGAAACAGGTCGCAGTCTGTTAACCGTGCTTAGTGCGGGGATGCATTCTGCCAGAAGCACAAGGTCAGGAGTCTCATGAATCAGCAATATTCCGCAATGCGCAGTAATGTCAGTATGCTGGGTAAGCTACTCGGCGATACCATCAAGGAAGCATTAGGGGAGGATATACTTGATAAAGTTGAATCCATTCGTAAGCTTTCTAAATCCTCCCGTGCAGGTAATGAAGTCCAGCGCCAAAAACTGCTGATGACATTACAGAACCTCTCAAATGATGAATTGCTTCCCGTTGCAAGGGCGTTTAACCAATTCTTAAACCTGACTAACGTGGCTGAACAGTACCACAGTATTTCTCCACATGGTGAAGCCGCAAGTAACCCTGTGGCATTGAAAAAATTATTTAGCCGCTTAAAAGATAAAAGTTTTACCGATAACGATATCCAAAAAGCCGTGGAACAGTTATCCATCGAGTTGGTGTTAACCGCTCATCCAACTGAAATTGCACGCCGCACCTTGATCCACAAATTGGTTGAGGTGAATAATTGTTTATCTCAACTCGATCACGATGATATTGCGGATTATGAGCGCAATAACATTATGCGCCGTTTGCGTCAATTAGTGGCTCAATCATGGCACACAGATGAAATCCGTAAGATCCGCCCAACGCCAATAGATGAAGCGAAATGGGGGTTTGCTGTTGTTGAAAACTCACTGTGGGAAGGGGTTCCTGCATTTTTGCGCGAGTTTAATGAGCAGTTAGAAGAGTCCATTGGGGCGGTTCTCCCTGTTGAAGCTAATCCAATCCGTTTTACATCATGGATGGGGGGGGATCGCGATGGTAACCCAAATGTGACGGCAGATGTCACTCGCCATGTCTTGCTACTAAGTCGTTGGAAAGCCGCAGATTTATTCCTTAAAGATATTCAGGTGTTAGTGTCTGAGTTGTCCATGACAGAAGCCACGCCTGAACTGCGCGCTTTAGCTGGGGGCGATGATATTGACGAACCTTATCGCCAAATCGCCAAAAACTTGCGCAGCCAATTATTCTCCACGCTGGAATATTTAGAGCGCCGTGTGAAAGGCGAACAAGTGCTGCCTCCCGCAGATTTATTAACGGATAACGCGCAGTTATGGGATCCGCTATACGCCTGTTATCAATCATTGATTGCCTGCAATATGAAAATTATTGCTAATGGTCAGCTACTGGATACTTTGCGTCGCATTCGCTGTTTTGGTTTGCAACTGGTGCGTATCGATGTACGTCAAGAAAGCACACGCCATACAGATGCCATCGCAGAACTCACTCAGTATTTAGGGTTAGGTGATTATGGGCAGTGGTCTGAAGAGGAAAAACAGCAATTCTTGTTAACCGAATTGCAATCACGTCGTCCGCTGATCCCGCAGGATTGGCAGCCAAGCGTAGAAACCCAGGAAGTGTTTGAAACTTGCCGTGTGATAGCTAAAGCAAAAAATGATTCCATCGCCGCTTATGTTATTTCCATGGCAAAAGTCCCTTCGGATGTTTTAGCCGTAAAATTATTGCTAAAAGAAGCGGGGGCTTCTATTCGTCTGCCTGTTGCGCCGTTATTTGAAACCCTTGAGGACTTGAATAACGCCGAAAGCGTTATGACTAAATTGTTAAGTATTGAGTGGTATCGCAACCTTATTGATGATCGCCAAATGGTGATGATTGGCTACTCAGACTCCGCAAAAGACGCGGGGGTGATGGCAGCATCATGGGCGCAATATCGCGCACAAGATGCATTAATCAAACTGTGTGAAAAAGAAGGCGTTACGCTGACCTTATTCCACGGACGTGGCGGTACAATAGGTCGTGGTGGTGCACCAGCACATTCTGCACTGCTGTCTCAACCACCAGGGAGCTTAAAAGGTGGCTTACGTGTGACAGAACAAGGGGAAATGATCCGCTTTAAGTTCGGTCTACCTCAAGTCACGATTAGCAGCCTTGCGTTGTATGCGAGTGCAATTCTAGAAGCGAATTTATTACCACCACCAGAGCCGAAAAATGAGTGGAAATCTGTCATGGATTCGTTGTCTGATGTGTCTTGCACCATGTACCGTGATTATGTTCGTGAGCAGCCAGATTTTGTGCCGTATTTCCGTGCTGCAACACCAGAGCAAGAGCTCGGCAAACTCCCATTAGGCTCACGCCCAGCAAAACGTCGACCAACAGGCGGTGTGGAAACCTTACGTGCCATTCCATGGATTTTCGCGTGGACACAAAACCGCTTAATGTTGCCGGCATGGTTAGGCGCTGGCGCAGCACTTAAACATGTGATTGAACACGAAGGCAAACAGGCCGTACTTGATGAAATGTGGCAACAGTGGCCGTTCTTTAATACACGGATCGCGATGTTAGAGATGGTGTATGCAAAAGCTGACTTATGGCTGGCGGAATATTATGACCACCGTTTAGTGGAAGAGCGCTTGTGGCCGTTGGGACAGAAGCTGCGTGACCAGTTATCGGATGATATTAAAAGCGTGCTGGCGGTTTCAAAAGATGAAGCACTGATGGCCGATTTACCTTGGATCGCCGAATCTATCGCATTGCGTAATGTGTATACCGACCCACTTAACGTATTACAGGCAGAATTGCTGCACCGTTCTCGCCAGCAAGAGTACCCAGACCCGCGCGTTGAACAAGCGCTGATGGTGACTATTGCAGGTGTTGCAGCAGGGATGCGTAATACAGGATAGTCTTTTTAGTTAAACCAAGCGCTCTCTGTTAAGAGGGCGTTTGGTTGTTGACAAAGTGGGATAAAGCGTGGTTTTCCCACTTTGTGTTATTAGGCGAAAATCAATATATTGATTTTCCTTGTTTATTTTCAAAACCTATCCAACCTGCTGCCTAACATTTTATGTGTCGGCAGTCTGACGCCCTCTTAGCATTGTTTCAGCATGACAAGCGTTTATGTGACTTTCCTTCCATTCCCGCCAATTTTTCACCTTGTTTTGCCATATTCATTCCTTTGGTCGATAGTCATCAACCGTTATTTGTTTCTATATTAACAAATCGATTAACCCAAAATTAACATAGTGAAAGGGGGGGAGATGTCTCGTACTGTAGTGATCACTGGTGGTGGCACGGGGATAGGTAGTGCTTGCGCGCAGCTATTTAGGCAGCAAGGCGATACGGTGTTTGTGATTGGTCGACGTGCCGCCCCCTTAGAAGATGTCGCAACAGTCAGCGGTGCGATACCAATTGTTGCGGATGTCTCAACAGAAGAAGCGTGGCAACAGGTTATTTTGCCGCATATTTTTCAACATACCGATCATATTGATGTGCTGATTTGTAGTGCTGGTGGAATGGGGCTAGGGGCTGTGGATAAAGTGAGTGACGCACTTTGGCACCAATCGATGCGCGCGAATCTAGACAGCGCATTTGCCAGTGTCCGAGGTTGTTTACCGTCATTAATTCAGCAAAAGGGCAATGTGCTGTTTGTGGGGTCGATAGCCTCTTTCGCTGCTGGACCAGAATCTTGCGCTTATGTGACAGCTAAGCATGCCTTGATTGGGCTAATGCGTTCTGTCGCGCGGGACTTTGGTAAAGAGGGGGTGCGCGCAAATGCAATCTGTCCAGGTTGGGTGAAAACACCGATGGCAGATGAAGAAATGCAGCCGTTAATGGCACAACATCAGATGTCACTGGATGAAGCCTATCAATATGTTTGTCGAGATGTTCCATTGCAGCGTCCCGCCACCGCGTACGAAGTGGCGCTTGCGTGTCGCTTCCTCTGCTCAGAAGAGGCGTCGATGATCAGCGGGGCTGCACTCGTTATTGATGGTGGAGCGACCGTGGTTGATCTACCAACACTGGCATTTACCTAGGGGATGATATGAGTACAGAAACTGCATTTATTCAAGTCGGTGCATTATCAGATGGTTTTGCACCTGATAGCTATATTTTATCACCGTCTGATGAATTGACAGGAAAGACATTTAATTTACAGCTTGATAGGGGATCCGTGGTTTCAATAAGCTTTCCTCAAACACAACGGATCTTATGGGATGGGAAAGAACTCCCCTGCCGTATCACGTCGATTCGCCCGTCCATCTATTATATTCGTTTTCAAGACCCAACAGACTGGCGAAGTAGCTTATGTATTGTTATTAATCAGATAAACAATAACTGTGTCGTAGTACAAGGGCAATTACCAACCCCTGCGGATGTGGCTGTTTCCGCTTTTCACCGTATACAGCGAAATTTACCTCTAACAGATGTAAAAACGCAAATCATGTTCGGTTTGTTGGATATTGATGGTGAACCTGTGGCTTATACCACGGAACTTTTAGGGTTACGCAATCGGTATACCTATAACCCTAAGGAACGTTATGAGCATATTTATTTCAATGAGCAATATTATGCATGGCACTGCTTAGATGGTGTCGAAAAAGGGTTAGCAGATGTCGATCGCTGTCATTACATCAAAGTATCAGATAACCTCTATCTGTTTGTATGGCGAGAAAAAATTGTACCGACGCTAGGGGTTATTTTGATTGATCTGGACGAATTGCGGACTGATGGATGCATTATGGGTTATCAAGATGAGGATTTTACTGAGGTAAACATCTTCCCGGTTGGTGCACACGCGGAAATTCTAAATCGTACTCCATAAGGAAAATAAAGGCCGCTGATTAGCGGCCTCAGGTTGAAGACGTCCCCATGTTTAGCCATGGGATGAGATTGTTGACAACGTGGGAGAAAAGCGGTGGATTTCCCCACTTTGTGTTATTAGGCGAAAATCAATATATTGATTTTCTTTGTTTATTCCAGTGAATATTCCAGAGCCAGCTTTATTTTAGGTGATGTCATGATGTGGGGATGAGGGTGATAAAACAGAAATGGCGGGTTTTATCACCGATAATTCATTAAGGCCTAACACCAAGCGTATGGCAGATAGCATAGGTCAATTCAGAACGGTTTAATGTGTAAAAATGAAAATCTTTGACGCCTTCACGGCTGAGAATTTTCACCATATCCATCGCAATGGATGCGCCAACAAGGTTACGGCTTTCTGGGTCATCATCTAACCCTTCATACATTCTGCTCATCCATGAAGGGATGCGCACGTTGGTAAGTTTGGCGAAACGCTCTAATTGGCGGAAGTTTGAAACAGGTAAAATCCCTGGCACAATTTCCACATCAATGCCGGTAGAAACACAACGGTCGCGAAAACGTAAATAACTTTCTACATCAAAGAAAAATTGAGTGATAGCACGGTTAGCCCCTGCGTCAATTTTCTTTTTCAGGTTAATTAAATCAGCCTGCGCGCTTTTGGCTTCAGGATGAACTTCGGGGTAGGCCGCGACAGAAATATCAAAGTCGGCTTCGCCTTTTAATAATTCAACCAAATCTGCTGCATACATATCGGGCTTATGGCTACTATCAGGAAAATCCCCACGCAAGGCAACAATATGACGAATACCATTGTTCCAATAATCACGAGCAATAGCTTTTAATTCGTCTTTGCTGGCATCGATACACGTCAAGTGAGGTGCTGCGACTAAGCCGGTTTTGTCTTTGATATCTTTAATAATGCTATGGGTTCTATCTCGCTCACCTGAGTTAGCGCCATAGGTGACAGAAACAAATTTGGGTTTGAGATTTTTGAGCCGATCAATGGATTTCCAAAGCGTCTGCTCCATCTCTTCACTGCGAGGTGGGAAAAATTCAAATGAAACATTAATTTGGCCATCTAATTCAGCTAAATTTTGATTTAGCGCTTCGCGCTGATTTGCGTGAAAAAAACTCATACCCTGTAACCTCGCAATTAGCAGACTGACAATGATCTTTATAAGTTATTATATCCGTACATGCATCTATACGTTTAGACGTCTAAATAGAAATTACCAGATCGGCATCAATAGTCAATACTTAAATTAAATTATGACGCTGATGTTTTTTCAAACAGAAGAGGAAAAAAATTCATGATAAAAAAGCGCGACTCAGTTAGTGTCGCGCTCGCATCAGTGGCTAGTCAGATTTATTCAGTGAAACAGAAGTGTTCAATCATTTGGCTAATTAATTGACGGGTTGGCTCAATAAAGCGCATATCGATAAATTCATCGGGTTGATGCGCTTGTTCTATGGAACCCGGGCCGAGTACTAACGTTGGACAGAGTTCCTGAATAAACGGTGCTTCCGTACAATAATTCACAGTCTCTGCTTTTTGACCAAGTAACTGTTCAATCACTGCGACCATTTTATGGTCGGTCGGACATTCATAACCGGGGATCGGAGGGTGCATTGATTCAATTGCTAAACGACCTGGCCATTTTGCCCGTACAGGTTCGAGAGCATCATTTAATAGCTCATCCAAATCTTGCAGTGTTAGCCCCGGTAATGGACGAATATCCATATGTAATTCACAACAACCACAAATACGGTTTGCCGCATCACCACCATGAATATGACCAAAGTTCATTGTAGGGTATGGAATAACAAAAGCAGGATTATTAAAACGTTCCTTTAATGTATTTCTCAGTGTCATTAAATGAGAAATTGACTCATGCATTAGCTCAATCGCATTTACACCACGCTCAGGATCGCTTGAGTGTCCCGATTGGCCCGTAATGCGGATCGCGTTGGACAAGTGACCTTTATGAGCACGTATCGGTTGTAACGAAGTCGGTTCACCGATAATGGCAAAATCAGGGCGCAGTGCCGTATTCGCTGCAAAATAACGCGCTCCCGCCATTGAGGTTTCTTCATCAGCGGTAGCAAGGATATGAAGAGGGCGCTTGAGTTTAGTAAGATCAATGTCGCGTAGGGCATCGACAATAAAAGCAAAAAAGCCTTTCATGTCTGCGGTGCCGAGACCATAAAGCTTGCCATCGTGTTCAGTAAGCTCGAAAGGGTTTTTACTCCAACGACCCTCATCAAAAGGTACGGTATCGGTATGACCACATAACATCAAACCGCCATTACCCTCGCCAATGGAAGCAAGCAGATTATATTTATCACGTGTTTCCGGTACAGGTTGAATATTTACCGAAAACCCCAGCGTCTCTAACCATCCAGCAAGAAGCTCCACAAGGGCTTTGTTGCTCTGATCCAAATGAGAATCAGTCGCACTAATTGATGGAGTGGCAATTAATTGACGATAAATCTCAATAAATGCAGGTAATTTAATATTCACTGTTGACAGCCTTAATCCATAATAGTATCAATATTCATGCACTTTATTTGAATAAAAATACACATTAAACTGTTTGGGTCACGAGTACAAGGTAGAAAGCATATGTTGAACACACTCATTATCGGGGCCAGTGGCTATACTGGAGCAGAATTAGCCGCTTATTTGCAACGCCATCCTAACATTAACCTTCAAGGATTGATGGTTTCTGCGCAAAGTGCCGATGCAAATAAACGTTTTTCTGATTTATATCCCCAGTATAAAGGCATTATTGACCTTCCTGTGCAGCCATTAAGCGATGTTGCTGAGGCGGCAAAAGGGATTGATGTCGTTTTTCTCGCCACAGCACACGAAGTGAGCCACGATATTGCCCCGCAATTCCTTGAGGCTGGCTGCGTGGTGTTCGACTTGTCAGGTGCATACCGTGTTCAAGATCCGGCGTTTTATACGCAATACTATGGCTTTGAACATACAAATACCGAATGGTTAATGCAAGCAGTTTACGGTTTAGCAGAATGGCAAAGCGATAAAATTCGCCAAGCT
The DNA here is from genome assembly GCF_041075285.1 of Providencia rettgeri. Lineage (NCBI taxonomy): Bacteria > Pseudomonadati > Pseudomonadota > Gammaproteobacteria > Enterobacterales > Morganellaceae > Providencia > Providencia rettgeri. The sequence goes on along the minus strand of NZ_CP163512.1, from coordinate 3,405,995 downwards.
CAGCTAATTGCCGTACCGGGTTGTTACCCAACGGTATCACAATTGGCGTTAAAACCGTTAATTGAAGCGAAATTATTGGATGACAGCATGTGGCCTGTTATCAACGCAACGAGTGGTGTATCAGGGGCAGGGCGTAAGGCATCAATGACAAATAGTTTCTGTGAAGTCAGCTTGCAGCCGTATGGTATTTTCACTCATCGCCACCAACCTGAAATTTCAGCACATTTGGGGCAGGAAGTGATTTTTACACCACACTTGGGGAATTTCTCAAGGGGGATCCTCGCCACTATCACGTGTAAAGTAAAGGCGGGGGTTACGGCGGAGAAAATTGGTGAAACATTTAAAGATGCTTATCAAAACAAACCGTTAGTGCGTTTATACGATAAAGGTGTTCCTGCATTGAAATCCGTCGTTGGCACACCATTTTGTGATATCGGCTATGCATTGAAAGGGGAACACCTGATTCTCGTCGGTACAGAAGATAACCTACTTAAAGGTGCCGCCGCACAAGCCGTGCAGTGCATGAATATTCGTTTTGGTTTCAATGAAACTCAGTCATTACTTTAATAAGGACAAACCATGCAACCCTTAGTGATTAAATTGGGCGGAGTATTACTCGATAGTACCGAAGCGTTAGAAAAACTCTTTACCGCCATTCAAACCTATCGCCAAGCACATCAACGCGAGCTGGTGATTGTCCATGGTGGTGGCTGTTTAGTTGATGAATTAATGCAGAAATTGCAACTTCCTGTTGTGAAAAAGCAGGGGCTGCGTGTCACACCAGCTGATCAAATTGACATTATTACCGGTGCATTAGCGGGTACGGCAAATAAGACCTTACTGGCATGGAGCATCAAACACCAATTGCCTGCGGTGGGGTTATCACTCGGTGATGGACAAAGTGCAGTGGTGACGCAGCTAAATGACGAACTGGGTCATGTCGGCAATGCGAAACCGGGAGATGCCAAATTATTGAAATTGCTTCTCGGTGCAGGTTATTTGCCAATTATCAGTTCCATAGGGATAACGCCAGATGGCGAACTGATGAACGTGAACGCAGATCAAGCCGCAACGGCAGTGGCTCAGGCGCTCAATGCGGATCTGGTTTTATTGTCCGATGTCAGCGGCATTTTAGATGGCAAAGGCCAAAAAATTGATGAGATGACCACGCAAAAAGCGCAGAAACTTATTGAGCAGGGAATTATTACAGATGGAATGATTGTGAAAGTGAATGCGGCGTTAGAGGCAGCCACTGCACTACAACGTTCCGTCGATATTGCAAGTTGGCGTCACGCAGAACAACTTCCTGAGCTGTTTAATGGAACGGCAATTGGAACTCGGATCTTGGCATCGTAAGCGAGCCATACACATAATAAATTAATTGAGCGGATAGGTACGTTATGAAAAAGGGCATTAAAAAGATAGTATTAGCATACTCAGGCGGCTTGGACACATCGGCAATTATTCCATGGTTGAAAGAAAACTATGATGATTGTGAAGTGGTTGCATTTGTTGCCGATGTGGGACAAGACAGAGAAGATTTAGTCGGTGTTGAGAAAAAAGCACTGCAATCGGGGGCATCAGAATGTTATGTCGTTGATTTACGCGAAGAGTTTGTCAAAGAATATATCTATCCAGTATTAAAAACAGGTGCGTTATATGAAGGTAGCTATTTATTAGGTACATCAATGGCTCGCCCAATTATTGCGAAAGCGCAAGTTGAAATTGCATTAAAAGTGGGTGCAGATGCCGTTGCCCATGGAGCAACAGGTAAAGGTAACGACCAAGTGCGTTTTGAAAGCACCTATGCGGCATTAGCCCCACAATTACAAGTGGTTGCACCGTGGCGTGAGTGGGACTTACGTTCCCGTGAAGCCCTACTCGATTACCTGAAAGAACGGAATATCCCGACAACAGCTAGCCTTGAAAAAATTTATAGCCGTGATGAAAACGCATGGCATATCTCCACCGAAGGTGGTGTGCTAGAGAGTACATGGAATGCAGCCAACCAAGATTGCTGGGTATGGACTGTGGATCCACAAGACGCACCAGACGAAGCAGAACTGGTTACTGTTGGTGTGAAACAAGGTGAAGTGGTATCTGTTAATGGTAAGGTGCTGTCTCCATTAGGCTGTTTAGAAGCATTGAACACGTTAGGTGCGAAACACGGTGTTGGTCGTATCGATATTGTTGAAAACCGTTTAGTGGGTATGAAATCTCGCGGTTGTTATGAAACCCCAGGAGGCACCATCATGATGGCAGCACTGCGTGGTGTCGAGCAATTAGTGCTAGATCGTGATAGCTATAAATGGCGTGAACAGTTAGGTTTAGAAATGTCCTATGTGGTTTATGATGGTCGTTGGTTCGCACCATTGCGTCATTCATTGCAAGCTGCGGCAGAATCTTTAGCACAAGATGTGACAGGTGAAGTAGTACTGAAACTGTATAAAGGTCAAGTGACTGCTATTCAGAAGAAAGCAGATAAGAGCTTATATTCAGAAGAGTTTGCGACATTTGGTGAAGATGAAGTGTATGACCATAGCCATGCTGGTGGTTTTATCCGTCTTTATTCCCTGTCTTCACGTATTCGTGCGTTGAAAGAGCAAAACAAAGCAAAATAAAGTCAATCGTAGTAACCCGACAGCGACTATTGCTGTCGGGCGTTAAAAACTTATTTTTTCAATCAGGTAGGGATCCTTTATGGCACTTTGGGGTGGACGTTTTAGTCAGCAGGCAGATCAGCGGTTTAAACAGTTTAATGATTCATTACGTTTTGATTATCGCTTAGCGCAACAAGATATTATCGGTTCAATCGCATGGTCAAAATCATTAGTTACTGTCGGTGTGCTGACAGATAGCGAACAACAATCTTTAGAACAGGCACTGAATGCACTGCTAAAAGAAGTCAAAGACAATCCTGAAATGATCCTGCAAAGTGATGCGGAAGATATTCACAGTTGGGTAGAAGGCAAGCTGATTGATAAAGTCGGTGATTTGGGTAAAAAATTACATACAGGTCGTAGTCGTAATGACCAAGTCGCGACAGATTTAAAACTATGGTGTAAAGACCAAGTTGCATTATTGCTAGAAGCAGTTATTGAACTCCAAAAAGCGTTAGTGATCACAGCAGAAAACAACCAAGACGCAGTGATGCCAGGTTATACCCATTTACAACGCGCCCAGCCAGTGACATTTGCTCATTGGTGTCTAGCGTATGGTGAAATGTTAGCGCGTGATGAAAGCCGTTTAAAAGATACTTTAAAGCGTTTGGATGTTAGCCCATTAGGCTGCGGAGCATTAGCCGGAACCGCTTATGATATTGATCGTGAGCAACTTGCCTCTTGGCTTGGTTTTGCATCTGCGACGCGCAACAGCTTAGACACTGTTTCCGACCGAGACCACGTCCTCGAATTATTGTCTGATGCCAGTATTGGTATGGTGCATTTGTCGCGTTTTGCTGAGGATTTAATTTTCTTCAATAGCGGTGAGGCAGGGTTTATTGAGTTATCTGACAAAGTTACGTCAGGCTCTTCATTAATGCCGCAAAAGAAAAACCCTGATGCACTAGAACTGATCCGTGGTAAGTGTGGGCGAGTTCAAGGTGCATTAACGGGTATGATGATGACCTTGAAAGGGTTACCACTTGCCTATAACAAAGATATGCAAGAAGACAAAGAAGGTTTATTTGATGCCTTAGATACTTGGTTAGATTGTATGCATATGGCTGTATTAGTTCTCGATGGTATTCAAATTCGCCGCCCACGGTGTGAAGAAGCAGCCAAACAAGGTTATGCAAATGCGACGGAGTTGGCAGACTATTTAGTCGCAAAAGGCGTTCCCTTCCGTGAAGCGCATCATATTGTCGGTGAAGCGGTTGTCGCTGCAATTGCTCAAGGTAAAGCACTAGAAGAAATGGCGTTAAGTGATTTGCAAAAATTCAGTGATGTTATCCAACTCGATGTATACGACATTCTTTCGTTACAGTCGTGTTTAGATAAAAGGTTAGCTAAAGGTGGGGTATCTCAGAAGCAGGTGGCGAAAGCCATTGTGGAAGCGAAAGCTCTGCTGGGTTTATAGTTTTTTATCTGGCTGTAAAAATGGGGGGTAGCATGACTACCCCAAATCCCATAACACGTATCTTTTTAAATATATTTGATAGTTAACATTCCTAACTGCTTTTCTTTATTAACCCAGTTATATGAATACTCATTTCTACCATCATTAATGACTTTCCAACCTTTTATTTGAGTCACATTATTTAACGCTATATTTGAGGTTGTGGTATTTGTCTTCTCATTTAAGCAATTTAATATAATTTCATTGTCTGTTATGTTATTTGTGCATGCAGGATGAAAAACCGCACCGTAAAAATGAATCATATTCGCGGATTGGTCATTACTGGCATTAGCACGACATAAGCTTGACGCTGAAAGTAATAATAAAGCTGTTAATGAGAGGGTTAATACTTTGTTCATTATTGAATTTTGCATAATAGTATCCTACAACCAAATTATATAAAAAAATCAGTTGGCTATATGTCTATGTTTTATATTAAAAAGGTTAGGTTATATAATAATTAAGCTTGCTGAACTGATAACATTGCAAATCCTTTTTCTTTATCAGTCCAATTCAACTGATAAATACTACGGTTGCTCTCTAATACTTTCCATTCTGCTGACTTTTTCTCTTTATCAACATTAATAGAAATAGAGCTCATTTTTTTTGTGTTATCATTGTAAAAAGTTAGGTCAACTCCATTTTCATTGACATCATAGCTACATGGTGGGATAACAATGGCCGCTTTAAAGTTAATCGTATTTTCTTTCGCTTGAATATTAGCAGAGAACAATGAAGTTGCGATTAAAGTTAATGCTAATACTGAAGAGATTTTATTTGCTTTCATGATATTTATTTCCTAAATAAAAGTTTAAATGAATTTGTTTATTGTTTACATGCTCGTGTATTGCTATGGGAAGAATTATAAAACGAAAAACTCCTTAAAGGTGTAAATCTAAAAATTCAAATGTGTGAAAATATAATAGAAACTTGTCATTACCTCTGCATGGCAAATTGTATTTAAAGAAAACACGATCAAGGATAAAATTCTGGTATTATGCGGTTTTTGTGGTTGCATATCCCGCAATATCCATTTTATGTCGTCTTTTATTGGTTTTATCTGTTGTCGATCAGTTTGAAATCATAAGAGCGCTCCTTAGGTTGATATATAAAATTTCAATTATGTATTGGTATTTTTAATTAACTTTCTAATGGAAATTTACAAACTTTATATGATTATGAAAAAAAATATGACAGAATGTTTCTGGGCTAGCTTTATTTAAATCAAATTTTAAAAATTTAACGAGTATGGCAATCTTTGTTTTATTACTTTCTTGATTAAACTTATGCCATCTATCATATAAATGTTTCAGTATTGATTTAAATTACGATGAATATCGTAATTTATGCCTCTCAACTTTAACTTTCTGTTGTTGATTTTTTTGCTATTAAGCTTTTATATAGGGACAGTTCATGTACTCTTGTCACTAAACTTGTATTTAAACGATATTACTCATTCTTCGCGTTATTCGTCTTGTATGAGCACGGCTCAAGCGTGATAAATAACTTCTAATATGGGACTATAAGTTTTGTGTAACCAAGATCATTCTGTTTATAATATTGCTGTGTTATGTACGCTTTTTATATTCTAGCGCGTCATTAGGATTGACTTGATAAGAAAGGTTAATAGTGTCCATAGCGTTTTGTCCTCTTTATCATCATTGATGAAAAACATTTAGAAGCGACGATACTATATGAAACCATTAATTATGGGCTTGCAGGGATTTTGCTTTATCTTTCCTTATTGCAAATATATTGTCTATTTTGGTTTTTTCTAGGGTGTATTTGTGTATAAATGTGTATAAAATTTTAAAAAAGAGATTTTGCACGTTATATTCGCAAGACGAAAGTATAAAAATAATATGATAAATTGCCTGCTTTGAATTATAAGTCATTATTTTTGTATTTTTAGCTGCACTCCAGTACTAGTATATTATTACTTAAAGATTATGAATATAGTGTTACATATTGATTTATGTAATAAATGTTTAATAGAAAGATGTGTTATGTGAGTGAAATTTGATAAAAAAAATTCACCATTTATGCAAAGAGAGGTTAAGTTTACTTTATTGTCCATTGATACATTTTGTTTCTAAATGTTACTATTTGTTTCAGTTTTGGCAGTAAACTAAGTAAAAACAGGGAAGTTTTCGAGGGATTTACAATATATTAATAGATAAAACAAAACAATATCATTATAGTGATTGGTATTATCTATCTTTGGATGACAAAGAATTCACGAAAGGAAAAGAAATATGAATATTCGAGATTTAGAGTACCTTGTTGCACTCGCCGAACATAAACACTTTAGACGCGCCGCGGATTCTTGCCATGTCAGCCAACCAACACTGAGCGGACAAATTCGCAAATTAGAAGAAGAGCTGGGTGTGATGTTATTAGAAAGAACCAGTCGTAAGGTGCTTTTTACTCAGCAAGGACTGTTGCTCGTTGAACAGGCGCGTACTATTTTGCGGGAAATAAAAGTTTTGCAAGAAATGGCGGCACTGCAAGGGGAAAGCATGTCTGGTCCATTGCATATTGGCTTAATACCAACAGTTGCGCCATATTTATTACCTCATATCATTCCACAATTGCACCAAGCTCATCCAAAGTTAGAAATTTATTTGCATGAAGCGCAAACTCAGCAACTCTTAGCGCAATTGGATAGCGGTAAATTAGATTGTGCAATTTTAGCGGAAGTAAAAGAAACAGACCCGTTTATTGTCGTGCCTTTATTTGAAGAACCAATGAAACTGGCTATTTATGAAAGTCACCCATGGCATGACCGCGATACCATCGAAATGGGCGAATTGTCCGGCGAGAAATTATTAATGTTAGAAGATGGCCATTGCCTACGAGATCAGGCTATGGGTTTTTGTTTCCAAGCGGGTGCGAAAGAAGACACGCATTTTAGAGCCACGAGTTTAGAGACATTAAGAAATATGGTTGCGGCAGGAAGTGGTATTACACTTTTGCCTGATTTAGCTGTTCCAAACGAAGTGTGCCGTGATGGTGTGTGTTATTTAAATTGCATTGAACCTGAGCCAAAACGGACAATTGTTCTGGTATATCGCCCTGGTTCACCTTTACGTGGTCGCTATGAGCAATTAGCGGAAACTATCTATAATTCAATGGATAGCTACTATAGGAATAAAGTCTAGGCTTGGTTATCTTTTCTGCTGATTTTTATCGCTAAAAAAGGTCAGAATACAGCCCCTAGGAATAAAACGTTAAAATAAGCGAGTAGTCGGCTGAGATGATGGTTGCTAGGAAAAAAGCAACCATCATGACTGGCGATTAAAATAGTCGATTTAAACCATTTAATGCCGCAACGCGGAATGCTTCTGCCATCGTTGGGTAATTGAATGTAGTATTCACAAAATATTCAATGGTATTGCCTTCACCTTTTTGTTCCATGATAGCTTGGCCGATATGAATAATTTCAGCCGCCCTTTCACCGAAACAGTGAATACCGAGTATTTGCAACGTTTCACGATGGAATAATATTTTTAAACTACCAACATTCATTCCTGCAATTTGTGCGCGAGCTAAATGTTTGAATTGAGCGCGACCCACTTCATAAGGCACTTTCATTGCAGTCAATTCTTGTTCTGTTTTGCCAACTGAACTAATTTCTGGAATGGTATAAATCCCTGTGGGGATATCTTCCACTAAATGAGCATTACCTAAGCTACCACCAATTGCACGTGCAGCAATTCGGCCTTGGTCATACGCTGCCGAGGCGAGGCTTGGATAACCAATAACATCACCAACAGCATAAATATGTTCATTTGTTGTACGGTAAGCTTTATCAACCTTAATGAGGCCGCGACCATCCGCTTCAATACCAACATTTGCAAGACCTAAACCATCAGTATTACCGGTTCTTCCGTTGGCATATAATAGGCAGTCAGCTTTGACTTTTTTACCTGATTTCAGGTGAACAATAACACCATCATTGACACCTTCGATCTTTTCATATTCTTCGTTATGGCGAATAACAACACCACTATTCCAAAAATGATAAGACAACGCGTCAGACATTTCTTGATCAAGGAAAGCCAATAAATGATCTCGAGTGTTAATCAAATCCACTTTAACGCCTAATCCACGAAATATTGAAGCGTACTCACAACCGATAACCCCCGCACCATAAATAATGACGTGGCGAGGTTCGTGAGTTAGATTGAGGATCGTATCACTGTTATAAATTCGGGAATGATTGAAATCAACGTCAGAAGGGCAATAAGGACGTGACCCCGTGGCTATCACAATTTTATCTGCACTTAAAACATCACAGCTTCCATCAGCATAGCGCACACTGACATGTTGCTCATCGATAAAAGTGGCTTCCCCTGAAAACATTTGGCAACCATTTCGTTCATAAAATCCTTGGCGCATACGAGTTTGTTGGCTAATAACGGTTTCTGCATGTCGTAGAATTTCAGAGAAAGAGGAGCTTAAGCTGCGGGAATTATCACTATAAAGCGGGTTTTGATTAAATTCGATAATACGGCTAACGGCATGACGGAGGGCTTTTGAGGGAATGGTTCCCCAGTGGGTACAGCCTCCGCCGACATTATTATAACGTTCGATAACAGCAACGTTTTTTCCTTGTTTCACGAGCCCCATAGCGGCACCTTCACCACCGGGACCTGAACCAATCACTATTGCATCAAAATGGGTAAGTTGCATGAGGTAAGACCTGCTCTAAAACAAAATGACAACAATATGTTATCATTAGTTGGTTATTTCGCCTAATTTCCCTTGTCTTTTTGAGGAAATTAATTTGCTAACAGAGTGCATTTTTGGTGAATCTATTTTTTCGCATTCGGGTAGGGTATAGAGAAAAGTGGAAACGTTTCTATAAATACGTAAGAAAATATCAGTAAGAAAGCTTCAAAGCAGGTAAGCGAAGTGCTGAAAATTGTTAATTTGCAAGAAGAGTCGATTTTTCGCTAAACCAGATTAGGAAATATCAGGTATGCTAGAAGATAAGCTCTTGCTTATTATTAACCTTCAATGCGTTCATTAATGTTTAATGACATAGAAATTAGGATCACTGTGAGTAACACTATTGGCGTTAGAGCAAAACAAAAAGAAAAAACTCGGCGTTCACTCGTCGAAGCCGCATTTAGCCAATTAAGCGCTGAACGTAGTTTTACAAGTTTAAGTTTACGTGAAGTTGCACGGGAAGCCGGCATTGCACCGACGTCATTTTATCGTCATTTTAAAGATGTTGATGAGCTCGGTCTCACCATGGTTGACGAAAGCGGTTTGATGTTACGCCAACTTATGCGACAAGCACGACAGCGTATCGCAAAAGGCGGGAGTGTGATCCGCACATCAGTCTCAACTTTTATGGAGTTTATTGGTAATAACCCCAACGCCTTTAGGTTATTATTGCGTGAACGTTCAGGCACATCCGCTGAGTTTCGTGCGGCCGTTGCACGGGAAATACAACATTTTATTGCGGAGTTAGCGGATTACCTGCAACTTGAAAGCCGGATGCCTCGTCATTTTACTGAAATGCAAGCCGAGGCGATGGTGACGATCGTTTTCAGTGCAGGAGCTGAAGCGCTTGATATTGATGAAGAAAAACGCAGGAATCTCGAAGAACGGCTGGTATTGCAACTAAGAATGATCGCTAAAGGCGCCTACTATTGGTACCGCCGTGAACAGGAAAAACAAAATCAAACTGACCCGGATCTTACTCAATAATAAGGAGAATCAATGATGGACCAAAAAAGCTATGAAAGAAGCACATTATTGCTAGCCTTTGTGATTGGCCTTGCAACCCATGGAACCTTTTCAACGTTATTCAACTCGTTAGTCGACTTTTCATTTTTTCCAATTCTGACTCTTATTTTGGCAGCCTATTGTTTGCACCAACGTTACTTACACCAAGCGATGCCTATAGGGCTACCTAAATTTGTTGCAGGTAGCTTCTTTATTGGGATCTTTGGTTATGCTGCGATTTTACGTGTTCAAAACCCTGAAATTGGCTCCAACTTTATTCCAGCAACCTTTATCGTCATTTTAGCGTTATGGATGTATGCGAGCTGGAAAGCACGTAAAAAAGAAAAAGCGGAACTGGCACTTGAGCAAGAAGCTGAGAATTAAGGTTAAATAAGTTTTTCGATAAAACGCCGCATGATATTGCGTCGCCAAACTGCTGACAAACATAACCTGTTTGGCGGCAGATTGGATAGGTTTTGAAAATAAACAAGGAAAACCACGCTTTTATCCCACTTTGTCAACAACCTCACGCCGCATCATATTGCGGCGCTTTTGTATTGAAAGGGGATAGTCTTAACAACTAACGGCGGGTTAAGAGGACGCCACTTTCCATATGATGGGTATAGGGGAACTGGTCAAATAGCGCAAGCTTTTCTATTTTATGAGTTTTATTGAGCTCTGCTAAGTTATCGCAAAGTGTTTCTGGGTTACAGGAAATATACAAAATATGTTCGTATCCTTGAACGAGTTTCACCGTTTTATCATCTAAACCACTACGTGGCGGGTCAACAAAAATCGTATTGCATTGATAATCTGTAAGCGTAATTCCTTCCAAACGTCTAAATTCACGAGCCCCTTGCATTGCTTGGGTAAAATCTTCAGCGGACATTCGGATAATCTGCACATTATTAATATTATTTGCTTCTATATTATATTGAGCAGCGGCAACCGAAGGCTTTGCAATTTCAGTGGCTAATACACGATCAAAATTTTGCGCTAATGCCAATGAAAAGTTCCCATTTCCACAATACAGCTCTAATAAATCACCAGTTGAGTTTTGTGTGGCAGCAATGGCCCATTCCAACATTTTAATATTCACCTGAGCATTAGGCTGTGTGAAGCTATTCTCGACTTGGCGATAGATCATATTTTTGCCATTTACAGGCAAAACTTCATCCACATAATCATTATCAAGCATGATCTTTGTTTTTGAAGCGCGACCGATTAACTGTAAATCAAACCCTTTTTCAACTAATGCGACTTTTAAATTTTTTGCTTCAGTAATCCATTCTTCCCCTAACTTCTTATGGTAAAGAAGTGAAATAATCAGTTTGTTACTTAGCGTCGATAAATAGTCGATTTGGAATAACTTATGGCGCAGTAATTCACTTTGCTTAATCAGTGGCAGCAATGCCGCCATCATTTGATTAATCAATTGGCTAGCAACCGGAAATTGATCGACACGAATGCGTTCTTTAGTCTCTTGATCAAACATGATATGAAATAAATCATCTTTATCATGCCAAACGCGAAATTCTGCACGCATACGGTAATGTGATTTCGGAGATGAAAAAATTTCAGGTTCAGGTGCGTTAAACGGGGCCATCATAGCCTTTAAACGGTCAGTTTTCTCTGCAAGTTGCAGTTCATAGTCTTTGGTGTGCAACGTATTTGGCATACTTGGCCCCATAAAACAGTAAAAAATTCGTATCAGGGGCGAAATTGTAGGGAATGCAGCGAAGATGTCCAGTTTTCATTATCCATCCATAGACACTAAATGCTATTCCACTTAGGATACTAGGCTGTGGTTTTAGGGAACTTGGTGTAAATCCAAGACTGACGCGCAACGGTAATTAAGGTGTCCCCGTCATTCTTCAAGCTACATGGGTGTTGGCATCGCTCAGCTACCCTAGTCACATACTTCAGTATGCTCCTAGGGATATCTTCGCTTGCCGCCGACATGCCACTTGAATTATTTAGGGGATATAACAGGTCGAATTTTCATCTTATATATCGTTTTTATTTCATATATAGAAACTCAACTTGTTACTTTATAAGTCCGATACCTGCCACACACCTTATCGCTTCGTTGAATATTTGCGCGGATCTTATATTCAACCTCGCGGAATTTTAATTTAATTGATTTTCCGAGTGTAATCATAATGAATAATAAAAAGTTGCTGCCATTATCGGCCGCTGCTCTGGCAGTGTTATGTGGTATTTCTTCTCTGGCAAGTGCAAATGCTACCAATAAGTCTGACCAGCTCGTCGTGTCAGCAAACCGTTTTGAACAACCCATTTCTTCTATATTAGCGCCAGTGACCGTTGTGACTCGTGAAGATATTGACCATTGGCAATCAAATACCGTCATTGATGTCCTAAGGCGTTTACCGGGGGTGGATATCGCGCAAAATGGCGGAATGGGACAGATGAGTTCCCTCTTTATTCGAGGTACAGAATCTCGTCATGTTTTAGTGTTAATTGATGGAGTTCGTTTAAATCAGGCAGGTATTTCAGGTTCATCCGATATGAGCCAAATCCCGATTTCTCTGGTTCAGCGTATTGAATATATTCGCGGCGCACGCTCTGCCGTTTATGGCTCTGATGCTGTTGGTGGTGTAGTGAATATCATCACCCGCCGTGATAATGATGGAACCACGTTGAATGCAGGTATCGGCTCTTATGGTTATCAAAACTATAACGGTTCAACTCAGCAAAAGATTGGTGAAAACACCACAGTTACTGGTGCTGCTGCTTATACGTATACCAAAGGGTTTGATGTGGAGGCTAGGGGGAATACTGGCGGACACCCACAACCAGATAAAGATGGCTTCCAAAATAAAACGTTATGGTTGGGTGTTGAACATCAATTTGCTACAGATGTTTTAGCGTATGCAAGAGCCTATGGTTATGATAACCGTACCCGATATGATGCATATTATGATCAATATGCAAATTTGCTTGTCGATACACGTAAGTTATATAGTCGCACCTATGAAACGGGTGTTAAATATCATCAAGAGAAGTATTCTACTTCATTAATGGGTAGCTATAGTCACGTTAAAGATTATAACTATGACCCAAGATATGGTCAGTATGGTAAAGGTTCCCGTATTGATGATTCTAAGCAATATAACGTTCAATGGGGAAATAACTACCAATTAGAACATGGTACTGTTTCGGCTGGTGTAGACTATCAAAAACAAACCATAGAAGCTGGAACTTCTTCATTACCAAATAATGAATCTGTCAATAACACTGGATTTTATTTAACGTCTCAGCAAGCAATTTCTGCTTTTACTCTTGAAGGTGCAGTAAGATCTGAAAAACACTCAGAGTTTGGTTGGCATACAACATGGCAAGCGGGTGCAGGATGGGAGTTCATTGACGGTTATCAGCTTACAGGCTCTTATGCTACAGCTTATAAAGCGCCAAATATTAGTCAGCTATATGCGTCAGCACCATATGGTAATCCAGAGCTAAAGCCAGAAGAAAGTAAACAATGGGAAGGTGGAGTGAAAGGGCTTACTGGCCCTCTAAGTTGGCAATTGGTCGCATATAAGAATGAAATTACTAACCTTATTGATGCAAAAGCTGAGACTAATTGGGGATGGAGAAATGTCGGTGAAGCAACGATAAAAGGAATAGAATGGAATGGTGATATGGATACAGGCATATTCCGTCATCAGTTTACATATCAATATACCGATCCTAGAGACGATAAAACAAACAAAGTTTTAATTCGGCGTGCTAAGCAACAAGTTAAATATCAACTAGATTGGAATGTTGCCAATATAGATTGGGGGTTAACTTATCAATATATTGGCTCTAGATATGATAAAGACTTTGGTCAATATGATAATAGTACTGGTGACTATAAAAGATTAAAACTCGGTGGCGTTAGCATCTGGGATCTCACTGCGGCATATCCAATCACTTCACATCTCACAATTCGTGGTAAAATAGCTAATATGTTCGATAAAGACTATGAGACCGCGTATGGTTATCGCACCGCTGGAAGAGAATATTTCCTTACCGGAAGCTACAACTTCTAATAACAACCTATCTGTTCGCCCGACCATTCTGGTGTTTGACTCTGGAGTGGGCGGGTTATCTGTCTATCGTGAAGTCAAAAAAATGATCCCGAATGCGCACTATATCTATGCATTCGATAATGAAGCTTTTCCTTATGGTGAAAAAAGTGAAGAGTTTATTATTGATAGGGTCTATCAAATTGTAAATGCGATAGCGTCAAAACATCCTTTAACAATTGCTATTATTGCCTGCAATACTGCAAGCACTGTTAGCTTGCCGAATCTAAGGGCGCATTTTACCTTCCCTGTTGTGGGCGTGGTTCCTGCAATTAAGCCGGCAACGAAACTCACTCGTAATGGCGTGGTTGGGTTATTGGCAACTAAAGGGACGGTAAATCGCGAATATACCAAAGAACTAATTGACCGTTTTGCTACGGATTGCCAAGTCATCTCATTAGGTTCAGCGGAACTAGTCCAATTAGCGGAAAGAAAGCTGCACGGGGAGAACCTACCGTTAGAAGAGGTTGCACAAACTGTGAGGCCATGGATAAGAATGCCGGAGCCTCCAGACACAGTGATTTTAGGTTGTACCCATTTCCCTCTATTAATAGAAGAACTGGAAAAAGTGCTACCAAATGGGACAAGGTTTATAGATTCAGGGGCTGCAATCGCCAGAAGAACACTTTGGCTGATAAACAATCAGGCAGAAATTCATAATTCTAACGAAGATGACTTTGCGTACTGCTTGTTAATGAATGATGCAGTACAGAGTTTAAGGCCAGTACTTGAAGCAGAAGGGTTCAATTCGCTGGAAAAACTAGCACTTTAACGTAAATTCGTTGAAAAGCTGAGCGAACGAAAAAAAATATTAAAAAAAGGGTTGCCAGATTTTTCTGACTCCCTATAATGCGCCACCACTGACCGGGAACAAGACAACGCAAAGCGCGATGAACACTGAAACGGCAGCGAGAGGTTCTGAAAAGAAAAAGCAAAAAATTGCTTGACTCTCACGGAGGAAAACGTATTATACGCCTCCTCGCGACAACGACCTTGAAGTCGAAAATCGAAAGATTCAGTCGCAACGCTCTTTAACAATTTATCAGACAATCTGTGTGGGCACTCACAGGACACTATCAAAAAAATATTTGATTTTAAGTCTTGAAGAGTGACTAACACGTTAATTCATATATGAACTAACAATGTGACAATTCGATTATGGAAGGATAACGCGAAGGCGAGTGAGTATTTCCGAGACAGTACTTAAGTACGGCGAGGAAAACGCAACAAAGCCGACAAAGTTAGCCGAACATAAGCGGATTGGATTAACAGTTTAATTCTTTGAGCATCAAACACTTTTAATTGAAGAGTTTGATCATGGCTCAGATTGAACGCTGGCGGCAGGCCTAACACATGCAAGTCGAGCGGTAACAGGGGAAGCTTGCTTCCCGCTGACGAGCGGCGGACGGGTGAGTAATGTATGGGGATCTGCCCGATAGAGGGGGATAACCACTGGAAACGGTGGCTAATACCGCATAATCTCTAAGGAGCAAAGCAGGGGAACTTAGGTCCTTGCGCTATCGGATGAACCCATATGGGATTAGCTAGTAGGTGAGGTAATGGCTCACCTAGGCGACGATCCCTAGCTGGTCTGAGAGGATGATCAGCCACACTGGGACTGAGACACGGCCCAGACTCCTACGGGAGGCAGCAGTGGGGAATATTGCACAATGGGCGCAAGCCTGATGCAGCCATGCCGCGTGTATGAAGAAGGCCCTAGGGTTGTAAAGTACTTTCAGTCGGGAGGAAGGCGTTGATGCTAATATCATCAACGATTGACGTTACCGACAGAAGAAGCACCGGCTAACTCCGTGCCAGCAGCCGCGGTAATACGGAGGGTGCAAGCGTTAATCGGAATTACTGGGCGTAAAGCGCACGCAGGCGGTTGATTAAGTTAGATGTGAAATCCCCGGGCTTAACCTGGGAATGGCATCTAAGACTGGTCAGCTAGAGTCTTGTAGAGGGGGGTAGAATTCCATGTGTAGCGGTGAAATGCGTAGAGATGTGGAGGAATACCGGTGGCGAAGGCGGCCCCCTGGACAAAGACTGACGCTCAGGTGCGAAAGCGTGGGGAGCAAACAGGATTAGATACCCTGGTAGTCCACGCTGTAAACGATGTCGATTTGGAGGTTGTTCCCTAGAGGAGTGGCTTCCGGAGCTAACGCGTTAAATCGACCGCCTGGGGAGTACGGCCGCAAGGTTAAAACTCAAATGAATTGACGGGGGCCCGCACAAGCGGTGGAGCATGTGGTTTAATTCGATGCAACGCGAAGAACCTTACCTACTCTTGACATCCAGAGAATTTAGCAGAGATGCTTTAGTGCCTTCGGGAACTCTGAGACAGGTGCTGCATGGCTGTCGTCAGCTCGTGTTGTGAAATGTTGGGTTAAGTCCCGCAACGAGCGCAACCCTTATCCTTTGTTGCCAGCGATACGGTCGGGAACTCAAAGGAGACTGCCGGTGATAAACCGGAGGAAGGTGGGGATGACGTCAAGTCATCATGGCCCTTACGAGTAGGGCTACACACGTGCTACAATGGCGTATACAAAGAGAAGCGACCTCGCGAGAGCAAGCGGAACTCATAAAGTACGTCGTAGTCCGGATTGGAGTCTGCAACTCGACTCCATGAAGTCGGAATCGCTAGTAATCGTAGATCAGAATGCTACGGTGAATACGTTCCCGGGCCTTGTACACACCGCCCGTCACACCATGGGAGTGGGTTGCAAAAGAAGTAGGTAGCTTAACCTTCGGGAGGGCGCTTACCACTTTGTGATTCATGACTGGGGTGAAGTCGTAACAAGGTAACCGTAGGGGAACCTGCGGTTGGATCACCTCCTTACCATTGAAGTGTACTTGTGAAGTGCTCACACAGATTGTCTGATGAAATAGAGAGTAAAGCCAATCTAAGATTGACTGAAGAACTTGTTGTCCCCTTCGTCTAGAGGCCTAGGACACCGCCCTTTCACGGCGGTAACAGGGGTTCGAATCCCCTAGGGGACGCCACTTCAGGATATCGAAAGGCTGCGCGTCAACATTTCTGTGTTGTGCGGTGCTCGCGATAGCTTTTACTCAATAATGATTAAGCCTATTACAGTGTAGTAGGTTTAACAATTATGCTCTTTAACAATCTGGAACAAGCTGAAAATTGAAAACAACGCACATCGTTTATCGCTTAAACGATGTGAGAGTCTCTCAAAAATCTCAACTCAAGATGTTCTTTGTCATGATGGCAAAACGTAATGAGCGAGCAGTCAGCGATTCAAGGCGGCCAGCGCACAGCAAGCGCAGCGTACATGAGTACGTGAGCATTGCGAGCACTGCCCAACATAGAATCGATGCACGCGCAGCCATTACCCGTCAGAATGACACGAAAAGACACCTTCGGGTTGTGAGGTTAAGCGACTAAGCGTACACGGTGGATGCCTAGGCAATCAGAGGCGATGAAGGACGTGCTAATCTGCGAAAAGCGTCGGCAAGGTGATATGAACCGTTATAACCGACGATATCCGAATGGGGAAACCCAGTGCAATTCGTTGCACTATCGTTTGATGAATCCATAGTCAAACGAGGCGAACCGAGGGAACTGAAACATCTCAGTACCTCGAGGAAAAGAAATCAACCGAGATTCCCCTAGTAGCGGCGAGCGAACGGGGAGCAGCCCAGAGTCTTAATCAGCATTAGCATCAGGAGAACGGTCTGGAAAGTCCGGCAGTAAAGGGTGATAGCCCCGTATCCGAAGGTGTTGGTGTTGTGAACTCGACGAGTAGGGCGGGACACGTGTTATCCTGTCTGAATATGGGGGGACCATCCTCCAAGGCTAAATACTCCTGATTGACCGATAGTGAACCAGTACCGTGAGGGAAAGGCGAAAAGAACCCCGGCGAGGGGAGTGAAATAGAACCTGAAACCGTGTACGTACAAGCAGTGGGAGCACCCCTTCGGGGTGTGACTGCGTACCTTTTGTATAATGGGTCAGCGACTTATATTCTGTAGCAAGGTTAACCGAATAGGGGAGCCGTAGGGAAACCGAGTCTTAACTGGGCGAATGAGTTGCAGGGTATAGACCCGAAACCCGGTGATCTAGCCATGGGCAGGTTGAAGGTTGGGTAACACTAACTGGAGGACCGAACCGACTAATGTTGAAAAATTAGCGGATGACTTGTGGCTGGGGGTGAAAGGCCAATCAAACCGGGAGATAGCTGGTTCTCCCCGAAAGCTATTTAGGTAGCGCCTCGTGAACTCATCTTCGGGGGTAGAGCACTGTTTCGACTAGGGGGTCATCCCGACTTACCAACTCGATGCAAACTACGAATACCGAAGAATGTTATCACGGGAGACACACGGCGGGTGCTAACGTTCGTCGTGAAGAGGGAAACAACCCAGACCGCCAGCTAAGGTCCCAAAGTCATAGTTAAGTGGGAAACGAAGTGGGAAGGCTCAGACAGCCAGGATGTTGGCTTAGAAGCAGCCATCATTTAAAGAAAGCGTAATAGCTCACTGGTCGAGTCGGCCTGCGCGGAAGATGTAACGGGGCTAAACTATGCACCGAAGCTGCGGCAGCGAACGTATCACTTAAACTGATTAAGTGGTACTGCAATGTATCAAAACGATTGACGGAACGCAGTGACGTCAATGCGTTCATCAAAGTCGAGGCGGTAACGCACGGCAAGTCAGTTTAAGGATACGTTCGTTGGGTAGGGGAGCGTTCTGTAAGCCTGTGAAGGTGTACTGTGAGGTATGCTGGAGGTATCAGAAGTGCGAATGCTGACATAAGTAACGATAATGCGGGTGAAAAACCCGCACGCCGGAAGACCAAGGGTTCCTGTCCAACGTTAATCGGGGCAGGGTGAGTCGACCCCTAAGGCGAGGCAGAAATGCGTAGTCGATGGGAAACGGGTTAATATTCCCGTACTGGTGATAATTGCGATGGGGGGACGGAGAAGGCTAGGCTGGCCGGGCGACGGTTGTCCCGGTTTAAGGATGTAGGTGGGTGAATTAGGCAAATCCGGTTCACTATACACTGAGATCTGATGACGAGTCACTACGGTGGCGAAGTAGCTCATGCCCCGCTTCCAGGAAAAGCCTCTAAGCTCTAGATTATCATTAATCGTACCCCAAACCGACACAGGTGGTCAGGTAGAGAATACTCAGGCGCTTGAGAGAACTCGGGTGAAGGAACTAGGCAAAATGGTGCCGTAACTTCGGGAGAAGGCACGCTGGCATTAGGTGAAGTGATTTACTCATGGAGCTGAAGCCAGTCGCAGATACCAGCTGGCTGCAACTGTTTATTAAAAACACAGCACTGTGCAAACACGAAAGTGGACGTATACGGTGTGACGCCTGCCCGGTGCTGGAAGGTTAATTGATGGGGTTATCCGTAAGGAGAAGCTCTTGATCGAAGCCCCAGTAAACGGCGGCCGTAACTATAACGGTCCTAAGGTAGCGAAATTCCTTGTCGGGTAAGTTCCGACCTGCACGAATGGCGTAATGATGGCCAGGCTGTCTCCACCCGAGACTCAGTGAAATTGAACTCGCTGTGAAGATGCAGTGTACCCGCGGCAAGACGGAAAGACCCCGTGAACCTTTACTATAGCTTGACACTGAACATTGAGCCTTGATGTGTAGGATAGGTGGGAGGCTTAGAAGCGTGGACGCCAGTCTGCGTGGAGCCAACCTTGAAATACCACCCTTTAATGTTTGATGTTCTAACGTTGCCCCGTTATCCGGGGTGCGGACAGTGTCTGGTGGGTAGTTTGACTGGGGCGGTCTCCTCCCAAAGAGTAACGGAGGAGCACGAAGGTTGGCTAAGCATGGTCGGACATCATGCGGTTAGTGCAAAGGCATAAGCCAGCTTGACTGCGAGAGTGACGGCTCGAGCAGGTACGAAAGTAGGTCTTAGTGATCCGGTGGTTCTGAATGGAAGGGCCATCGCTCAACGGATAAAAGGTACTCCGGGGATAACAGGCTGATACCGCCCAAGAGTTCATATCGACGGCGGTGTTTGGCACCTCGATGTCGGCTCATCACATCCTGGGGCTGAAGTAGGTCCCAAGGGTACGGCTGTTCGCCGTTTAAAGTGGTACGCGAGCTGGGTTTAGAACGTCGTGAGACAGTTCGGTCCCTATCTGCCGTGGGCGTTGGAAGATTGAAAGGGGCTGCTCCTAGTACGAGAGGACCGGAGTGGACGCACCACTGGTGTTCGGGTTGTCATGCCAATGGCACTGCCCGGTAGCTAAGTGCGGAAAAGATAACCGCTGAAAGCATCTAAGCGGGAAACTTGCCTTGAGATGAGTCTTCCCTGACTCTTAAAGGGTCCTAAAGGAACGTTTAAGACTAAGACGTTGATAGGTTGGGTGTGTAAGCGTAGCGATACGTTGAGCTAACCAATACTAATGAACCGTGAGGCTTAACCTGACAACACCGAAGGTGTTTTAGAGAGAGTGTGTTGATATTCAAGAGGGTGAGAAGCCGAAAGGTGAAGGACACAACAGCTTGTTCAAGATTGCACTTCTGGTTTAGTGAAAGATAGCTAAACGGGAAGAAACAGAATTTGTCTGGCGGCAATAGCGCGGTGGTCCCACCTGACCCCATGCCGAACTCAGCAGTGAAACGCCGTAGCGCCGATG
The DNA here is from genome assembly GCF_041075285.1 of Providencia rettgeri. Taxonomy (NCBI): domain Bacteria; kingdom Pseudomonadati; phylum Pseudomonadota; class Gammaproteobacteria; order Enterobacterales; family Morganellaceae; genus Providencia; species Providencia rettgeri. Next base: position 3,385,423 of record NZ_CP163512.1, on the reverse strand, counting down.
GTAGTGTGGGGTCTCCCCATGTGAGAGTAGGGAACTGCCAGACATTAAATTTAAAGGTTGTGTCAGTACTAACTGACCGCACCATATTGCTGATATGGCTCAGTTGGTAGAGCACACCCTTGGTAAGGGTGAGGTCCCCAGTTCGAATCTGGGTATCAGCACCATATAATCGGCATTTAAAAAGAATTTACCTAGCGGCAATAGCGCGGTGGTCCCACCTGACCCCATGCCGAACTCAGTAGTGAAACGCCGTAGCGCCGATGGTAGTGTGGGGTCTCCCCATGTGAGAGTAGGGAACTGCTAGGTTTTAAATATAAGAAGCCACCCAATGGGTGGCTTTTTGCTTTCTATCGAAAGTAAGCTGACTGTTCCATAAAACACCTCAAATTATCTTATTTTATTATTCTTGCTACCCACGGCTAACTCTGGCTGATAGACTTACTTTATTATCGTTATATTTTCCCTGAAGGTAGTAATGAATCAAACTTCTGAACTCAAGCCATTTAACAGTTTTGGCATTGATGCAAAAGCACTGTCAGTTTTTATAGTAGAGAATAAACAATCACTCCATCAGCGATGGCTTGAAGCGAAAAATGACAACTTGCCAATATTATTACTTGGCGGGGGGAGTAATGTTTTATTTGTAGAGAATTTTGACGGTATTGTCATTATTAATCAGTTAAAAGGCATTGAAATTACTGAATGTGACGACTATTGGTATGTACATGTTCAAGCTGGTGAAAATTGGCATCAGCTATTAGAAACGTTGTTACAAAAAGGAATTTATGGTGCAGAGAATCTCGCTTTAATTCCTGGATGTGCAGGTTCAGCGCCAATTCAAAACATCGGTGCTTACGGTGTTGAGTTGAAAGATATTTGTGACTATGTAGACATCTTATCACTGGAAACCAATCAAGAAACGCGCATTGCAGCAAGTGAGTGCCAATTTGGCTACCGTGACAGTATTTTTAAACATGAATATCAATATGGTTATGCCATAGTTAGTATTGGGCTAAAGCTCGCTAAAAAGTGGGAGCCTAAACTGACTTACGGTGACTTGACAATGTTTAACCCCAAAACAGTAACTCCCAAACAGGTCTTTGATGCAGTATGCCAAACTCGTAGAAGCAAATTGCCTGACCCCGCAGTAACAGGTAATGCTGGGAGCTTTTTTAAAAATCCGGTTATCTCTGCTGAAAAAGCGGCTAAGATTAAACAAGAAAATCCAAGCTGCCCTCAATACCAGCAAGCGGATGGTCGCGTAAAATTGGCAGCAGGTTGGCTTATTGATCAGTGTGGTCTAAAAGGGCATGAGGTAGGCGGAGCAGCGGTGCATACTCAGCAGGCGCTAGTGTTAATTAACAAACACCAAGCAACAGGGTTAGATGTCGTTAACTTAGCGAAATACGTTAGCCAAAGCGTTGCTAAGCGCTTTGATATTATTTTAGAACCGGAAGTTCGATTTATTGGCCGTCATGGCGAAGTGAACGCAATGGATTATATTCAATGAAAGAAACATCTATCCCTTTACAAATAATAGATATCTTAGCGGATGCTCAAATACACTCCGGTGAACAACTTGGTGAGAAGCTTGGAATGAGTAGAGCTGCTATCAATAAGCATATCAAAACGTTACGTTCATGGGGCTTAAACATTGAAACTGTGACGAGTAAGGGATATAAGCTCCCTTATCAAATAAACTTACTGAACGAAGATAGCATCAAACAACGCATTAATGATGTAAATATTATTGTAGAGCCTGTAATTGATTCTACTAATCAGTATATGCTTGAGCGCATCCCAAACTTGATATCGGGAGATACTTGCCTTGCAGAATATCAAAGTGCAGGTAGAGGTCGAAGAGGTCGACAATGGGTTTCTCCCTTTGGATGTAATCTTTATTTATCAATGTATTGGAAATTGGACCAAGGTCCAGCGGCAGCAGTTGGCTTGAGTCTTGTTGTTGGGATAGTAATTGCGGAAACCTTAAATAAAATAAGCAAAGAAAAAGTAAAAGTAAAATGGCCCAATGACCTGTATATGAATGATAAAAAACTTGCAGGTATTTTGGTTGAATTAACGGGTAAAACTGGAGATGCTGCTCATATTATTATTGGTATCGGTATTAATATTGGTATGAATAAAACCAATATAGAAAATACAAAAACAATAACTCAAGAGTGGGCATCATTGAGAGATGAAGTCGAAGACATAGAACGAAATGAATTATCGGCTAATATTATTCAAGCATTAAAAGAATCATTAGTTATATTTGAAAAAGAAGGCTTAAAGCCATTTTTGGACAGATGGTTTAAGCTTGATAACTTTCTAGGAAGAAAAGTTAAACTATTGATTGGAAATGATATTGTTACTGGTGTTGAGCGAGGAATTAACGAACAGGGCGCTTTGTTACTGCAAAAAGATAATGGGGAAATAATCCCCTATATCGGTGGTGAAATATCGCTAAGACCAAACGAATAAGGAATGATTGGCCGAGAACTTTCGGCCAATATATATTATTTTCTTAATCTGACATTTTGAATTGAATGATTTTCGCCTTTTGTCATTATTAGGCTTGCACGTTCTTTAGTCGGTAAAATATTTTCTTCAAGATTAAGTCCATTTATCTCATCCCAAATTGTTCCTGCAATCTTAATAGCTTCTTCTTCACTCAATTTTGAATAATTATGAAAGTATGAATCCGGGTCGGAGAAAGCACCTTGTCTAAATTTAAGGAAGCGGCTGATATACCATTGCTTTAATAGTGCAGGGTGGGCATCAACGTAGATTGAGAAATCAACAAAATCTGAGACAAACACATGGTGTGGATCTTGTGGATAGTCCATATCGCTTTGTAATACGTTTAGCCCTTCTAAAATTAAAATATCAGGTTGATCAATAACTTGTTCTTGGTTTGGAACAATGTCGTAGGTTAAATGGGAATAAACTGGCGCTCGAACATTTCGTGCGCCTGATTTTATTTGAGAAACAAAGTTAACCAATTTACGCATATCATATGACTGTGGAAAACCTTTTTTCTTCATAATGTTCCGATCTTTTAATACCTGATTCGGATGAAGAAACCCATCTGTCGTAATTAAATCAACTTTACGGTGTTCTGGCCAACGGGTTAATAGCGCTTGTAATAAACGAGCGGTTGTACTCTTACCGACGGCCACGCTCCCGGCGATACCGATGATATAAGGTACTTTTGCATCATTAGTGCCTAAAAACTGCTCTAGGACAGCCTGACGACGTAAGTTAGAACTAATATAAAAATTCAATAAGCGCGATAAAGGCAGATAAATTTCAATAACATCTTCCATTGAAAGCTCTTCGTTAATACCTTTTAACTCGAGTAGCTCACTGGATGTTAATGTCAGAGGGACAGAATCACGTAATGTTGCCCAATGCTCTCTATCAAACTCTAAATATGGCGTAGTAATAAAATTTTCGTTCTTTTTCATAAACCAACATCTGCCTATTTTGTGCAGGTTGGACAGGTTGCCTAAACACCCGTATCCAAAAAATTTGCTAGCATCATAGCGAGTGATGGGGGGGAGGCGTAAGCTTTTTTATAATATTTATGATTTTTTTTTGAGTTAAGCAAAAAAAACAGGTGCGATTGCTGGGAAAATAACCGATTAATCAAAGCGCTAAAAATGTGATAGAGACTAAATAATGACATTTAAAATGTTTGGAGTCGATTATCGGACTTTACGGACTGAATAATAATGGATTATAGTTAACAGCTGTTGCTGATGTTTTAATCTTAAAATAGTTAAAAAATCAGCAAAAATACAAAAAGCGGATAAAATGTGAGCAAACGAACAAAAAATTAAATTTTTTTGTTGCAACCTGCGCTCACTCTTCCTAGAATGCGCAGCACTTGATGCCGGCATAGCTCAGTTGGTAGAGCAACTGACTTGTAATCAGTAGGTCCCGAGTTCGACTCTTGGTGCCGGCACCATTAAAAATTTGGATAGGTGGGATACCCAAGCGGCCAAAGGGAGCAGACTGTAAATCTGCCGTCACAGACTTCGAAGGTTCGAATCCTTCTCCCACCACCATCTCCAAGAAGGTTTTCTTATAGAAACTTCAAGGAACAGTTTAACAGCTGATAACTCAGGTAGCCGAGTTCATTGCGGGCATCGTATAATGGCTATTACCTCAGCCTTCCAAGCTGATGATGCGGGTTCGATTCCCGCTGCCCGCTCCAAGATGTGCTGATATGGCTCAGTTGGTAGAGCACACCCTTGGTAAGGGTGAGGTCGGCAGTTCGAATCTGCCTATCAGCACCACTTCCCTTATGTTCTCAATTATCTCCCTGATTTGTCTCCTGAAAAAAACAAGCGAAATAATTTCTTGCTTGGTTGATGTGGTTTAACCACCGATTCCGTGTCTTAGAGGGACAATCTAATGTCTAAAGAAAAATTTGAACGTTCAAAACCGCACGTTAACGTTGGTACTATCGGCCACGTTGACCACGGTAAAACTACCCTGACAGCAGCAATCACTACTGTTCTGGCTAAAACTTACGGCGGTAACGCGCGTGCATTCGACCAAATCGATAACGCACCAGAAGAAAAAGCGCGTGGTATCACTATCTCTACTTCTCACGTAGAGTACGACACCCCAACTCGCCACTACGCACACGTAGACTGCCCAGGACACGCCGACTATGTTAAAAACATGATCACTGGTGCTGCGCAGATGGACGGTGCAATTCTGGTTGTTGCTGCGACTGATGGCCCAATGCCACAAACTCGTGAGCACATCCTGTTAGGTCGTCAGGTTGGCGTTCCTTACATCATCGTGTTCCTGAACAAATGTGACATGGTTGATGACGAAGAACTGTTAGAATTAGTTGAAATGGAAGTTCGTGAGTTACTGTCTCAGTACGACTTCCCAGGCGACGACACTCCAGTTGTTCGCGGTTCAGCTCTGAAAGCGCTGGAAGGTGTTCCAGAGTGGGAAGCGAAAATTGTTGAATTAGCTGAGCACTTAGACAGCTACATCCCAGAGCCAGAGCGTGCAATTGACAAACCATTCCTGCTGCCAATTGAAGACGTGTTCTCAATTTCAGGTCGTGGTACAGTTGTTACAGGTCGTGTTGAGCGCGGTATCATCAAAGTTGGTGAAGAAGTTGAAATCGTTGGTATCAAACCAACAGCAAAAACAACTTGTACTGGCGTTGAAATGTTCCGTAAATTACTGGACGAAGGTCGTGCGGGTGAGAACGTTGGTGTTCTGCTGCGTGGTACTAAGCGTGAAGAAATCGAACGTGGTCAAGTCCTGGCTAAACCAGGTTCAATCAAGCCACACACCCAATTCGAATCAGAAGTTTATATCCTGAGCAAAGATGAAGGTGGTCGTCATACTCCATTCTTCAAAGGTTACCGTCCACAGTTCTACTTCCGTACAACTGACGTAACCGGTACTATCGAACTGCCAGAAGGCGTAGAGATGGTAATGCCAGGTGATAACATCAACATGATCGTTACCCTGATCCACCCAATCGCGATGGACGACGGTTTACGTTTCGCAATCCGTGAAGGTGGCCGTACTGTAGGTGCGGGTGTTGTTGCAAAAATCATTGCATAATACATAACATCACAAGTTTTAGAAAAAGGCACCTTAATCGGTGCCTTTTTTATAGCCTAAACTCGAAGTTAATGCTCGAAGTATCTATCGCGTATTTAGTCTGTAAAACAGTCAAAACGATAATTGAAATGCTAATCATTTTTATTTAGAATCATTAATAGTAATATTGATGAGTAAATAACTATGTATGTATGTCTTTGTGAAGCCATTACAGATAAGCAAATCAGAAATGCGGTGAGAAAATATCAAGTCACTTCATTAAAAGGGTTGCGCCAAGTCCTGCCAGTAGGTCGTGAATGTGGAAAATGTATTCGGCAAACCAGAGAAATTTTGCAACAAGAACTCACTCATCTAGAAGCAATCTGTGCGATTGAAGTGGCATAATTCTTAGCTCTTCAAATTATCTACCTGCCTACTTTATTGCTTTTTACATAAATGATTGTGTAAAAATTACTCTACTAATCAATTTCAGTACTACACTTAAAAGACTGGAAGCGATGGAGGGTACAAATGAAAGGCGATAAAAAAATGATAGCCCACCTTAATAAGTTGTTGGGCAATGAGCTAGTCGCTATTAACCAATATTTTTTACATGCGCGTATGTTTAAAAATTGGGGGCTTACACGTCTCAATGAGATGGAATACCATGAGTCAATCGATGAAATGAAACACGCGGATAAATATATAGAGCGTATTCTTTTCCTTGAAGGTATTCCTAACCTACAAGACCTAGGTAAGCTAAATATCGGTGAAGATGTTGAAGAAATGCTGAAGTCTGACTTACAGCTTGAACTTGATGGCGCAAAAAATTTAAAAGAGGCAATTAAATATGCAGACTCTATCCATGACTATGTCAGCCGAGATCTGATGATTGAAATTTTAGCTGATGAAGAAAATCATATTGATTGGATAGAAACACAGTTAGACTTAATTGTACGTTTAGGTATTCAAAATTACCTACAAGCACAAATTATTGAAGAGTAGTGACTTTAGTTTGCTATCTTAAGTGAGATTTTTTGGCTTTTACGAGCGCCTAATTTCTGATCCTATCAGCGTTGGGCGCTTTTTTATTATGACGACCAGAAAATTCGCACATATTTTCCGCTATTGCTTGCGTTTCACCATAATTTACGTATAATGCGCGGGCTTACTGATGAGTAAGCCCTAGTTTACTAGGACTGAAATATCAGTATTGAGTCAACAATTTGTTGCTCATTTAGACAATACTCCCGATATGGGGGTTACATCAAGACGATTACACTCCCCCATCAATCGAAATGGGTGCGAGGAGTAATCATTTACGTTTATAAAATAGTTGGAGCTCTGGTCTCATGCAGAACCAAAGAATCCGTATCCGCCTTAAAGCTTTTGATCATCGTTTAATCGATCAATCAACTGCGGAAATCGTAGAGACTGCTAAGCGCACTGGTGCGCAGGTACGTGGTCCTATCCCGCTGCCGACACGTAAAGAGCGTTTTACCGTTCTGATTTCTCCGCACGTTAATAAAGACGCGCGTGATCAGTACGAAATTCGCACTCACAAACGTCTGGTTGACATCGTTGAGCCAACCGAGAAAACCGTTGATGCTCTGATGCGTCTGGACCTGGCTGCCGGCGTTGACGTGCAGATCAGCCTGGGTTAATCAGGTCGTCGAACGATTGAGAGGTTGAAACAATGATTGGTTTAGTCGGTAAGAAAGTGGGAATGACACGTATCTTCACTGAAGATGGTGTTTCTATCCCTGTAACTGTTATCGAAATTGAAAATAACCGCGTTACTCAGGTTAAAACTGTAGAAACTGACGGTTACAATGCAATTCAGGTTACTACTGGTAGCAAAAAAGCTAACCGTGTAACTAAGCCTGAAGCAGGTCATTTCGCTAAAGCTGGCGTTGAAGCTGGCCGTATTCTGCGCGAATTCCGTACTGAAGAAGGTGCTGAATTTACTGCAGGTCAAAGCATTAGCGTTGAAATTTTCGCTGACGTTAAAAAAGTCGATGTTACTGGTACATCTAAAGGTAAAGGTTTTGCTGGCACAGTTAAGCGCTGGAATTTCCGTACTCAAGATGCTACTCACGGTAACTCCTTGTCACACCGTGTTCCGGGTTCTATCGGTCAAAACCAGACTCCGGGCAAAGTGTTTAAAGGCAAGAAAATGGCAGGCCAACTGGGTAATGAACGTGTCACTGTTCAAAGCTTAGATGTAGTACGTGTTGACGCTGAGCGCAACCTGCTGCTGGTCAAAGGTGCTGTTCCAGGAGCAACTGGTAGCAACCTGATCGTAAAACCGGCTGTCAAGGCTTAACGTCGAGGAGATAGGAATGGAATTGGTAATGAAAGACGCGCAAAGCGCGCTGACTGTTTCCGAAACTACCTTCGGGCGTGATTTCAATGAAGCGCTTGTTCACCAAGTAGTTGTTGCGTATGCAGCTGGTGCTCGTCAAGGTACTCGTGCTCAGAAAACTCGTGCTGAAGTTTCTGGTTCAGGTAAAAAACCATGGCGTCAAAAAGGCACAGGCCGCGCACGTTCTGGTTCAATCAAGAGCCCAATCTGGCGCTCTGGTGGTGTTAGCTTCGCAGCTAAACCACAGGACCACAGTCAAAAAGTTAATAAAAAGATGTACCGTGGTGCGTTAAAAAGCATCCTCTCTGAGTTGGTACGTCAAGATCGTCTGATCGTTGTCGAACAGTTCTCTGTTGAAGCACCTAAAACTAAGTTGCTGGCACAGAAATTGAAAGATATGGCTCTGCAAGATGTTCTGATCATCACTGCTGAATTAGATGAAAATCTGTTCTTAGCAGCACGTAACCTGTACAAGGTTGACGTCCGTGATGCAGCAGGTATCGACCCAGTTAGCCTAATTGCTTTCGACAAAGTGGTTATGACTGCTGATGCTGTGAAGCAAGTTGAGGAGATGCTGGCATGATCCGTGAAGAACGTCTGCTGAAAGTACTGCGCGCGCCGCATGTATCTGAAAAAGCTTCTACAGCGATGGAAAAAAGCAATACCATCGTTCTCAAAGTTGCGAAAGACGCGACTAAAGCAGAAATTAAAGCTGCTGTACAGAAACTGTTTGAAGTTGAAGTTGAAGGTGTTAACACTTTGCTGGTTAAAGGCAAAACTAAACGCCACGGTCAGCGCACTGGTCGTCGTAGCGACTGGAAAAAAGCTTACGTCACGCTGAAAGAAGGCCAAAATTTGGACTTCATTAGCGGTGCTGAGTAAGTCGGAGGAGTAAAGAACAATGGCAGTTGTTAAATGTAAACCTACGTCTCCGGGCCGTCGCCACGTAGTTAAAGTGGTTAACCCTGAGCTGCATAAGGGTAAACCTTATGCTCCGCTGTTAGAAAAAAACAGCAAATCCGGTGGTCGTAACAACAATGGCCGTATCACTACCCGTCACATCGGTGGTGGCCATAAGCAACATTATCGTCTAGTTGACTTTAAACGCAACAAAGATGGTATCCCTGCGGTTGTTGAACGTTTGGAATATGATCCAAACCGTTCTGCGAACATCGCACTGGTTCTATATAAAGACGGTGAACGTCGTTATATTCTTGCACCAAAAGGCCTGAAAGCTGGTGACCAGATTCAATCTGGTGTTGATTCAGCAATCAAAGCTGGTAATGCAATGCCAATGCGCAACATCCCTGTTGGTTCTACAGTTCATAACATCGAACTGAAACCAGGTAAAGGTGGTCAGTTAGCGCGTTCAGCAGGTACTTACGCTCAAATCGTTGCTCGTGATGGCGCTTATGTCACATTACGTCTGCGTTCTGGTGAAATGCGTAAAGTATTAGCAGATTGCCGTGCAACCTTAGGTGAAGTTGGTAACGCTGAACATATGTTACGTGTTCTCGGTAAAGCTGGTGCTAGCCGCTGGCGTGGTATTCGTCCTACCGTTCGCGGTACTGCGATGAACCCAGTAGACCATCCACATGGTGGTGGTGAAGGCCGTAACTTTGGTAAACACCCAGTAACACCATGGGGCGTTCAGACCAAAGGTAAGAAAACTCGTAGCAACAAGCGTACTGATCAATTCATCGTACGTCATCGTTCTAAAAAATAATTAGAGGATAAGCCATGCCACGTTCTCTCAAGAAAGGTCCTTTTATTGACCTGCACTTGCTGAAGAAGGTAGAGAAAGCGGTGGAAAGCGGAGACAAGAAGCCTCTCAAGACTTGGTCCCGTCGTTCAACGATCTTTCCTAATATGATCGGATTGACCATCGCTGTCCATAATGGTCGTCAGCATGTTCCAGTTTTCGTAACCGACGAAATGGTTGGTCACAAACTGGGTGAATTCGCACCGACTCGCACTTATCGCGGCCATGCGGCAGATAAGAAAGCTAAGAAACGTTAAGGATAGGAGGAAGAGATGGAAACTTTAGCTATACATCGCCACGCTCGTTCTTCTGCCCAGAAGGTTCGCTTAGTTGCCGACCTGATTCGCGGTAAGAAAGTGTCGCAAGCTCTGGAAATTCTGACCTACACCAACAAAAAAGCTGCTGGTTTAGTGAAGAAAGTACTTGAATCTGCAATTGCTAACGCAGAGCAAAACGATGGCGCTGACATTGATGACCTGAAAGTTGCGAAAATTTTCGTAGACGATGGTCCAACTATGAAACGCATCATGCCGCGTGCGAAAGGCCGTGCAGATCGTATTCTTAAGCGCACCAGCCACATCACTGTGGTTGTGTCCGATCGCTGAGACTCTGGAGACTAGCAATGGGTCAGAAAGTACATCCTAATGGTATTCGCCTGGGTATTGTCAAACCTTGGAACTCTACTTGGTATGCGAATACTAATGAATTCGCTGACAACCTAGACAGCGACTTTAAAGTACGCCAGTACTTGAATAAAGAATTGGCAAAAGCGTCAATCTCTCGCATCGTTATCGAACGTCCTGCGAAAAGCATTCGTGTGACTATTCACACTGCTCGCCCAGGTATCGTTATCGGTAAGAAAGGTGAAGACGTTGAAAAACTGCGTAAAACAGTAGCGGATATCGCTGGTGTTCCTGCGCAAATCAATATCGCCGAAGTTCGTAAACCAGAACTGGACGCAAAATTAGTTGCTGACAGCATTTCTTCACAGCTGGAACGTCGTGTTATGTTCCGTCGTGCTATGAAGCGTGCAGTACAGAACGCAATGCGCCTGGGCGCTAAAGGTATCAAAGTTGAAGTCAGCGGCCGTTTAGGTGGTGCTGAAATCGCTCGTACCGAGTGGTATCGTGAAGGCCGTGTGCCACTGCACACATTACGTGCTGATATCGATTACAACACTTCAGAAGCGCACACTACATATGGTGTTCTCGGCGTTAAGGTATGGATCTTCAAAGGTGAGATTCTGGGTGGTATGGCTGCCGTTGAACAAGCTGAGAAACCAGCTGCTCAACCTAAAAAGCAGCAGCGTAAAGGCCGCAAGTAAGGAGAGTCGCTGATGTTACAACCAAAGCGTACAAAATTCCGTAAGGTGCACAAGGGCCGCAACCGTGGTCTGGCGCAAGGTACGGATGTTAGCTTCGGCACTTTCGGTCTTAAAGCTGTTGGCCGTGGTCGTCTGACTGCACGTCAGATCGAAGCGGCACGTCGTGCTATGACCCGTGCTATTAAGCGTCAAGGTAAAATCTGGATCCGTGTGTTCCCAGACAAACCAATTACTGAGAAACCACTTGAAGTTCGTATGGGTAAAGGTAAAGGTAACGTAGAATATTGGGTTGCCTTAATTCAGCCTGGAAAAGTCCTGTACGAAATGGACGGTGTGCCTGAAGAGCTGGCTCGTGAGGCATTCTCTCTGGCAGCAGCGAAACTGCCTATCAAAACCACCTTTGTAACTAAGACGGTGATGTAATGAAAGCACAAGAGCTGCGCGTAAAAAGCGTTGAAGAGCTGAATGCTGAACTGCTGAATCTGCTGCGTGAACAATTTAATTTACGTATGCAAGCTGCAAGCGGTCAGCTGCAACAGTCTCATCTGTTGAAACAAGTGCGTCGCGATATCGCACGTGTGAAGACTTTACTGACTGAGAAGGCAGGTGCGTAATGAGCGATAAAATCCGTACTCTGCAAGGTCGTGTAGTTAGCGATAAAATGGAGAAATCTATTGTTGTTGCTATCGAGCGTATGGTGAAACACCCTCTGTATGGTAAATTCATCCGTCGTACGACTAAATTGCACGTACATGACGAGAACAATGAATGTGGAATTGGTGACGTGGTAGAAATCCGCCAAACTCGTCCACTGTCTAAGACTAAGTCTTGGGCCTTAGTTCGCGTTGTAGAAAAAGCTGTTCTGTAATAGAATAGGCTTTACTGATGAATAAACGGCTCTTTTTGACTGAGCCGTTTATTTTTTTCTGTCCATCGCGTTGATGTGGTGTTATAATGCCGCGCCCTCGTAGTATGGGTATATTTGAACGGCCTCTTCATAATGAGATGAGGTGGCTCAGTAGTAGTTGACATTTAGCGGAGCACTAAAATGATCCAAGAACAGACTATGCTGAACGTGGCCGACAACTCCGGTGCACGTCGCGTAATGTGTATCAAGGTTCTAGGTGGCTCGCACCGTCGCTATGCACATGTAGGCGACATCATTAAAATTACTGTTAAAGAAGCAATTCCACGCGGTAAGGTTAAAAAGGGTGATGTCCTGAAAGCGGTAGTGGTGCGCACCAAGAAGGGTGTACGTCGCCCTGACGGTTCTGTCATTCGCTTCGATGGTAATGCTTGTGTGTTATTAAACAATAACAGCGAGCAAGTAATCGGTACGCGTATTTTTGGGCCGGTAACTCGTGAACTTCGTAATGAGAAGTTTATGAAAATTATCTCTCTGGCACCTGAAGTACTCTAAGGAGCGAACTATGGCAGCGAAAATCCGTCGTGATGACGAAGTTATCGTGCTAACTGGTAAAGATAAAGGTAAGCGCGGTAAAGTAAAACAGGTTCTTTCTTCTGGTAAAGTTATCGTTGAAGGTATTAATCTGGTTAAAAAACATCAGAAGCCAGTTCCGGCTCTGAACCAACCAGGTGGCATCGTTGAAAAAGAAACGGCTATTCAAGTTTCTAACGTTGCAATCTTTAACGCGGCAACTGGTAAGGCTGACCGTGTAGGCTTTAGATTCGAAGACGGTAAAAAAGTCCGTTTCTTCAAATCTAACAGTGAAACTATCAAGTAATTTTTGGAGTATACGATGGCGAAACTGCATGATTACTATAAAGACGAAGTTGTTAATAAACTCATGTCTGAGTTTAGTTACACTTCTGTCATGCAAGTCCCTCGGGTCGAGAAGATCACCCTGAATATGGGTGTTGGTGAAGCGATTGCTGACAAAAAACTGCTGGATAACGCAGCAGCTGATTTAGCAGCTATCTCTGGTCAAAAACCATTGATCACCAAAGCACGCAAATCTGTTGCAGGCTTCAAAATCCGTCAGGGCTATCCAATCGGCTGTAAAGTAACCCTGCGTGGCGAACGCATGTGGGAGTTCCTTGAGCGTCTGATTTCTATTGCTGTACCACGTATTCGTGACTTCCGTGGCTTGTCCGCTAAGTCTTTCGATGGTCGCGGTAACTACAGCATGGGTGTTCGTGAACAAATCATCTTCCCTGAAATCGATTACGATAAAGTGGATCGTGTGCGTGGCTTAGATATTACTATCACCACGACTGCGAAATCAGATGACGAAGGTCGCGCACTGTTAGCAGCGTTCAACTTCCCGTTCCGCAAGTAAGGCAGGGTACTCATGGCTAAGAAATCTATGAAAGCGCGTGATGTTAAACGTGCTAAATTAGCTGAGAAGTTCTTCGCAAAACGCGTTGAATTGAAAGCTATCATCTCTGATGTTAAAGCATCTGATGAAGATCGCTGGGACGCTGTTCTCAAGCTGCAAACACTGCCACGTGATTCAAGTCCTTCTCGTCAGCGTAACCGCTGCCGTCAAACAGGGCGTCCGCACGGTTTCCTGCGGAAGTTTGGTCTGAGCCGTATTAAAGTCCGTGAAGCCGCTATGCGCGGTGAAATCCCGGGCCTTAAAAAGGCAAGTTGGTAATTCCATTTGAATCACGGGAGTAAAGACAGATGAGCATGCAAGATCCCATCGCGGATATGCTGACCCGTATCCGTAACGGTCAGGCCGCGAACAAAGTTGCGGTCACCATGCCTTCCTCCAAGCTGAAAGTGGCGATTGCCAAAGTGCTGAAGGAAGAAGGTTATATTGAAGATTTTAAAATTGAAGGCGACATCAAGCCAGAACTGGAACTGACTTTACGTTATTTCCAAGGTAAGGCTGTTGTAGAAAGCATTCAGCGTGTAAGCCGCCCAAGTCTGCGCATCTATAAGAAAAAAGATGAGCTGCCACAAGTTATGGCTGGCTTAGGTATCGCTGTTGTTTCTACCTCTAAAGGTGTCATGACTGATCGTGCAGCTCGCCAAGCTGGTCTTGGTGGCGAGATTCTCTGCTACGTAGCTTAATTCGGGAGGAAAGAATGTCTCGTGTGGCAAAAGCACCCGTCGTCATTCCTGCCGGCGTAGAGGTAAAACTCAACGGTCAGGTTATTTCGATTAAGGGTAAAAACGGCGAGCTTACTCGTACTATCCATAATGCAGTTGAAGTTAAACATGAAGATGGCCATTTAACTTTCGGACCACGTGCTGGTTTCGATGATGCATGGGCACAAGCGGGTACGACTCGTTCACTGTGTAATGCAATGGTTGTCGGTGTTACAGATGGCTTCACTAAAAAGCTTCAACTGGTTGGTGTTGGTTACCGTGCAGCAATCAAAGGCAATGCTGTTAGCTTGTCTTTAGGTTTTTCGCATCCGGTTGAACACGCACTGCCAGCAGGCATTACTGCTGAATGTCCAACACAAACTGAAATCGTACTGAAAGGTGCGGATAAGCAAGTGATTGGTCAAGTTGCAGCAGAACTGCGTGCTTACCGTCGTCCTGAGCCTTACAAAGGTAAAGGTGTTCGTTACGCCGATGAAATCGTGCGTACCAAAGAGGCTAAGAAGAAGTAAGGTAACACTATGGATAAGAAAGCAGCTCGTATCCGTCGTGCGACCCGCGCACGCCGTAAGATCCAAGAATTGGGTGCGACTCGCCTGGTGGTACATCGTACTCCACGCCATATTTATGCGCAGGTTATCGCACCAAACGGTTCTGAAACATTGGTTGCAGCTTCTACTACAGAAAAAGCTATCAATGAACAAGTTAAGTTTACTGGAAACAAAGACGCAGCAGCAGTAGTTGGTAAATTAATTGCTGAACGCGCATTGGAAAAAGGCATCACTGCTGTTGCTTTTGACCGTTCTGGTTTCCAATATCATGGTAGAGTCCAGGCACTGGCAGATGCTGCCCGTGAAGCTGGCCTTCAGTTCTAAGGTAGAGGTGTAAGATGTCTCACATCGAAAAACAAGCTGGCGAACTGCAGGAAAAGCTGATCGCGGTAAACCGCGTAGCAAAAACCGTTAAAGGTGGCCGTATTTTCAGCTTTACCGCACTGACTGTAGTTGGTGATGGTAACGGTCGCGTTGGTTTTGGCTACGGCAAAGCGCGCGAAGTTCCGGCAGCAATCCAGAAAGCGATGGAAAAAGCCCGTCGCAGTATGAAAACCGTTGCTCTTAACAACGGCACATTATTCCACCCAGTGAAAGGTACACACACCGGTTCTCGCGTGTTTATGCAACCTGCTCACGAAGGTACCGGTATCATTGCCGGTGGTGCAATGCGTGCTGTGTTAGAAGTAGCTGGAGTTCGCAACGTACTGGCTAAAACCTACGGTTCCACAAACCCAATTAACGTGGTTCGTGCAACACTGGATGCTTTAGACAGCATGAAGTCTCCAGAAATGGTCGCAGCTAAGCGTGGAAAATCCGTCGAAGAAATTCTGGGGTAATCGGCCATGGCTAAGACTATTAAAATTACACAAGTTCGCAGTTCAATCGGTCGTCTGCCTAAGCATAAGGCAACTTTGACTGGTTTAGGTCTGCGTCGCATTGGTCATACAGTAGAACGTGAGGATACTCCTGCCGTTCGTGGTATGATCAACTTGGTTTCCTACATGGTTAAAGTTGAGGAGTAAGAGATGCGTTTAAATACTCTGTCTCCGGCTGAAGGTGCCAAGCACGCGCCTAAACGCGTAGGTCGTGGTATCGGTTCTGGTCTGGGTAAAACTGGCGGCCGTGGTCACAAAGGTCAGAAATCTCGTTCTGGCGGTGGCGTACGTCGTGGTTTCGAAGGCGGCCAGATGCCTTTATATCGTCGTCTGCCGAAATTCGGCTTCACTTCACGTAAAGCAATGATCACTGCAGAGGTTCGTCTGTCTGATTTTGCTGCTGTTGAAGGCGATGTTATTGATCTGAACGCACTGAAAGCCGCGAACGTTGTTGGCATCCAGATTGAATTTGCGAAAGTTATTCTGTCTGGCGAAGTGAACCGTGCAGTTACTGTACGTGGCCTTCGTGTTACTAAAGGTGCTCGCGCTGCAATCGAAGCTGCCGGCGGTAAAATTGAGGAATAAGTGACAGATGGCTAAACAACCGGGATTAGATTTTCAAAGTGCCAAAGGTGGAGCTGGCGAACTTAAACGCAGACTTTTGTTTGTAATTGGTGCGCTAATTGTTTTCCGAATTGGTTCTTTTATTCCAATCCCTGGTATTGATGCCACTGTGCTTGCCAAATTGCTCGAACAGCAACAAGGCACCATCATTGAAATGTTCAACATGTTCTCTGGTGGTGCTCTTAGCCGTGCTTCTATCTTTGCTTTGGGTATCATGCCGTATATTTCAGCATCGATTATTATCCAATTATTATCAGTGGTTAATCCACGATTAGCAGAGATTAAGAAGGAAGGAGAAGCAGGTCGTCGGAAGATAAGCCAATATACTCGCTGGGGTACTCTGGTATTAGCAATATTCCAATCTATTGGTATTGCAATGGGTCTACCGAATATGCCAGGGATGCAAGGGTTAGTTATTGATCCAGGCTTCCCGTTCTACTTTACGGCTGTTGTTAGCTTAGTCACAGGGACAATGTTCTTGATGTGGTTAGGTGAACAGATAACTGAACGAGGTATCGGTAACGGTATTTCAATCATTATCTTCGCTGGTATTGTTGCGGGATTACCGCCGGCTATTGGCCATACCATCGAGCAAGCTCGGCAAGGCGATCTGCACTTCCTCCTGTTGCTGTTGGTTGCGGTATTAGTATTCGCGGTAACTTTCTTTGTTGTGTTTATGGAGCGTGGTCAACGTCGTATCGTTGTTAATTACGCTAAACGCCAGCAAGGACGCCGTGTTTATGCAGCACAAAGTACGCATTTACCGTTAAAAGTGAATATGGCGGGTGTAATTCCTGCAATTTTTGCTTCCAGTATCATACTATTCCCGGGTACAATAGCATCTTGGTTTGGTGATGGAACTGGCTGGGACTGGCTGACTACAATTTCCATGTATTTACAGCCTGGTCAACCGTTATATGTGTTGCTTTATGCTTCTGCGATCATCTTCTTCTGTTTCTTCTATACGGCGTTGGTTTTCAACCCAAGAGAAACAGCAGATAACCTGAAGAAGTCCGGTGCATTTGTACCAGGAATTCGTCCGGGAGAGCAAACGGCCAAGTACATTGATAAGGTAATGACTCGCCTGACATTAGTCGGCGCACTATATATTACCTTCATCTGCCTAATCCCGGAGTTCATGCGTGACGCAATGAAAGTACCTTTTTACTTTGGTGGTACTTCCCTCTTAATTGTGGTTGTCGTTATCATGGACTTTATGGCTCAAGTGCAAACTCTGATGATGTCAAGTCAATATGAGTCTGCATTGAAGAAAGCAAACCTGAAAGGTAAGTAATCACTTTGTGTGATTATGGTTTGCTTAGAAGTTACGGAGAGTAAAAATGAAAGTTCGTGCTTCCGTCAAGAAATTATGCCGTAACTGCAAAATTATCCGTCGCAATGGTAGCGTTCGTGTAATTTGTAGTGTTGAACCAAGACATAAACAACGTCAAGGTTAAGAAAAAGCATTTTTTTCTTGCAAAGTTGGGTTGAGCTGGCTAAATTAGCCAGCCAATCTTTTTTATCTAAGATACATTATTGTTTGAGTATCCTGAAAACGGGCTTTTCAGCACAGTAATGTATATTTTAACTTAGGAGTGCATAGTGGCCCGTATAGCAGGCATTAACATTCCTGATCATAAACATACCGTAATCGCTTTAACATCGATTTTCGGCATCGGCAAAACTCGTTCACAGGCTATCTGTGAAGCAACTGGTATTGCTGAAAATGTTAAGATCAGTGAGCTGTCTGAAGAACAAATCGACAAGCTGCGTGACGAAGTTGCCAAGTATGTGGTAGAAGGTGACCTACGTCGTGAAATTACCCTGAGCATCAAGCGTCTGATGGACCTTGGATGTTACCGTGGTTTACGTCATCGTCGTGGTCTTCCTGTGCGCGGACAGCGTACTAAGACTAACGCTCGTACCCGTAAGGGTCCGCGTAAGCCGATCAAGAAATAAGTCGGGGTATTGAAATAATGGCAAAGGCACCAGTTCGTGCACGTAAGCGTGTAAGAAAACAAGTCTCAGACGGTGTGGCTCATATCCATGCTTCTTTCAACAACACTATCGTTACAATTACTGACCGTCAGGGTAACGCATTAGGTTGGGCAACTGCCGGTGGTTCCGGTTTCCGTGGTTCTCGCAAATCTACTCCGTTCGCAGCTCAGGTTGCAGCAGAGCGTTGCGCAGAAGCTGTGAAAGAATACGGAATCAAAAACCTGGAAGTTATGGTTAAGGGACCGGGTCCGGGTCGCGAATCAACAATTCGTGCTCTGAACGCCGCTGGTTTCCGCATCACTAATATTACTGATGTGACTCCTATCCCTCATAACGGTTGTCGCCCACCGAAAAAACGTCGCGTTTAATACGTTTCGTTTTTTTTAGGACTGTTGGAGAAAGAAAATGGCTAGATATTTGGGTCCTAAGCTCAAGCTGAGCCGTCGCGAAGGAACAGACCTCTTTCTGAAGTCTGGTGTTCGCGCGATTGACACCAAGTGTAAATTAGAACAGGCACCAGGCCAGCACGGAGCGCGTAAACCGCGTCTGTCTGACTACGGTGTTCAGTTACGTGAAAAACAAAAAGTTCGTCGTATTTACGGTGTTCTAGAGCGTCAATTCCGTAACTATTACAAAGAAGCAACACGTCTGAAAGGCAACACAGGTGAAAACCTGCTGACTCTGCTGGAAGGTCGTCTTGATAACGTCGTTTACCGTATGGGCTTTGGCGCAACTCGCGCAGAAGCACGTCAAATGGTTAGCCATAAAGCTATCATGGTAAATGGTCGCGTAGTTAATATCGCTTCTTATCAGGTTTCCCCGAATGACGTTATCAGCGTTCGTGAGAAAGCTAAAAAACAGTCTCGTATTAAGGCTGCTTTAGAGCTGGCTGAACAGCGTGAGAAGCCAACTTGGCTGGAAGTTGATGCTGCTAAAATGGAAGGTGTGTTCAAACGTATTCCTGAACGTACTGACTTGTCTGCGGACATTAACGAACACCTGATCGTCGAGCTTTACTCCAAGTAAAGCTTAGCACCAAAGAGAGGACACAATGCAGGGTTCTGTGACAGAGTTTCTAAAACCGCGCCTGGTAGATATCGAGCAAGTGAGTTCGACGCACGCTAAGGTGACCCTTGAGCCTTTAGAGCGTGGCTTTGGTCATACTCTAGGTAACGCACTGCGCCGTATTCTGCTTTCGTCTATGCCGGGTTGTGCGGTGACAGAGGTTGAGATTGATGGTGTACTGCATGAGTACAGCACCAAAGAAGGTGTACAGGAAGATATCCTGGAGATTCTCCTCAACCTGAAAGGGCTGGCGGTAAAAGTTCAGGGGAAAGATGAAGTTATTTTAACCTTGAATAAATCTGGCATTGGCCCTGTGACTGCAGCCGATATCATCCATGATGGTGATGTCGAAATCGTCAAGCCACAGCACATCATCTGCCACCTGACTGACGAAAGCGCATCTATTAATATGCGAATTAAAGTACAGCGTGGTCGTGGTTATGTGCCGGCTTCTGCCCGAGTTCATTCGGAAGAAGATGAGCGCCCAATTGGTCGTTTGTTAGTCGATGCTTGCTACAGCCCTGTAGAGCGTATTGCCTACAATGTTGAAGCAGCTCGTGTTGAGCAACGTACTGACTTGGATAAGTTAGTTATCGAAATGGAAACTAACGGTACAATCGATCCTGAAGAGGCGATTCGCCGTGCAGCGACCATTCTGGCTGAACAACTTGAAGCTTTTGTTGATTTACGTGATGTACGTCAACCAGAAGTTAAAGAAGAGAAACCAGAATTCGATCCTATCTTACTGCGCCCAGTTGACGATCTGGAATTGACTGTCCGCTCTGCTAACTGCCTCAAAGCAGAAGCTATCCACTACATCGGTGATCTGGTACAGCGTACAGAAGTTGAGTTGCTTAAAACGCCTAACCTTGGTAAGAAATCTCTTACTGAAATTAAGGACGTCTTGGCATCTCGTGGTCTTTCTCTGGGCATGCGCTTAGAAAATTGGCCACCAGCAAGTATTGCTGATGATTAAGATCACAGGTTAAGGTTTTACTGAGAAGGATAAGGTCATGCGCCATCGTAAGAGTGGTCGTCAATTGAACCGCAACAGCAGCCACCGCCAAGCTATGTTCCGTAACATGGCTGGTTCTTTAGTTCGTCATGAGATCATCAAGACGACTCTGCCTAAAGCGAAAGAACTGCGTCGCGTCGTTGAGCCGCTGATTACTCTTGCCAAGACCGACAGCGTAGCTAATCGTCGTCTGGCATTCGCACGTACTCGTGATAACGAGATCGTTGCAAAATTATTTAATGAACTGGGACCTCGTTTCGCAGCTCGTGCAGGTGGTTACACTCGTATTCTTAAGTGTGGCTTCCGTACAGGCGACAACGCTCCGATGGCTTACATCGAGCTTGTTGACCGTGCTGTTGAGTCTCAAGAAGCTGCTGCAGAGTAATCTGTTGTCGCTTTCAAGAAAACCGGGTATATTTGCCCGGTTTTTTTGTACCTGCTATTCTTACCCTTCAATTTAATGGTTTTCTTCCCTTGAGTTTCTTATTATCAACCCATATTTGTAGGTCAGTATTATGAGCATGTACAAGATAGGTGAAATTGCAAAGCTAGCGGATGTGACTCCAGATACAATTCGTTTTTATGAAAAACAGGGTTTGATGGGGCATAAGGTACGAACTGAAGGTGGTTATCGCTTGTTTACAGAACAAGATCTGCAAAGATTACGTTTCATTCGATATGCTAAGCAATTAGGTTTTACCTTAGAAGCGATAGCGGAATTATTGTCTATTCGAGTCGATCCAGAGCATCATACTTGTCAGGAATCTAAACATATTGTTGATATCAGATTGCTGGAAGTTGAAAAAAAGATCCAAGAGCTTATTATTATGCGCGACTCATTGAAGATGCTGAGTTCTGCATGCTGTGGTGATGAACATGCGACAACATACTGCTCTATTATGGAGATATTAGAACGAGGTGCTTCTACGGTTTATTGATTTATTAAGTGAAATATATAAAGGTAATATTATGAGTAAATATCAGCACAAACGTGGTGAAATTAAAGATAATGCGATTGAAGCGCTACTTCATGATCCATTATTTCGTCAAAGAGTTGAAAAAAATAAAAAAGGGAAAGGAAGTTATACAAGAAAAGGAAAAAATAATAAGGTCGGTAACTGGGAGGCCAGCGGTAATAAGTTTATTTACTTATTACCACTGGCCTTTTAGTTATTTTTTATTCTGTTCTTTTAATAAATCACGAATTTCTGATAATAAAACTTCTTCAGTTGATGGTGGTGTTGGTTCAGCTGGAGCCGCTTCTTTTTCACGACGAACTTTATTCATGACTTTAATCGCCATAAAAATGGCAAAAGCGACAATAAGAAAGTCAAATACAGTTTGTATAAACATTCCATAATTAAGTACGACAGCCGGCAAATCACCTTGTGCTTCTTTTAGTACGATACTGAATGACTTAAAGTCAACGCCACCAATAAGTAAGCCCAGAGGGGGCATGATGACATCAGCAACAAGAGAAGAGACAATTTTACCAAATGCAGCACCGATAATAATACCGACAGCCATATCCACTACGTTGCCTTTCATGGCAAATTCGCGAAAATCTTTTAAAAAACTCATCGACGACCCCTTAATAAGTAACCCAATTGAAACAAAATGTGTGTTAGGTTAACAAATTATAGACGTTAGAATTATTAAGCTGCAAATATTTACTATCTTTTTTTATTATTTTATAAAAAGAATGGACTCGGTTGGAATAATTTCTCCACGTCAGGAACATATTTTTTATCTGTAATAAACATAATGACATGGTCACCTTGTTCAATAATATTGTAATCGCTAGCAATAATAACTTCCTCTTCTCGAACTATTGCACCAATAATTGTTCCTGGAGGAAGTTTGATTTCCGATATTTTTTTACCAACTACTTTTGAGGTATTTTCATCGCCATGTGCAATGGCTTCAATGGCTTCAGCGACTCCTCTTCTTAAAGAAGATACACTGACAATATCGGCTTTTCTTACATGACTTAATAGCGCTGAAATTGTGGCTTGTTGTGGTGAAACGGCAATATCGATGACCCCGCCTTGAACAAGCTCAACGTAGGCAGAGCGTTGGATAAGCACCATCGCTTTTTTCGCGCCCATTTTTTTGGCTAGCATGGCAGACATGATGTTGGCTTCATCATCATTTGTGAGAGCGATAAATACATCCATCTGCTCAATATGTTCTTCAGTCAGCAGCTCTTGATCAGACGCATCACCATAAAACACTATAGTGTCATGTAATAATTGTGCTAATTCGGTCGCTCGTTGCTGGTTTCGTTCGATAAGTTTAACGCTATAATCTTTTTCTAAACGGCGAGCCAACCCAGCCCCGACGTTACCTCCCCCCACAATCATTAAGCGCTTGTAGGGTTTTTCAAGTCTTTGTAGTTCGCTCATAACGGCTCTGATATGTTGTGTTGAAGCAACAAAGAAGACTTCATCACCCGCTTCAATAACGGTTGAGCCTTGGGGGCGAATTGGGCGGTCTTGTCGAAATATTGCAACAACACGTGTATCAATATGTGGCATATGTTCACGTAAACTCGATAAAGCATTTCCGACAAGTGAACCGCCATAATAGGCTTTTACGGCAACAATGCTGACTTTACCTTCTGCAAAATTAACAACCTGTAGTGCACCGGGGTATTGAATAAGTTTGTAGATGTAATCAATGACTAATTGTTCAGGGGAGATCAAATAGTCAATAGGGATTTGTTCTGGAAGAAATAGCTTATCCGCCTCACGGATATATTCGGTGGCTCTAATACGTGCAATTTTATTTGGCGTATTAAATAGACTATATGCAATTTGACAAGCAACCATATTTGTTTCGTCAGAGTTTGTCACCGCGACTAACATATCAGCATCTTCGGCTCCTGCATCACGAAGCACCCGCGGATGTGAACCATGGCCATTGACGACTCGTAGATCGAATTGATCTTGTAGCTGACGCAGACGATCACCATCTGTATCAACTACTGTAATATCATTGTTCTCATCAACTAAATTTTCAGCAAGTGTGCCGCCTACTTGCCCAGCGCCTAGAATAATGATCTTCATTGCATATTCCTATATTAGGTAACTAACGACTTATTATTGTGCTTGTTTTATTAAACGTGCATAAAAGAAGCCATCACCGCCTTCGGCACTTGGCAATATTTGTAACCCTGCCTGAGTTCCATCATTTAGATGTGCATCAATATGCTTAGCAAGGAAATTCTGTATTTGCTGGCTGTTTTCTTCAGGCATTACAGAACATGTTGCATACAGTAAAGTACCACCTGTTTTTAGATAAGGCCAAATGGCTTCTAAGATTTTAGCCTGTAATTCTGCAAGTTCGTTTATATCAGACTCACGACGCAGCCATTTAATATCGGGATGACGACGGATAACGCCCGTCGCTGAACAAGGCGCATCAAGCAAGATGCGGTCAAACTGTTGTTCTTGAGCCCATTTTTCTGGCTGGGTACCATCTCCTTGCACAACGGTTGCATGTTGCTTGAGGCGATTTAAATTTTCCTTTACACGTTTAAGACGTGTCTCATCAATATCTACAGCCAAAACCTTTGCTTTTGGTGCGAGCTCTAAAATATGCGTTGTTTTGCCACCAGGGGCGGCACATAGATCTAAAATACTTTCCCCATTTTGTGGATCGAGCATTTCTGCACAGCCTTGAGCGGATACATCTTGTATTGTTGACCAACCGTCTTCGAAGCCTGGCAATTTTGACACTGCGGTTGGCTCGTTTAATCGGATCGCACTTGGATGAGTTGGGTGCAAGTGTGCGGTTATCTGCGCTTGTTCTAATAAGTTCAGGTATTGTTTGGTTGTATGATGTTGGGAATTGACTCTTAGCCACATCGGTGGTCGTTGATTATTGGCTTCGATAATAGTTTGCCATTCATTAGGGTAGGCAGTTTGTAACCGTTTGAGTAACCAACTTGGGTGTAAATATCGACTATTGTTATTAGCGATTCGTTCTTCTAATTGGACTTGTTGGCGTTGAAAAGAACGCAATACACCATTAATTAAACCTTTTAGCTGCGGGCGTTTGAGTGCGACTGCACCGTTTACCGTCTCTGCTAATGCGGCATGAGCGGGTATACGTGTATAAAGGAGCTGATAGATCCCCACCATAATCAGATAGTGCAGTGTTCTTTGTTTACCTGTAAGTGGTTTATCCATTAATTGGCTAATAAACCATTCGAGTTTAGGCAAATTGCGTAGTACGCCAAAGCATATTTCTTGTAATAGTGCTTTGTCTTTATCGTTGATATTGCGTTGTAGATCAGGCAAAACGGTACTTAATGACTGTCCATTATCAAGAACCTGATTAATTGCAGTGGCAGCAAGACTACGCAAATTGTATGTGTTTTTCATAAATAAAGATGGGTCTTTTAGTTACTGAAATAAAACTGCCTGATATTTCAGGCAGTTTACAGATTAATTAATCTAGAATTTGTTCTGGGGTAAACCATTCACGGCGAGAGTTTAGTATATCCTGTGAACTCATCGCTTTTTTGCCTGGTGGTTGTAAATGGGTAATATTTAATAGGCCATTTCCTGTGGCAATGCATATCCCATTTTTATCGGCTTTAACTATTGTTCCGGGTCGTTTACCCGATGAACCTTCTATCACTTCAGCTCGCCAAACTTTAATCATTTGTTCCTGAACCATAAAATAGCTCATCGGCCACGGATTAAATGCGCGAATACAACGTTCAATATGTGTGGCGTCTTGTTGCCAGTCAATACGCGCTTCTTCTTTAGAAAGTTTTTCTGCATAGTTGGCGAGAGTATCGTCTTGTTTTTCAGCAGTGCATTGACCAGAAGCCAACATATCAACGGTATGAATTAAAGCTTTGGGTCCTGTGATCGCGAGCTTCTCATACAGCGTCGCACTCGTGTCATCTGCTGTGATTGGGCATACTGCTTTATACAGCATATCACCGGTATCAAGCCCTGCATCCATTTGCATAATCGTCACGCCAGTTTCAGTGTCTCCCGCCCAAATTGAACGTTGGATCGGCGCAGCTCCACGCCAACGAGGCAATAAAGAACCATGTACATTCAGACAACCTAAGCGCGGAATATCTAAAACGGCTTGTGGTAAAATCAATCCATATGCGACGACGATCATGAGGTCAGCATTTCTATCTTTGAGCCATTGTTGATTTTCTGCATCTCTTAGGGAGATAGGCTGAAATACAGGAATATCATGCTGCTGAGCCAACACTTTTACAGGACTTGGCGTCAGTTTTTTCCCCCTACCAGCGGGTTTATCATGGCGAGTAAGAACGCCAACAATTTGGTGTTGGGTTTCAAGGAGAGCAGCTAAATGTTTGGCTGCAAAATCGGGTGTTCCCGCAAAGATAATTTTTAATGATTCTGACACGTTAATTTCCCTGTTTCTATTCACTCAGCTAACTATTTTTGGCTTCTTTCGCTCTTAGCCTATCTAGTTTTTCAACTTTTTGGCGGATACGCTGGCGTTTTAAAGGCGATAAGTAATCAACAAACAGTTTACCAACAAGGTGGTCCATTTCATGCTGAATACAAATAGCCAATAAGCCATCGGCTTCAAGCTCAAAAGGCTCGCCGTTATAATCTAATGCTCGAATTTTGACCTGTTCTGCTCGCGGAACAAACCCACGCTGCTCAGGGATAGAAAGGCAACCTTCTTCTATTCCTGTCTCACCTGATTTCTCTAATAATTCAGGATTAATAATCACTAAGCGTTGGTCACGCGTTTCAGAAACGTCAATAACGATGATCCGCTGGTGGATATCCACTTGTGTAGCAGCAAGCCCAATACCTTCTTCTTCGTACATGGTATCGAACATATCATCGACAATGCGTTGAATCTGCGCATCAACTTTTTCGACTGGCTTAGCAATTGT
Source organism: Providencia rettgeri (assembly GCF_041075285.1). Classification (NCBI taxonomy): domain Bacteria; kingdom Pseudomonadati; phylum Pseudomonadota; class Gammaproteobacteria; order Enterobacterales; family Morganellaceae; genus Providencia; species Providencia rettgeri. The sequence continues at coordinate 3,359,274 of NZ_CP163512.1, read as the reverse complement.
GCGTAAGCGTTCGTCTGGATAATGTAACACGTTTAAGACTGTCATAAATTTTTCGAGCAGTTTCCAAAATGTGAATGGGAATTAATGCCTATTCTAGACATTTATCCATCATATTGACAGTATTGGTTATGATTTGTTCACTGAAGAACGTATCCACTAATCAGTCAGGATGACGAAATGAATCCCCAAGAAATATGGCTAAGAATGTCTCAGGTCAGTCGATTATTACCCACTCATGCGGTAAAAATGATTAATGAGCTAAAACAGCTTAGTAAAATCAGTAACCGAGCTTTACAGCACTGTGGTTTAAATGAAATACAGAGATTACAATTCCTTAATGTACCGAAGTACCGATTAGAAAAAGTACAGCAATGGTTAATGGGTAAGGGCAATCAAATGATTACTTTTACTGACCCACTTTACCCATTTTTATTAAAGCAGATCCATCACCCGCCACTTTTGCTTTTTGTGGTAGGAAAAAAAGACGTTCTGATAACACAACAAATTGCCTTAGTGGGAAGTCGGCAAGCGAGTGAGTATGGGAGAAAGTGGACAGTTGAATTTGTCAGGCACTTTGTCCAATATGGTGCTTCAATTACTAGCGGGTTAGCGTTAGGAATCGATGGGATAAGCCATAAAGCGGTTTTGGATAACAATGGAGTGACTATTGCTGTTTTGGGAAGTGGCTTGGCAAATATTTACCCAAAGCAGCATTATGAACTCGCCGAACAAATAAAAGAAAAAGGGGCATTAGTCTCAGAATATTGGCCAGATACACCGCCATTACCAAAACAGTTTCCAAGGCGAAATCGAATTATTAGTGGGCTAAGTAAAGCGGTAGTGGTAATAGAGGCAGGCATGAAAAGTGGCTCTTTAATTACGGCGCGTTATGCTATTGAGCAAAATCGTGACCTTTTTACACTTCCTGCGCCGCTTGGTAATCCTGCATTTGGTGGTAACCATTGGTTATTGCAGCAGGGTGCCTATTTATTAGTAGATGCTGAGGATATTTTACAGCACTTAAGGGATGGGCTAAATTGGGTGCAATCTGAGCTTTCCATCGATTCACAACTAGACAATGGCACACTCCCCCAGCTTGGTTTAGCTGAAAATAAACTTTTCGATGTGGTGGGCTACCAAGTTACACCAGTGGATGTTATTGCAGCTCAAGTACAGATGCCGATTACTCAAGTTGTTTCGATTCTAACTGAGATGGAAATTAACGGTGTGATCCGTGCCTGTAGTGGTGGATATGTCAGACTAAGCTAATTAAGTGATTGATTAAAGGTAAGAGAAAAAAATGTCGAAATCATTGCCTTTTGATACAGATAAAAAGGAACATTGCCCAGAGTGCGATTCTCTGCTGGTGATCCGTAATAGCAGCCATGGGCCTTTTCTTGGATGCTCTAGTTACCCGCAATGTCACTATATGCGTCCATTGAGGGCGAGTATTGAAAGCCATATTGTCAAGGTGTTAGATGGGCAACTTTGTCCAAAGTGTGGGCATGATTTGGTATTAAAACAAGGTCGGTTTGGCATGTTCATTGGTTGCAGTCATTATCCAGAATGTGAGCATATTGAGCTTATAGATAAGCCGGATGAAACAAAAGCCCCTTGCCCACAATGCCAAAAAGGCAACTTACTTCAAAGAAAATCCCGTTTTGGGAAGACTTTTTATGCCTGTGATAACTATCCTAACTGTCAGTTTATTCTCAATAATAAACCTATCGTTGGTAAATGTGTATTTTGTGAATATCCATTATTGATGGAAAAAAGGGGGGGACAGGGAGTAAGATTATTTTGTGCCAGCAAACGCTGCGGTAAGCAACAAAAAGAATAATGAGTAAAACTATGTCAAATGAATCTACACCTGCAATTGAGAGTATTATTGTTTCGTTAAAACAAGAAAAAGTAATCGCCTATCCCACTGAAGCTGTTTTTGGTTTAGGTTGTGATCCTGATAGTGAGACGGCCGTTCATCAACTTTTAGATCTTAAACAGCGCCCTTGGGAAAAAGGGTTGATTCTTATTGCTGATAATTATGAGCAATTAAAAGGTTATATTGATGATGAACAATTAACGGAAGAACAAAAGCAAGCGATGTTTTCCACATGGCCCGGACCAGTAACGTGGGTGATCCCAGCTAAAGCGACAACACCTAAATGGCTAACGGGGCGGTTTGATACATTAGCTGTAAGAGTAACCGACCATGAACTTGTCAAAAAGCTTTGCCGTCATTATGGCAAACCATTAGTATCAACAAGCGCGAATCTAAGCGGGTTTGAGCCATGCAGAACGACTGAAGAAGTTATCGCTCAGTTTAATGACAGGGTGCCTGTTCTTGATGGCATTGTTGGTGGTCGCCAAAACCCATCCGAAATTAGGGATGCTAAGACAGGCGAATTGTATCGTAAAGGGTAAAAATTAATGGAAATGTTTGCAGTCTTTGGAAATCCTATTCAACACAGTAAATCACCGTTTATACATAGGATGTTTGCAGAACAAACGGGGATTGATCTTGAATATGAAAAAATTTTAGCGCCAATAGAAAGCTTTGAAGAAAGTTTGGCAGGTTTTTTTTCACAGGGTGGAAAAGGCGCAAACATCACATTGCCATTTAAAGAACGCGCTTTTCTAGCTGTTTCAGAATTGACGGAACGTGCCCAAACTTGTGGTGCGGTCAATACGGTAATGAAGCTTGATGATAACCGACTACTTGGCGACAATACTGATGGTATGGGGTTGCTGTTAGACTTACAGCGTTTAGAGTTTGTGCACCCAAATAGCAGGATACTCATCATCGGCGCTGGTGGAGCAACACGTGGAGCATTGCTGCCATTGTTAGAATTTGGTTGTGATATCACACTGACAAATAGAACATTCTCTAAAGTAGAAACTTTGGTTAACGAGTTCTCATCATTAGGAAGAATTCGCAAAAAAGCGATCGAGAAGATCGAATGTGCTGATTTTGATCTTATTATAAATGCGACATCATCAGGTGTTAGCGGAGAGATCCCTGCAATCAACCCAATTGTTTTTACGAAGGATGTCGCTTGTTATGACATGTTTTATCAAAGGACATTAACACCCTTTCTTGAATTTGCGACTCAACATCAAGCCATAAAAATTGCTGATGGACTAGGGATGTTAGTCGGGCAAGCAGCGTTCTCGTTTAAATTGTGGCATGGAGTCCTACCCGAAATTGCACCTGTTTTATCTGCCTTATATAAGGAATTAAAAGCGTGAATCAATTGATCCAATTTCCAGATAGGGAGGAATGGGACGAATTATCTAGAGTAGTGCGTTTTCCTGTGCTAATTAGCGGCTTGCTTTCAGAATGTACGATTTCGCAATCTCTTTTATTTCAACGATATGGAATGCAAGAAACGGCTTTAATGTTATTTCAACAAAATCGTTGGGATATAGAAGAAGAGTTTGAAGCCTTGATTACACAAGGCTTTGATGATGAAAATGGAATTTACGTATTATCAGAAGATAAATAATTATTTTTCCATTCGACATAATTATTGGCGGAATAACGTAAATGAGTCAGTTCAGCATCCGTTAGTTTTCGAATGGCTTTTGCTGGGCTACCCATATATAAGTAGCCAGATTCTAAGTGTTTACCTTGGGTAACTAAACTATTCGCACCAATCACTACATCATCTTCTATAACGGCACCATCGATCACGATTGAACCCATTCCAACTAATACTCTATTACCAATAGTGCAACCGTGAAGCATAACTTTGTGCCCAATAGTCACATCTTCACCAATAATTAATGGATTTCCTTCTGGGTTACTGGCGGACTTATGCGTTACGTGTAGCACGGAACCATCTTGAATATTTGTGCGTGCGCCAATAACAATATAGTTTACATCGCCACGTAAAACGGAGAGAGGCCAAATACTTACATCTTCAGCTAATCGTACATCACCAATAACAACGGAAGATGGGTCAATAAAGACTCGGGATCCGATTGAAGGGTAAATACCTAAGTAAGGTCGTAAAGGTTTATTCATCGCAGTAACCATAAAAATGAAAAATAGAGGACAATAAACAAATCATGAGCACGCTGTGATCTAATGTACTAAATAACGGCGTCAAAGTAAGAATTATAGGAGTGAAAACGTTCTTTTTATAATCATTATGAAGCTAAAAAAAGCAGAGTGGTGATTTTATCCCCAAATAGTGTTTTTTTTTAAAAAAAAGGTTGTGTAATTCTGACATCTCCCTATAATGCGCATCCGTTGTCACGGCAAACCGCTTCGGTGGCGAGGTTGGAAAAAGAAAACCTTAAGCCAAACTTAAAAAAGTAAGTGATAACAAGGTGTGAAGAAAGAAAAAGTTAAAAATAAACACTTGACTTTCTGAAAGAAAAACGTATTATACGTCACCTCGCGACAACGACCTTGAAGTCGAAAATCGAAAGATTCAGTCGCAACGCTCTTTAACAATTTATCAGACAATCTGTGTGGGCACTCACAGGACGCTATCAAAAAAATATTTGATTTTAAGTCTTGAAGAGTGACTAACACGTTAATTCATATATGAACTAACAATGTGACAATTCGATTATGGAAGGATAACGCGAAGGCGAGTGAGTATTTCCGAGACAGTACTTAAGTACGGCGAGGAAAACGCAACGAAGCCGACAAAGTTAGCCGAACATAAGCGGATTGGATTAACAGTTTAATTCTTTGAGCATCAAGCTTTTTAATTGAAGAGTTTGATCATGGCTCAGATTGAACGCTGGCGGCAGGCCTAACACATGCAAGTCGAGCGGTAACAGGGGAAGCTTGCTTCCCGCTGACGAGCGGCGGACGGGTGAGTAATGTATGGGGATCTGCCCGATAGAGGGGGATAACCACTGGAAACGGTGGCTAATACCGCATAATCTCTAAGGAGCAAAGCAGGGGAACTTCGGTCCTTGCGCTATCGGATGAACCCATATGGGATTAGCTAGTAGGTGAGGTAATGGCTCACCTAGGCGACGATCCCTAGCTGGTCTGAGAGGATGATCAGCCACACTGGGACTGAGACACGGCCCAGACTCCTACGGGAGGCAGCAGTGGGGAATATTGCACAATGGGCGCAAGCCTGATGCAGCCATGCCGCGTGTATGAAGAAGGCCCTAGGGTTGTAAAGTACTTTCAGTCGGGAGGAAGGCGTTGATGCTAATATCATCAACGATTGACGTTACCGACAGAAGAAGCACCGGCTAACTCCGTGCCAGCAGCCGCGGTAATACGGAGGGTGCAAGCGTTAATCGGAATTACTGGGCGTAAAGCGCACGCAGGCGGTTGATTAAGTTAGATGTGAAATCCCCGGGCTTAACCTGGGAATGGCATCTAAGACTGGTCAGCTAGAGTCTTGTAGAGGGGGGTAGAATTCCATGTGTAGCGGTGAAATGCGTAGAGATGTGGAGGAATACCGGTGGCGAAGGCGGCCCCCTGGACAAAGACTGACGCTCAGGTGCGAAAGCGTGGGGAGCAAACAGGATTAGATACCCTGGTAGTCCACGCTGTAAACGATGTCGATTTGGAGGTTGTTCCCTAGAGGAGTGGCTTCCGGAGCTAACGCGTTAAATCGACCGCCTGGGGAGTACGGCCGCAAGGTTAAAACTCAAATGAATTGACGGGGGCCCGCACAAGCGGTGGAGCATGTGGTTTAATTCGATGCAACGCGAAGAACCTTACCTACTCTTGACATCCAGAGAATTTAGCAGAGATGCTTTAGTGCCTTCGGGAACTCTGAGACAGGTGCTGCATGGCTGTCGTCAGCTCGTGTTGTGAAATGTTGGGTTAAGTCCCGCAACGAGCGCAACCCTTATCCTTTGTTGCCAGCGATACGGTCGGGAACTCAAAGGAGACTGCCGGTGATAAACCGGAGGAAGGTGGGGATGACGTCAAGTCATCATGGCCCTTACGAGTAGGGCTACACACGTGCTACAATGGCGTATACAAAGAGAAGCGACCTCGCGAGAGCAAGCGGAACTCATAAAGTACGTCGTAGTCCGGATTGGAGTCTGCAACTCGACTCCATGAAGTCGGAATCGCTAGTAATCGTAGATCAGAATGCTACGGTGAATACGTTCCCGGGCCTTGTACACACCGCCCGTCACACCATGGGAGTGGGTTGCAAAAGAAGTAGGTAGCTTAACCTTCGGGAGGGCGCTTACCACTTTGTGATTCATGACTGGGGTGAAGTCGTAACAAGGTAACCGTAGGGGAACCTGCGGTTGGATCACCTCCTTACCATTGAAGTGTACTTGTGAAGTGCTCACACAGATTGTCTGATGAAATAGAGAGTAAAGCCAATCTAAGATTGACTGAAGAACTTGTTGTCCCCTTCGTCTAGAGGCCTAGGACACCGCCCTTTCACGGCGGTAACAGGGGTTCGAATCCCCTAGGGGACGCCACTTCAGGATATCGAAAGGCTGCGCGTCAACATTTCTGTGTTGTGCGGTGCTCGCGATAGCTTTTACTCAATAATGATTAAGCCTATTACAGTATAGTAGGTTTAACAATTATGCTCTTTAACAATCTGGAACAAGCTGAAAATTGAAACAACGCACATCGTTTATCGCTTAAACGATGTGAGAGTCTCTCAAAAATCTCAACTCAAGATGTTCTTTGTCATGATGGCAAAACGTAATGAGCGAGCAGTCAGCGATTCAAGGCGGCCAGCGCACAGCAAGCGCAGCGTACATGAGTACGTGAGCATTGCGAGCACTGCCCAACATAGAATCGATGCACGCGCAGCCATTACCCGTCAGAATGACACGAAAAGACACCTTCGGGTTGTGAGGTTAAGCGACTAAGCGTACACGGTGGATGCCTAGGCAATCAGAGGCGATGAAGGACGTGCTAATCTGCGAAAAGCGTCGGCAAGGTGATATGAACCGTTATAACCGACGATATCCGAATGGGGAAACCCAGTGCAATTCGTTGCACTATCGTTTGATGAATCCATAGTCAAACGAGGCGAACCGAGGGAACTGAAACATCTCAGTACCTCGAGGAAAAGAAATCAACCGAGATTCCCCTAGTAGCGGCGAGCGAACGGGGAGCAGCCCAGAGTCTTAATCAGCATCAGCATCAGGAGAACGGTCTGGAAAGTCCGGCAGTAAAGGGTGATAGCCCCGTATCCGAAGGTGTTGGTGTTGTGAACTCGACGAGTAGGGCGGGACACGTGTTATCCTGTCTGAATATGGGGGGACCATCCTCCAAGGCTAAATACTCCTGATTGACCGATAGTGAACCAGTACCGTGAGGGAAAGGCGAAAAGAACCCCGGCGAGGGGAGTGAAATAGAACCTGAAACCGTGTACGTACAAGCAGTGGGAGCCCCATCACTCAAGTGCCTCGGCAATTGAGTGATGGCTTAAAACACCACCACAAGAGCAGCGCAGCATTGGCTAACAAGGTTGGTCGATTTTTTCAAGCCGCCGCGCAGTGGACATAGAAGTCCATGAGCAGCGGAAGTTAAAAAATCGGGCAAGATTGGACGGCAAGGCAAGCGGGACATTTGAGGATGGGGTGACTGCGTACCTTTTGTATAATGGGTCAGCGACTTATATTCTGTAGCAAGGTTAACCGAATAGGGGAGCCGTAGGGAAACCGAGTCTTAACTGGGCGAATGAGTTGCAGGGTATAGACCCGAAACCCGGTGATCTAGCCATGGGCAGGTTGAAGGTTGGGTAACACTAACTGGAGGACCGAACCGACTAATGTTGAAAAATTAGCGGATGACTTGTGGCTGGGGGTGAAAGGCCAATCAAACCGGGAGATAGCTGGTTCTCCCCGAAAGCTATTTAGGTAGCGCCTCGTGAACTCATCTTCGGGGGTAGAGCACTGTTTCGACTAGGGGGTCATCCCGACTTACCAACTCGATGCAAACTACGAATACCGAAGAATGTTATCACGGGAGACACACGGCGGGTGCTAACGTTCGTCGTGAAGAGGGAAACAACCCAGACCGCCAGCTAAGGTCCCAAAGTCATAGTTAAGTGGGAAACGAAGTGGGAAGGCTCAGACAGCCAGGATGTTGGCTTAGAAGCAGCCATCATTTAAAGAAAGCGTAATAGCTCACTGGTCGAGTCGGCCTGCGCGGAAGATGTAACGGGGCTAAACTATGCACCGAAGCTGCGGCAGCGAACGTATCACTTAAACTGATTAAGTGGTACTGCAATGTATCAAAACGATTGACGGAACGCAGTGACGTCAATGCGTTCATCAAAGTCGAGGCGGTAACGCACGGCAAGTCAGTTTAAGGATACGTTCGTTGGGTAGGGGAGCGTTCTGTAAGCCTGTGAAGGTGTACTGTGAGGTATGCTGGAGGTATCAGAAGTGCGAATGCTGACATAAGTAACGATAATGCGGGTGAAAAACCCGCACGCCGGAAGACCAAGGGTTCCTGTCCAACGTTAATCGGGGCAGGGTGAGTCGACCCCTAAGGCGAGGCAGAAATGCGTAGTCGATGGGAAACGGGTTAATATTCCCGTACTGGTGATAATTGCGATGGGGGGACGGAGAAGGCTAGGCTGGCCGGGCGACGGTTGTCCCGGTTTAAGGATGTAGGTGGGTGAATTAGGCAAATCCGGTTCACTATACACTGAGATCTGATGACGAGTCACTACGGTGGCGAAGTAGCTCATGCCCCGCTTCCAGGAAAAGCCTCTAAGCTCTAGATTATCATTAATCGTACCCCAAACCGACACAGGTGGTCAGGTAGAGAATACTCAGGCGCTTGAGAGAACTCGGGTGAAGGAACTAGGCAAAATGGTGCCGTAACTTCGGGAGAAGGCACGCTGGCATTAGGTGAAGTGATTTACTCATGGAGCTGAAGCCAGTCGCAGATACCAGCTGGCTGCAACTGTTTATTAAAAACACAGCACTGTGCAAACACGAAAGTGGACGTATACGGTGTGACGCCTGCCCGGTGCTGGAAGGTTAATTGATGGGGTTATCCGTAAGGAGAAGCTCTTGATCGAAGCCCCAGTAAACGGCGGCCGTAACTATAACGGTCCTAAGGTAGCGAAATTCCTTGTCGGGTAAGTTCCGACCTGCACGAATGGCGTAATGATGGCCAGGCTGTCTCCACCCGAGACTCAGTGAAATTGAACTCGCTGTGAAGATGCAGTGTACCCGCGGCAAGACGGAAAGACCCCGTGAACCTTTACTATAGCTTGACACTGAACATTGAGCCTTGATGTGTAGGATAGGTGGGAGGCTTAGAAGCGTGGACGCCAGTCTGCGTGGAGCCAACCTTGAAATACCACCCTTTAATGTTTGATGTTCTAACGTTGCCCCGTGATCCGGGGTGCGGACAGTGTCTGGTGGGTAGTTTGACTGGGGCGGTCTCCTCCCAAAGAGTAACGGAGGAGCACGAAGGTTGGCTAAGCATGGTCGGACATCATGCGGTTAGTGCAAAGGCATAAGCCAGCTTGACTGCGAGAGTGACGGCTCGAGCAGGTACGAAAGTAGGTCTTAGTGATCCGGTGGTTCTGAATGGAAGGGCCATCGCTCAACGGATAAAAGGTACTCCGGGGATAACAGGCTGATACCGCCCAAGAGTTCATATCGACGGCGGTGTTTGGCACCTCGATGTCGGCTCATCACATCCTGGGGCTGAAGTAGGTCCCAAGGGTACGGCTGTTCGCCGTTTAAAGTGGTACGCGAGCTGGGTTTAGAACGTCGTGAGACAGTTCGGTCCCTATCTGCCGTGGGCGTTGGAAGATTGAAAGGGGCTGCTCCTAGTACGAGAGGACCGGAGTGGACGCACCACTGGTGTTCGGGTTGTCATGCCAATGGCACTGCCCGGTAGCTAAGTGCGGAAAAGATAACCGCTGAAAGCATCTAAGCGGGAAACTTGCCTTGAGATGAGTCTTCCCTGACTCTTAGAGGGTCCTAAAGGAACGTTTAAGACTAAGACGTTGATAGGTTGGGTGTGTAAGCGTAGCGATACGTTGAGCTAACCAATACTAATGAACCGTGAGGCTTAACCTGACAACACCGAAGGTGTTTTAGAGAGAGTGTGTTGATTTTCAAGAGGGTGAGAAGCCGAAAGGTGAAGGACACAACAGCTTGTTCAAGATTGCACTTCTGGTTTAGTGAAAGATAACTAAACGGGAAGAGACAGAATTTGTCTGGCGGCAATAGCGCGGTGGTCCCACCTGACCCCATGCCGAACTCAGCAGTGAAACGCCGTAGCGCCGATGGTAGTGTGGGGTCTCCCCATGTGAGAGTAGGGAACTGCCAGACATTAAATTAAAGCCTTATTGTGAGATTTCATAATAAGCAGCCGAAAGGCGAAAGAATAAGTGGAGCGGTAGTTCAGTTGGTTAGAATACCTGCCTGTCACGCAGGGGGTCGCGGGTTCGAGTCCCGTCCGTTCCGCCACTTAATTTAGGGGCGTAGTTCAATTGGTAGAGCACCGGTCTCCAAAACCGGGTGTTGGGAGTTCGAGTCTCTCCGCCCCTGCCAGTTACCAATTAAGTAATAATAAAAGAAGTATCTATTGATAACCCGGTTATATTAATCGGGTTTTTCTTTATCTAGATTGTGATAATTTTCTTTGTTAAATTCTTCCTGTTACCTGTTTTCCCTCATTCAGTACTTTCTCTTTTGTATTCATCAAGCCTGTTAAAAACAATATTGACGTAATTTTTATTCCTGAATGTTTTTAGAACCTGTTTATCTTTCCTACTGATTTTTACAGCTAAAAGGATTCAGAAAATTAAATTGATAATGTGGGTATGATGAACATCAATTTGCGCTTATTTCTGGACAAAAATGCCTTTTAAGCTCTGTTTTACAGCTTTTTGACGTGCGTTTAACGGATTGAATATATCTTAGAAGAATCATCAATGCTGAAATGACCAGTAATAAACAGGATGAAATCGTTCACTCATCCTGTTTATTCTGCTAGTTGTAATGGTGCATTTTTTATTGGTGTTTTAATCAATTGATTAATAAGGGCCTGTTGATCATTTTTTTGTAGCCATACTGCATATAATGGCTTAGTTATGGATGTTTCTGACAGCGTTTTTAGCGCAGGATACTGATTTACCCAATGAGCAGGTAAAAATGCCGCTGAAAGTGATACAGGAAGTAATTGACGTGTAATATGGGCAGATGTTGTGATCATCACTGGCGTATCATCTTGAGTTAGTGCTGATTCATTTTTGGGATGAAAATCAGCTCCCCATTCTAGCTTTATGTAGTTGTAATTTGTCAGGGCGATATTTTTTTGTGAAGCCATGAGTTGAAGCTCGATAGCCCCAATGATGGTACTTTCGAATTCATCCATTTTGGGTGGTTCAGTGGCTATCAGTAAATCTAATTCTCTTGAGTGTAATTGTTTTACAAGTGATTGGCGGGTAGAAACACGGGCTTCTAATCGTAATTCATCATGTTGAGTATACAGCGCTTCTACCCAATCAGTGAGGTAGCCTTCCCACAATGAAGCCGTGGCACCAATTGAAAGTTCAGTATGCTGTGATGCATGAGAAATTTCTTTTTTGGCTTGTAGCCAAGTGTTCATTAAAGATTCGGCATAGGGTACTAATCGCTCACCCGCAGCAGTTAGTCGAATATTATTTCGGTGGCGAGTGAATAAGCTAGTCCCTAGTTGAGTCTCTAACTGCCTGATACGAAAGCTGACAGCAGATTGCGTTAAGTAGAGTGATTCTGCGGCTCTACCGAAGTGCCTAGTCTTGCTTACCTCTAAAAAAGTTCTCAATAACTCGCTGTCCACATACATCTCCAATTATTTTTGTCGTGATGATTTAAATGTTTTGTTTTACAGATTGTCAATGCTGTCTAATACTCCGCGCCATATAGAGTTTGACTGCAATAAGTTAGGAGTGTGTCAGATGGCAGAAAGCTTCATCACGACTAATCGTTTTTTTGATAACAAGCATTACCCACGTGGTTTTTCTCGTCATGGTGATTTCACCATTAAAGAGGCTCAGTTACTTGAGCGCCTTGGTCAAGCTTTTAATGAGCTTGATACTGGTAAACGCACAGCACAAACTGATGAGGAGAAACTCTTCGTTGCTGTTTGCCGCGGTGAGCGTGAACCTGTTACCCCGGAAGAAAAAGTTTGGGTAAAATACTCTAGTCGTATTAATCGTCCAAAACGCTTCCATACGTTGTCTGGTGGTAAACCACAGATAGATCCATCGGAAGACTACACTGATACAGATGACTAATATTACCATCGTATAAGATAAGGGACTTCGGTCCCTTTATTTTGTACGATAAATAATATGTTATTTCTCCTCCGCTCAGCTTACTTGTTTTTGCAAATGAAGCAATAACTTATCCATTGCTCGATACCCAAGCGCTTCTAATAAATGCTCTCGCTCAATATTTGAGCATTCATTAAGATCTGCAATAGTCCGAGAAACCTTTAAGATTTTATGCCAAGCCCGGATGGAAAGACCTAACTTGTTTAGTGCATCCTCTAAGAATAAAGCGTCTTTGGTTTTTAGAGAACAAAATTGTGTTATTTCTTTCGATGTTAGTAAGTTATTTATTTTCCCCGCTCGCTCTAGCTGTTTATTTCTTGCATGAATAACACGCAGTTGTATTTGTTCGCTAGTTTCTCCTTGGTTAGTGGGATTGCTGAGTGAACCTATGGGCAACAAAGGTATTTCAATGGAAAGGTCAAAGCGATCTAAGAATGGACCTGATATGCGGGAAAGGTAGCGCAAAATACATACTGGTGAGGAACGGCTCATTGCTCCTTGATAGTGCCCGGTAGGGCTTGGATTTAGTGCGGCAACAAGTTGAAAGTTCGCAGGATAACAGACTTTTGCTTTCGCTCTAGAGATACTGATTTCTCTTGATTCAAGAGGTTCTCTTAATGAATCTAAGACGGCACGACTAAACTCAGGTAATTCATCTAGAAATAGAATTCCATGATGTGCGAGTGAAATTTCTCCGGGCTTAGGTAGCGAACCACCACCAATGAGAGCTGCCACTGATGCGCTATGATGAGGGGCTCTAAATGGCCTTGTTGGCCAATCTATGGCATTTTGAGTCGTTTGGCTTAAACTATGTAGCGAAGCGACTTCTAGCGCTTCCTGAGGCGTAAGAACGGGTAATAATGTAATAAGTCGGCTAGCGAGCATTGTCTTTCCCGTTCCAGGAGGACCTAAAAGGAGTAAGTGATGTCCCCCAGCTGCACAAATTTCGAGTGCTCGCTTACCTTGCTCTTGCCCTATAATATCATTGATATTATTTCCATTTTTAGTACATGGTCGTGGTTGTTTTATCTGGCAATTAAACGCAAGTTTATTATTTCCATGAAAATAATGACAAAGTTCGAGTAGAGAGTTTACGAACTGAACACTGTTATCAGGCAACAGATTCAATTGATGCTGATTTTTTGTTGAAATAATTAATATTCGTTGCTGTTTTAATGCAGCTAGTGCCGCCGGAATAGCGCTGTTGACGTAGCGTATATCACCAGAAAGCGCGAGTTCGCCTAAAAACTCATGCTTGTTTAAAATATCATGTGATATCTGACCTGATGAGGCGAGTATAGCGATTGCAATTGCAAGGTCGTAACGACCACTTTCCTTGGGTAAATCCGCAGGTGCTAAATTTACCGTAATTTTTTTTGCGGGATATTCGAACCCACTGTTTAGTAGTGCACTTCTGACCCTATCTCTCGATTCTTTGACTGCCGTTTCGGGTAAACCGACTAATGTTAGGCCTGGAAGCCCATTACTAATATGTGCTTCAACAGTGACAAGAGGTGCCTCCATGCCTATTGAAGCTCTAGTATAAACAATCGCTAGTGCCATAAAACCTCCGATACAATTATCAGAGTAATATTCTGTTAAAAACAAGCTGACTTTTAAGACTAAAAAATAGTATTTGCGAAGCGGCTCGATAATTTATTTGTTTAGTTACTTATCTATTCCATTTTCTTGGGAAGCGCATTAAGAAGCTGATATTTCTAGGTTTAAGGTCTTTTTGAAAAGGATATATTTTGACAGTCTCTTGGATAATGTTAAGAAAAAGTAATCAATTAGGTTAGGTGATATCAACCCATTTCCATTGATGGAGAATGGGGGATGTAGCTGATTATCCTGCTGAGTTTGTGGGTAATCACTGGTTTTTCGTTTATTTGTTAGCATATTATTTTGAATTTATTTTAATGCTTTGATTTTATTGAAGATAAATATTTTGATAATAAATAAACGAAATAAAAGTTGTCAAAGCTATTTTAAAATGATAACTCTTTAATAAGGACAACAAATAAAGTTAAAAAAAGTAAAACTCATGAACGCATTTATCCAAGCAGTTAGCCTAATTATTATTAGCGTGGTGGTGATTATTATCCCACCGTGCGGGGCTGCACTTGGACGACGAAGGCTAAAATAACAGCCAGATCTTACGAGAACCCCGCACCGAAAGGCGCGGGGTTTTTTTTGACGTGAATATTTGTTAATGCCCTGATAGTAAATAAAACATAATAAATACAAATGGATAGAGCATAGGCGGACAGGAGAAAAGCATGAACGGAGCACAATGGTTAGTTCAAGCGTTACGAACTCAGGGGGTTGATACTGTTTTTGGTTACCCCGGTGGGGCAATTATGCCAGTTTACGATGCATTATATGATGGTGGTGTGGAGCATTTATTGTGCAGACACGAGCAAGGCGCAGTCATTGCGGCAATTGGTTATGCGCGCTCAACAGGTAAAACAGGGGTTTGTATCGCTACGTCAGGACCTGGTGCAACAAACGTAATCACTGGATTAGCGGATGCACTGTTAGACTCGGTTCCTGTTGTTGCTATAACAGGGCAAGTGGCTTCTGAGTTTATTGGAACGGATGCTTTTCAGGAAATTGATGTGTTAGGACTCTCTTTAGCCTGCACAAAACATAGCTTTTTAGTTGAGTCGATAGAGGATTTACCTCGTGTCCTTGCTGAAGCTTTCGCAATCGCAAATAGTGGACGTCCTGGGCCTGTACTGATTGATATTCCGAAAGATATTCAGCTGCAACACGCAGAGCTTTCACCTTTTTTAATGCCTGTAGAACAAGAAATGCCATCTCCTGAAGTTGAAATACAGCAAGCGAGAGCATTGCTAGAGCAATCAGAAAAACCCATGTTGTACATCGGTGGCGGTGTCGGGATGTCAGGTGCAGTTTCTGAGTTACGCGAGTTTATTGCCTACACGGGATTACCTTCTGTTTCAACGTTAAAAGGGTTAGGTGCTGTCGATCCAGCGGATGAAAATTATTTGGGAATGCTAGGAATGCACGGTACGAAAGCCGCTAATATTTCGGTACAACGCTGTGATTTACTGATTGCAGTTGGTGCTCGTTTTGATGATCGTGTTACAGGGAAATTAAATACCTTTGCGCCAAATGCCAAAGTGATCCATATCGATATTGACCATGTTGAGCTAGATAAATTACGCCAAACTCATGTGGCCTTGCACGGTGATGCAAAAGCGTTATTACCTAAATTAATACTGAAAAAGACAATTACACCTTGGCAAGCGGAAGTTCAGCAGTTGAAAAAAGAGTTTGGGTGGCGTTATGACCATCCTGGGGAGCCTATTTATGCACCACTCTTATTGAAACAACTGTCGGATAAAATGAAGCCAAACACTGTTGTTACGACAGATGTAGGGCAGCACCAAATGTGGGCAGCACAACACATTACTGTGGATGCTCCTGAAAATTTTTTAACATCAAGTGGATTAGGCACGATGGGATTTGGTATCCCAGCAGCAATTGGCGCACAAGTTGCTAGGCCGGAAGATACCGTTGTTTGTGTCTCTGGTGATGGTTCATTCATGATGAATGTTCAAGAGTTAGGCACTATAAAACGTAAACAATTGCCTGTAAAAATTCTTTTATTGGATAACCAGCGTTTAGGTATGGTGCGTCAGTGGCAAGAATTGTTTTTTGAACAACGGTACAGCGAAACGATATTAACAGATAATCCAGATTTCGTTGCGTTAGCGAGTGCTTTTGGTATTAAAGGGAAGCGTATTACTGATAAATCTGAAGTAAATGCCGCATTAGATGAATTATTGAATAGCGAGGGTGCCTACTTACTGCAGGTATCAATTAATGAATTAGAAAACGTCTGGCCATTGGTTCCACCAGGGGCAAGTAATGAAAAAATGATGGAGAAACCATTATGATGCAACATCAACTCTCGATATTGGCCCGTTTCCGTCCTGAGGTTTTAGAGCGTATATTAAGGGTCACTCGCCACCGTGGATTTCAGATAAATGCCATGAATATGGGGCAATCAATAGATGGCGGTAATGTTAATATTGAACTGACTGTAAGTAGTCAGAGGCCGTTAACTCAGCTTTGTGCTCAGTTAACCAAGCTTTCCGACATTACAGAAGTTGAAGTGCTACAACAAGAATCACGACTATTACGCACACAAAGTGCAATGTAAGGAAGATAAAAATGACTAAGAAAGCTGACTTTATTTGGTTTAACGGTGAAATGACGCCATGGGCTGATGCAAAGGTTCATGTAATGTCTCATGCTCTGCATTATGGAACATCAGTATTTGAAGGCGTCCGTTGCTATGATTCTCACAAAGGACCTGTGGTTTTTCGTCACCGTGAGCATATGCAACGTTTGCACGATTCTGCAAAAATTTACCGTATGCCTGTCAGCTATAGCGTGGAAGAATTAATGGAAGCTTGCCGTGCGACTTTACGTAAAAACAACTTAGTCAGCGCATATATTCGCCCACTAATCTTTATCGGTGATGTTGGCATGGGAGTTAACCCGCCGAATGGTTATAACACTGATGTGATTTTAGCCGCTTTCCCTTGGGGGGCGTATTTAGGTGAAGAAGCCTTAGATCAGGGAATTGATGCGATGGTTTCCTCGTGGAACCGTGTTGCACCAAACACTATTCCTACGGGGGCAAAAGCAGGCGGTAACTACCTATCTTCTCTATTAGTTGGTAGCGAAGCACGCCGCCATGGTTATCAAGAAGGTATTGCTTTAGATGTTCACGGCTATCTTTCAGAAGGTGCTGGGGAAAATATTTTTGAAGTGAAAGATGGGATTTTATATACACCTCCTTTCACATCATCAGCATTACCGGGCATTACTCGTGATGCGATTTTAACGTTGGCCAAAGATCTGGGTATTGAAGTCCGTGAGCAAACACTATCACGGGAGTCCCTCTATCTTGCTGATGAAGTATTTATGACAGGTACTGCGGCAGAGATCACCCCAGTACGCAGTGTTGATGGTATTCAAGTTGGTATTGGTCGTTGTGGTCCAGTGACTAAGCAAATTCAACAAGCATTCTTTGGTTTATTTAATGGCACAACGGAAGACAAATGGGGCTGGTTAGATCCAGTAAACCCTTAATAATTAAATTAAAATAGATGTTACAGGCGGACGTTCCCCGCCTGTTTTAAACACGGGAGTTAAAGATATGCCTAAGTACCGTTCAGCAACAACAACTCATGGTCGTAATATGGCGGGGGCACGTGCATTGTGGCGAGCGACCGGGATGACCGATGCTGATTTTGGAAAACCCATTATTGCAGTTGTTAACTCATTCACTCAGTTTGTTCCTGGTCATGTGCATTTACGCGATCTTGGAAAACTGGTTGCAGAGCAAATTGAAAATGCAGGTGGTGTAGCGAAAGAGTTTAATACAATTGCAGTTGATGATGGGATTGCCATGGGGCATGGCGGAATGCTGTATTCCTTACCTTCCCGTGAATTAATTGCCGATTCTGTCGAATATATGGTTAATGCGCACTGTGCAGATGCCATGGTGTGTATTTCTAACTGTGACAAAATCACCCCAGGAATGTTAATGGCGTCGTTACGTCTTAATATTCCTGTTATTTTTGTTTCTGGTGGTCCGATGGAAGCAGGTAAAACCAAGCTTTCAGACCAAATTATTAAATTGGATTTAGTCGATGCGATGATCCAAGGGGCGAATCCAAATGTGAGCGATGCGGATAGTGAACAAATTGAGCGTTCCGCTTGCCCAACTTGTGGGTCGTGTTCAGGTATGTTTACTGCAAACTCCATGAACTGCTTAACCGAAGCACTAGGTTTATCTCAGCCAGGTAATGGTTCGTTATTAGCCACTCACGCAGATCGTGAAACCTTGTTTATCAATGCGGGTAAACGCATTGTTGAGTTAACAAAGCGCTATTATGAAAAAGACGATGAAAGCGCGCTACCTCGCAATATTGCCAATAAAGCGGCATTTGAAAATGCTATGACGCTTGATATTGCTATGGGGGGCTCTACAAATACGGTTCTCCATTTGCTGGCTGCAGCACAAGAAGCCGATGTTGATTTTACGATGGAAGATATCGACCGTTTGTCTCGCAAAGTGCCTCACTTATGCAAAGTGGCACCAAGTACACAGAAATACCATATGGAAGATGTTCACCGTGCGGGTGGTGTGATTGGTATTTTAGGTGAACTGAGCCGAGCTGGTTTATTGCAAGAAAATGTCACTAATATTTTAGGTCTCACTCTCCAAGAAACATTGGCGCAATATGATGTTATGTTGACGAAAGATGAGGGTGTGAAATCCATGTTTTCCGCAGGACCTGCGGGCATCCGCACCACGAAAGCATTTTCACAAAATTGCCGTTGGCCTTCACTGGATACTGATCGTGAAAATGGCTGTATTCGTAATATTGAAAATGCTTATAGTTTGGACGGGGGTCTGGCGGTACTTTTTGGAAATATTGCAGAAGATGGCTGTATCGTCAAAACAGCAGGGGTTGATGAGGGCAGCTTAACTTTCCGTGGCCCTGCAAAAGTATTTGAAAGCCAAGATGAAGCCGTTGAATCAATCTTAGGTGGAAAAGTCGTGGAAGGTGATGTAGTTGTGATCCGCTATGAAGGGCCAAAAGGTGGGCCGGGAATGCAGGAAATGCTATACCCAACGTCCTACCTAAAATCGATGGGCCTCGGCAAAAGTTGCGCACTTATTACTGATGGCCGTTTCTCGGGCGGTAGCTCAGGCTTGTCAATTGGCCATATTTCGCCAGAAGCGGCAAGTGGCGGTTTATTAGCGCTGGTTCAAGATGGCGACATGATTGATATCAATATTCCCAAAAGAACCATGGTATTGGATGTCAGTGAAAGTGAACTTAATCAACGCCGCGAAGCTGAATTAGCACGTGGTGATAAAGCTTTCACACCACGTGATCGCCAGCGCGACGTCTCTTTTGCTTTGCGTGCCTATGCTTCCTTAGCAACCAGTGCAGACAAAGGCGCTGTACGCGATAAGTCTAAATTAGGGGGATGATGTGGCAGCGGCAAAACCATTACCCGCAGTACCGACAAGTGCTGATTATTTAAAGGCGGCGCTCAGTGCGCCGGTCTATGAAGCGGCTCAAGTTACGCCGCTTCAACAAATGGATAAAATTTCTGCACGTTTAGGTAATACGATTTTAGTTAAACGCGAAGATAGGCAGCCCGTACACAGCTTTAAGTTGCGGGGGGCTTATGCCATGATCGCCAGTTTAACGGAAGAGCAAAAAGCTAAAGGGGTTGTCACTGCGTCGGCAGGAAACCATGCGCAAGGTGTAGCCCTGTCGGCAAGCCGTGTTGGTGTTAAAGCCAAAATTGTCATGCCAGTGGCAACCGCAGATATCAAAGTGGATGCCGTTCGTAGTTTTGGGGGCGAAGCCATTTTACATGGTGCGAATTTTGATGAGGCAAAGGCGAAAGCGATCGCCATGGCCGAAGAAGAGGGTTATACCTTTGTTCCCCCTTTTGACCATCCATCTGTCATTGCTGGGCAAGCAACAATTGCGTTGGAGTTATTACAGCAAGACGTACATTTAGACCGTATTTTTATCCCCGTGGGGGGAGGGGGCTTAATCGCGGGGGTGGCGGTTATCATCAAACAATTGATGCCAGAAATTAAAATCATTGGCGTTGAAGCGGAAGATGCCGCCTGTTTGAAAGCTGCATTAGCAGCAGGTCATCCTGTTGATTTACCGCGTGTCGGTTTATTTGCAGAAGGGGTTGCGGTTAAACGTATTGGTGATGAAACCTTTAGGTTGTGTCAACAATACGTTGATGACGTTATCACGGTAGATAGCGACTCTATTTGTGCAGCACTGAAAGATATTTTTGAAGATGTCCGTGCCATTGCGGAACCCTCAGGTGCGTTGGCACTGGCGGGGCTGAAAAAATATGTGCAACAGCACAACATCAAAGGGGAGCGTTTAGCGCATATATTGTCCGGTGCGAATATGAATTTCCACGGACTGCGTTATGTTTCTGAACGCTGTGAAATTGGTGAACAACGAGAAGCACTGCTGGCGGTGACTATTCCTGAGCAAAAAGGCAGTTTTTTACGCTTTTGCCAGCTATTAGGTCACCGTGCAATCACTGAATTTAATTACCGTTATACGGATGCAGATCCTGATCAAGCATGCATTTTTGTTGGGGTACGTTTAAGTGGTCGTGATGGTGAACGCGCGGAAATTATCCAAGAACTCAGAAGCCATGGCTATGAAGTCAATGATTTATCTGATGACGAAATGGCAAAGCTTCATGTGCGTTATATGATAGGTGGTCGCCCATCAAAACCATTAGATGAAAGATTGTTTAGCTTTGAATTTCCAGAGTCCCCAGGAGCGTTGCTGAGATTCTTAGAAACACTTGGAACACACTGGAATATTACGCTTTTTCATTACCGTAGTCATGGTACAGATTATGGGCGAGTGCTGGCGGCATTTGAGCTTGCAGGACCAGAAGTGCGTTTTGACCGACACCTTGATGCGCTAGGGTATGAGTATCACGATGAGACCGGCAACCCGTCTTTTCGCTTTTTCCTAGCACCACAAGAGAGCCAGAAAATCTTAGATTGAGTTGTCTGGGAGTAAGGCCCAAAATGCCTTAATTAATGGTTCGTTCAGGCGTTTGCTTAATAGGCAAACGCCGAGTTCAAAAGGTTCTACCATCGAAATATTGTCGAGCTGTGAGATACGGCTACGAACCGGCTCAGGGCTGTTATCCACGACAACACTTGGGATCAAGGCAATACCACAGCCAAGCGCGACCATTGAGACAATCGCTTCATGACCCGATACCGTGGCATAAATCACCGGATTATTGATGTGATGGCGGCGAAACCATAACTCGATACGTTTGCGTGATGGGCCATGCTCAGGAAGGATAAATGGCACTGTTGACCAGTCGGGTTCTTTTTCAGTTACCATTGAGCGTACAGCGCAAGGTAACGATGGGGCAATAAGCACTAGAGGGATTTCGCCAATTTTGGTGAAACGCACATTATCAGGCAAACGCTCAGGCTTACCGGCGATACCAAGGTCTGCCTCGTGAGTTTCCACTTTCTCAACCGCATCAGCGGCATCTCCTGTTGTCAGCTTTATTTCGACTAACGGGTGTAAAGCACGGAACTTATCTAAAACTTGTGGTAAATGACTGTAGGCGGCGGTGACGGAGCAAAAAAGGTGTAACTCACCACTGAGTGAAGGGCTTTGTTGGTTAAGGGCGTGTTGTAACTGTTGATATTGCAACAAGGTTTGTTGAGCAAATTGTTTTAGATGTTCGCCCGCTTGTGTAAGTTTTACCGAGCGGTTATCACGGACAAACAATGGGTGGCCAAGTTGCTCTTCTAGGCGCTGAATTTGCCTAGACAGTGTTGAAGGGCTGACATGCATCGCTTTGGATGTTCGGCCAAAGTGGCAACTCTGCGCTAAATGCAAAAAAAGTTTTAGATCACGAATATCCATTTTGGCCTCTAATGAAGTAATTAACCACGTTGCGAATATTGCAACATTGTATTGTTAATATATCAATTTAAGCAATGCGAAACATCGCATATAGTAAATCCATAAACGCTTAAAAATAAGCGACAGGCAAATTACTTGCCTGACATAACGAACACAACAGAACAATGGAGTATGACAATGGCGAATTATTTTAACACATTGAATTTGCGTGAGCAGTTAGCTCAGTTAGGCAAGTGCCGTTTTATGAAACGTGAAGAATTTGCGGACGAAGCTGGCTACCTGAAAGGGAAAAAAATCGTCATCGTCGGTTGTGGTGCTCAAGGTCTGAATCAAGGCCTGAACATGCGTGATTCTGGTTTAGATATCGCTTATGCATTACGTGCAGAAGCGATCAGCGAAAAGCGTGCTTCATGGCGCAAAGCAACAGAAAACGGCTTTAAAGTCGGTACGTATGAAGAATTGATCCCAACGGCGGACTTAATTATTAACTTAACGCCAGACAAACAACACTCTACCGTTGTTCGTGCTGTTCAGCCTATGATGAAGCAAGGCGCAGCACTGGGCTATTCACACGGTTTCAACATTGTTGAAGTGGGCGAAGAAATTCGTAAAGACATTACTGTTGTGATGGTTGCTCCAAAATGTCCAGGTACTGAAGTCCGTGAAGAATATAAACGTGGCTTTGGTGTTCCAACGCTGATTGCTGTTCATCCAGAAAATGATCCGAAAGGAGAAGGGATGGCGATTGCTAAAGCATGGGCAGCTGCGACGGGTGGGCATCGTGCCGGTGTGCTGGAATCTTCATTTGTTGCAGAAGTTAAGTCTGACCTGATGGGAGAGCAAACTATCCTATGCGGTATGTTACAGGCGGGTGCGTTACTGAGTTATGACAAAATGGTTGCGGACGGTGTTGAACCGGGCTATGCAGGTAAATTAATTCAATTTGGTTGGGAAACGATTACTGAAGCGCTGAAACAAGGCGGTATCACGTTGATGATGGATCGTTTATCTAACCCTGCAAAAATACGTGCATACGCGCTGTCTGAGCAGTTGAAAACTATCATGGCACCTCTGTTCCAAAAACATATGGATGACATCATCTCTGGTGAGTTCTCTGCAACGATGATGGCTGACTGGGCAAATGATGACAAAAACTTGTTGGCATGGCGTGAAGAAACAGGTAAATCTGCGTTTGAAAACTACCCAGAATATGATGGTAAAATTGCAGAACAAGAGTATTTCGACCATGGTGTCCTGTTAGTTGCGATGGTTAAAGCAGGTGTTGAATTAGCGTTCGAGACGATGTTAGAAGCGGGCATTTTAGAAGAATCTGCATATTATGAGTCACTGCATGAATTGCCACTGATTGCTAATACCATCGCTCGTAAGCGTTTGTATGAAATGAACGTCGTTATTTCAGATACAGCGGAATACGGTAACTACCTGTTCTCATTTGCAGTTATGCCGATGTTGAAAGACTTTATGGCTAAATTACAAGCAGGCGATTTAGCGAAGCCAGTTGCTGATAATGGTACAGATAACGCACAATTACGCGATATCAATGAGGCAATCCGTAATCACCCTATTGAGAAAATCGGTAAGACGTTACGTGGGTATATGACGGATATGAAGAAGATCGCTGTCGCCAACTAATTTTTCGTCACTCTTCGCGTGATAGGTGCGTTGGCTGCACTCGGTTACCCAAGTCACATACTTTTGTATGCTCCTTGAGATAACCTCCTTTGCCGCCTTCCTCTAACGCGAATAGTTTAGAAAAATATATTGATGTCATAAAAGAACAAAGCAAACCATATCGTTCTGATGAATGATGTGGTTTTTTGTTTTTTATAAATTTAGAAAAATATACTGATGTCATAAAAGAACAAAGCAAACCATATCGTTCTGATGAATGATGTGGTTTTTTGTTTTTTATAAATTTAGAAAAATATATTGATGTCATAAAAGAACAAGGCAACCATATCGTTCTGATGAATGATGTGGTTTTTTGTTTTTTATAAATTGAGAAAATTAACGGCTCAAGAGTTGGTCTGGTTTCTGCTACAATTCGGTTCAGTATCTTTTGGCGCTAGATAAGAGTGACGTAGAAAACCATGCGATTAAACCCAAGCCAGCAACAGGCAGTTGAATTTGTCGATGGCCCTTGCCTTGTATTGGCGGGAGCCGGATCAGGTAAAACTCGTGTTATTACTAATAAAATTGCGCACTTGATCCGCAAATGTGGCTATCAACCTCGGCAGATTGCCGCAGTAACTTTTACCAATAAAGCCGCACGTGAAATGAAAGAACGTGTGGCACAAACTCTAGGTAAAAAAGAGGCACGTGGGTTAATCATCTCCACCTTCCATACATTGGGCTTGGAAATTATTAAGCGGGAATATAAGGCGTTAGGTATTAAAGCCAACTTTTCGTTGTTTGATGATCAAGACCAAATGGCGTTACTTAAAGAATTGACCTTTGATTTACTTGAAGAAGATAAAGACCTGTTACAGCAGCTGATCTCTGCGATCTCAAATTGGAAAAACGATCTGATCTCGCCACAACAAGTTGTCGGGCAAGCTCGAACGGAAAAAGAACATCATTTTGCAGAATGTTATCGCCGTTATGAATTACATCTAAAAAGCTGCAACGTGCTGGATTTTGATGACTTAATTAGTAAACCGACGGTTCTTTTAACTCAAAATGAAGAAGTGCGTGAGCGCTGGCAGCAAAAAATCCGTTATTTGCTGGTGGATGAATACCAAGATACTAATACTAGCCAATATCAATTAGTGAAATTGCTGGTGGGCCAACGCGCTCGGTTTACAGTCGTTGGAGATGACGACCAATCGATTTATTCTTGGCGTGGTGCAAGACCGCAAAATTTGGTGTTACTCAGTCAAGATTTTCCTAAGTTGAATGTGATTAAGCTTGAGCAAAATTACCGTTCTTCAGGACGTATTTTAAAAGCGGCGAATATTTTAATTGCCAATAATCCTCATGTATTTGAAAAGAAACTTTTTTCAGAGCTGGGTTACGGTGCGCCATTAAAAGTGTTAACAGCAAATAATGAAGATCATGAAGCGGAACGAGTGATAGGTGAGCTTATTGCCCATCACTTCATCAACAAAACGGATTATAAAGATTATGCGATTTTATATCGCGGTAATCATCAGTCTCGCATCTTTGAAAAAATGTTGATGCAAAACCGTATTCCTTATCGTATTTCAGGTGGAACATCTTTCTTTTCACGTCCGGAAATTAAAGATTTATTAGCGTATTTGCGAGTGCTTACTAACCCAGAGGACGATAGTGCTTTTTTACGCATAGTAAATACACCTCGTCGAGAGATTGGCCCGAAAACTATCCAGAAATTGGGGGAGTGGGCGAATCAACGGGGTAAAAGCCTGTATCAAGCCAGTTTTGATTTAGGACTAGAGCAAACCCTTAAGGGTAAAGGTTTAGAAGCATTGCAACGCTTTACCCAAAAGATGGAAAGCATTGTTCGAACGTCAGAACGAGATCCACTGATTGCGGTACGTGACTTACTGCATGAAATGGATTATGAAAGCTGGTTGTATGAGACATCAACCAGTACTAAAGCCGCAGAAATGCGAATGAAAAATATCAATCAATTGTTTACATGGATGAGTGAGATGGTTGAAGGGGATGAGTTGAACGAGCCGATGACACTCAGCCAAATTGTCACTCGTTTTACATTACGGGATATGATGGAGCGCGGTGAAGATGATGAAGGAGCTGATCAAGTTCAATTGATGACGTTGCACGCATCCAAAGGTCTTGAGTTCCCTTATGTCTTTTTGGTGGGTATGGAGGAAGGATTACTTCCACACCAAAGTAGTATTGATGAGAACAATATTGATGAAGAGCGCCGCTTAGCGTATGTAGGGATCACTAGAGCGCAAAAAGAGTTGTTTTTCACTCATTGCCGCGAGCGCCGCCAATATGGCGAATTAATCCGCCCTGAGCTTAGCCGCTTCCTACTTGAATTACCGCAAGATGATCTTGAATGGGAGCAACAGCGCAAAGTGGTCAGTGCCGAAGAACGTATGCAAAAAGGGCAGTCTGCTCTGGCGGACATTAAAGCGCGCTTGGGGTTAAATAAGAAAAGCGAGTGATAATCATTGGGTGAAATTCGGCACCAGAATAGAGCTCGGGGCTGTTTATCTTTCCTGCTAATTTTTACCGCTAAAAAGGCCAAAAAACAATCCGAAGGATGGGCACGTCAATCTGACTTGACTGACGATTATGTGGATGAAGTATGATGCTTAAAACGCTGCCCTACGGGTTGGATTAAAACACGTTTCACTTATTGGATGCTGCGTTGAGAGGAGGCTCTTGCCGAGTTCACTCGGCGGCGAACCTCTCCCATTGCCTAAAATGGCTTTAATTCGAATAAGAATTGACCATTAAAGATAAACAGCCCCAGAATATATTAACAATTCGAACTATTACGTTCTTCCAGCTCTAATCTCCAATTTACATATCCTTGCCATTGAACTTCTTGCTGCAAGTTTTCTGCACGCAGTGGATGCTCCGATAACCAACGGTAAGGCAACATAATGGTGAGTCTGTCTGCGTTTGCGTTTAACCTTAAGGCGGGCAATGTGTCATCACGTCGGCGGCTGGCAAAAATAATGGCTAATCGAAGCAAACGACACAAATAGTAGGCCTGTTGCACAGGTAGTGCATTTTGTTGGCTAAGTGGCGCTAAATCCACAGGCCCTTGTTGGTTTTTTAACAATGCAGCCAATAACCGTTTTTGTGCGGGTGTGTAGCCGGGGAGATCCAAGTGAGTGATCAGATAGCTGGCGTGCTCGGGGCCTTTGCGAAAATCAACGCTCAGGCCAATTTCATGTAATGCACATGCGCTCGATAATAAATCTCGGCAGCGGTTATCTAGCTGCCAATCTTTAGCAACTTGCAAATAAAAATATTCAGCTAATTGGCGAACTCGGCTAGCTTGCTCAATATCGACTTGGAAACGGCGCTGGATATTACGTATTGTACGGGCGCGAATATCTTGTTCAATCGGCAATTCTAACATGCCATAAACCAAGCCTTCCCGTAAAGCACCGCCTGCAAGGGTCATATTATCGATATTTAACACTTCAAATATCGCGATCAAAATGGATAAGCCGCTTGGAAAAACCAGTGCGCGTTCAAACGTTAAGCCTTCGATTTCAAGCTCTTCTAACTTTTGGCACTGAATGGCTTTGTGCTTAAGTTGTTGCAATTTAGGCAACGTGATAAGTTCATCCATACCTTGTGCAATCATGATTTCTTGGATTGCTTGCACGGTACCAGATGCACCAACACATATTTTCCAGCCATGGTTTTTTAAGGCATCAGCAACGGGTTCGATCACTTTTTTGGCTGCGGCTTGCGCAGCTGAAAAGTTATCTGCTGTTAAACTTCTATCGCTAAAATAGCGCTCAAGCCATGTTACACAACCCATTTCCAGGCTATACAGCTGTTGGGCTTTTGCACCAGTGCCAGTGACCAGTTCAGTGCTTCCACCGCCAATATCGACCACCAATCGCTGATCTGGGCCCCCTGTTGTGTGTGCGACACCTTGGTAAATTAAACGCGCCTCTTCCTCCCCCTGAATGACTTTAACCGGATTTCCTAGGATTTTGCTGGCTTTTTCAATGAAAATATCGGCATTTTTTGCTAAGCGCAGCGTTGCAGTTGCAACAACACGAATTTGTGTATTTGGAATATCTTGCAGATGCTCCGAAAAAAGCCGCAAACATTGCCAACCACGTTCCATTGCTTGAGTAGAAAGATGATTATGTTTATCTAACCCAGCAGCAAGGCGAACTTTTCGCTTAACCCTAGAAATAACCTGTATGCTGCCAGCAGTTTCACGCACAACGAGCATGTGAAAACTATTTGAGCCTAAATCGATAGCAGCATAAAGAGAAGAAGTTTTCAGCATAGCGTTTTTACTCAGCCTGGACGTTTATGGTTATTACGTGGACTATTGTGGCGGCGCGGTGCATTTGAGTTGCGGCGCTGGCCTCCAGGGCGTGGGCGATGACGACGTTTAGGTGCTGGTAAATCACTTAATAAAGCATCGCTGTTATATTTACTCACTGGAATCGAATGCTGAATATATTCTTCGATAGCAGGCAAGTTAAGTGCGTATTCTTCACAAGCAAGGCTAATTGAGTTACCACTTTCTCCTGCACGGCCAGTTCGGCCAATACGGTGAACATAATCTTCACAATCGTCAGGTAAATCATAGTTAAAGACATGGGTCACTGATGGAATGTGTAATCCACGAGCAGCAACGTCAGTTGCGACTAAAATATCTAAATGGCCTTGTGTAAATTGCTCTAAAATACGTAAGCGTTTTTTCTGAGCAACATCACCAGTTAATAGGCCAACACGGTGACCATCTGCGGCTAAATGCGCCCAAATCTCATCACAACGGTGTTTAGTATTAGCGAAAATGATGCAACGTTCAGGCCACTCTTCTTCGAGTAAGGTCTGAAGTAAACGCATTTTTTCTTCATTTGAAGGGTAAAATAGTTCTTCTTTAATACGATGACCAGTTTTTTGTAAAGGCTCAACCTCAACATATTCAGGGTTGTTCATTTGCTCAAAGGCGAGCTCTCTCACACGATAAGATAGTGTGGCTGAGAATAACAGATTTAATCTGTCAGCAGCCTCAGGCATACGACGGAATAACCAGCGAATATCTTTAATAAAACCAAGATCATACATACGGTCAGCTTCATCAAGCACAACGACTTGAATGGCAGTTAAGTCCACATGGCCTTGTTTAGCATAATCAATAAGGCGACCAGTCGTTCCAATGAGGATATCGACACCGTTTTGCAAAACTTTTAGCTGTTCGTCGTAGCCATCACCACCATAAGCGAGACCCATTTTTAGACCTGTGTATTCCGCCAATTCTTTGGCATCAGAGTAGATCTGAACAGCTAATTCACGAGTCGGTGCCATCATAAGCGCACGTGGCTGATTCGCTTTCCTCCCTTCAATTGCAGGGTGGGTTAATAGATAATGAAACGTAGACGTTAAGAATGCTAACGTTTTACCTGTACCTGTTTGCGCTTGTCCCGCAACGTCTTTGCCTTCGACAGTGAAAGGCAATGTTGACGCCTGTATCGGCGTGCAATAATTGAAGCCTTTCTTGTTTAGAGCTTCAATGACTTTAGGGTGCAATGCGAAGTCGGAAAACTTCTTTTCTGTCAAGTGTGCTTTACTCATAGTATATTAGAATATCAGTTAACGGTTGGTTTACGAAAGTGTATCTTTTGAAATAAAGCATACTGCTGCCAATAATGTTACACTAAGTCTGCAAAAGATGATCCTTTGGAGTACAACATGAGCGACAAAATTATACATATAACTGATGCAAGTTTTGAAACTGCAGTTCTGAAATCAAGTTCACCTGTTCTCGTCGATTTTTGGGCAGCATGGTGTGGTCCTTGTAAAATGATCGCGCCTATCCTTGATGAGGTTGCTGAAGAATATACAGGCAAATTGACCATCGCAAAACTGAATATTGATGATAATCCGGCTACGGCACCAAAATACGGAATTCGTGGTATCCCGACCCTATTATTATTCAAAAATGGTAGTGTAGCAGCCACAAAAGTTGGTGCATTATCTAAAACGCAACTGAAAGAATTTCTAGACGAAAATCTGTAAGTTATCGTTATATGTGATCTAAAACGTTTAGCGGCGTATCTATTTTATCAAGAGAGTCGCTAGACGTCTTCATCTAAGCATGATAAGTTATGCCTATTCCTCATGTCGCACCCGTATGAATGACCTTGTATTCCGTTGCTCTTATCTTATATATCAAGCTAGTTAGTTCAGTAGTGTCATAGTTGTTAATGATAAAAACTGATGACGCAATGATTTTAAATATGAAAATTGAGAACATAGGCACTGAGTTAAGCATCCGCTAGATTCTTTATCATTGTTCATCTGTTTTTCATATACCTTAAGGATAGCGCATAAGTAGCGGTAATAACATAATGCGTTGTTAGATCTTCGGATGTAAAAACGCGTCGGGACAAATTAGAGCTCAGTAAAATTTGTTTTTTATGTAAAACTGAACTTAAATTTGCGATATTGGGATAGATGTTGTCCTAAATGTACAAAAAAACTATTGCTAATGTTGTGTGTGTTTCTAATAATATACCGAGCATCGTTCAGATAAATCATGGTCATATGTTAAAACAAACTTAGCAGTGGCTAGCACAAATTTTTATGCATTGTTGTTGGTCTTCATTAAGTTGGCTTTCAACAGGGCAGTTAAGTTAAACTGGCACCTAAATAAATAGGTTGCCGTCAATTTACGTTCATAGTTCGAGAATTACCCCGAGTTAAAGAACCCACCATTATGAATCTTACCGAATTAAAAAATACGCCAGTATCAGAATTGATTACGTTAGGCGAAAACATGGGGCTAGAGAACTTAGCCCGTATGAGAAAGCAGGATATTATTTTCTCCATTTTGAAGCAGCATGCGAAAAGTGGTGAGGATATTTTCGGCGATGGCGTACTGGAAATATTGCAGGATGGATTTGGTTTCCTCCGTTCAGCAGACAGTTCTTACCTCGCAGGTCCTGATGATATCTACGTTTCTCCTAGCCAAATCCGCCGTTTTAACCTACGCACAGGTGACACCATTTCAGGGAAAATTCGCCCTCCTAAAGAAGGTGAACGTTATTTTGCCCTCCTGAAAGTCAACGAAGTCAACTTCGACAAACCTGAAAACGCCCGTAGCAAAATCCTTTTCGAAAACTTAACCCCATTACATGCAAATAATCGCCTTCGTATGGAACGTGGTAACGGTTCAACAGAAGATTTAACGGCGCGTGTTTTGGATTTAGCCGCACCAATTGGTCGTGGCCAACGTGGTCTGATTGTTGCTCCGCCAAAAGCGGGTAAAACTATGTTACTGCAAAATATTGCCGCTAACATTGCACACAATTACCCAGATTGCGTTCTGATGGTTCTGTTGATCGATGAACGTCCTGAAGAGGTCACGGAAATGCAGCGCTTAGTGAAAGGTGAGGTTATCGCTTCGACTTTTGATGAGCCAGCTGCACGTCACGTCCAAGTGGCAGAAATGGTTATCGAGAAAGCAAAACGACTGGTTGAACATAAAAAAGATGTGATTATCTTACTTGATTCTATTACCCGTCTTGCTCGTGCCTATAACACGGTGGTTCCTTCATCCGGTAAAGTGTTGACGGGTGGTGTGGATGCCAACGCTTTACATCGTCCAAAACGTTTCTTCGGTGCGGCACGTAATGTTGAAGAGGGTGGAAGCCTGACTATCATTGCAACGGCATTAGTTGATACTGGTTCAAAAATGGATGAGGTTATCTACGAAGAGTTTAAAGGTACAGGTAACATGGAACTGCACCTTTCTCGTAAGATTGCGGAAAAACGCGTCTTCCCTGCGATTGATTACAACCGTTCAGGTACACGTAAAGAAGAGTTACTCACCTCTCAAGATGAACTGCAAAAAATGTGGATCTTGCGTAAAATTATTCATCCAATGGGTGAGATTGATGCGATGGAATTCCTCATTAGCAAGTTGGCGATGACGAAAACCAACGAAGAGTTCTTTGATTTTATGAAGAGAGCTTAGTTGTTTGATTGTCCAGCTATAGAAAAGGCGCCTAACATGGCGCTTTTTTTATGTTCATACATCCATTACACATTTTACTTTAAACCTGTTAAATATGCGTGATTTTATATTAGTCTTGGCGATGTAGGACAAAGCTAAAGGCGATTAAATATTTCGTTTTTACATTTATCGCTGATAATAAATTGATAGAACGCTTTTTTATCCAATAGACGGGTTATTGTTTTTAATAATAAGTATTATTGACATCATTCAATGTTGTCTATCGGGTTTATTGTTTCAATTGAAATTATTTATTTGATTTATATGAAAATATCAATTGATGCAGAAGTGAACAATTGGCTTGCTCTTATTGGGTGTATAGTTTTATGGCATGCATCTTGCAGTTATTAAGTATAAAATGAGTAGGGTTCTATTATTGAATTAACAACACGAATAATGTGTGTTTTTTAATAATGTTACAGTAATCTCTTTATGAATATAGATTCGTCTTATAGTAGATTTTATTGCTGGGATGATAATGCAGTAGCGATTGCACTTTTACTTTTATCGGCTACCGGCATTCGCCAATAAAAGTTTAGTATTTATAGTTAAATAAAAAATATCAAGAGAGTCGAATAGTGGACACCATACACTTTGCAACCAACCTCTTCTACGTTTTCTTGTTTTCGTTGGTTTTTATTTTCTTCGCCCGTATCGTTGCGATAAAAATCGGGTTAGTTGATAAACCTAACTTTAGAAAGAAACACGTAGGGCTTATTCCTCTGGTTGGGGGAATATCCGTTTTCTTTGGGATCTGTTTTGCGTTTTATATCACAGAGGAGTATATCCCTCATAAGTGGCTATATATCGCGAGCGCGGGGTTATTGGTATTTATCGGTGCTCTGGATGACCGGTTTGATATTAGCGTGAAGTTAAGAGCGGGTGTTCAAGCGATTGTGGCGGTCGTGATGATGACGGCTGCGGGTCTGAAACTGGAGTCGTTAGGCCATGCTTTTGGTCCGTGGGAGCTAGTGTTAGGGCCGTTTGGTTATATTGTCACCTTATTTGCTGTATGGGCGGCGATAAATGCGTTTAATATGGTTGATGGTATTGATGGTTTACTTGGTGGGCTTTCTTCGGTTTCTTTTGGTGCGCTAGGTTTTCTGTTGTACCAAAATGGCAATTATGCGTTAGCATTTTGGTGTTTTGCCTTTATTGCAGCTATCCTTCCTTATATCCTTTTAAATTTAGGCGTATTAGGTCGTCGGTTTAAAGTCTTTATGGGCGATGCGGGAAGTACCTTAATCGGGTTTACGATTATTTGGATTTTGGTGGCGTCGACACAAGAAGAAGTGCATCCAATTAACCCTGTTACAGCACTGTGGATTATTGCAATTCCACTGATGGACATGGTTGCGATTATGTATCGTCGAATTCGTAAAGGAATGAGCCCTTTTTCGCCAGACCGTCAACACATTCACCATTTAATTATGCGTTCAGGTTTTACCCCTAAAGGTGCATTCGTTTTGATTACATTGTCAGCAGCCGTTTTAGCGTGCATCGGTATTATCGGCGAACGCTTAACATTTGTACCAGAATGGGTAATGTTGGCATTATTTTTGCTTGTATTTATGATGTATGGTTATTGCATCAAACGAGCTTGGAAAGTCGCCCGTTTTATCAAACGAGTTAGACGTAGAGCGCGTAGAGGTGCAGTACGGTAACGAAAAAACGAAAATAGAGGTTCTGTGCAGTGAATAACTCAGAAACACAACCGAGTCAGCATCAAACGCCAATAGAGCCGGAATTGGATATCCGTGGTTTATGTCGCTCCTTGTGGCAAGGCAAAATTTGGATCGTTGCATTTGCCGTGATTTTTGCTGCAATTGCATTGGGAGCATCCTATTTTATGCAGCCCAAATGGAGTGCGACAGCCATTACGGACTTACCAACCGTGAACAATTTGGGAAGCTATTATTCCCAGCAACAGTTTCTGCGTAACCTCGATTCCCGTATTAATACCACCGGGCAAGAAGGACAATTGCCGACAATTGCAAAAGAAGCTTATCAAGAGTTTACGAAGCAACTTGGGTCTTACGATACCCGCCGTCAATTTTGGTTAGGTACAGATTATTACAAGCAACGGTTAGAGAACGATGCAAAAGCAGATGCCGTATTACTGGATGAGCTCATTAATAATATTGAGTTTACTCCTGCTGATGAAGTAAAAAACTTAACCGATAGTATTAAATTAGTGGCTGAAACATCAACAGATGCAAACCAGTTGTTACGCCAATACATACAATTTGCGAATCAACGGGCAACGGCAAATCTGAATGATGAAATTAAAGGCACTTGGGCAACCAAAATGCAATCCATGAAAGCGTTGGTTAAACGTGAAGACATAGTGGCAACGGCCGCTTATGAAAGACGTTTAAATGCGCTGGAGCAAGCTCTTAAGGTTGCGGAAAAGCAAGGTATTGTGCGTAATCAAAGTACAACACCTGTAGATGAAATTCCTGATTCTAAAATGTTCATGTTAGGTGCCCCATTATTACAGGCACAAATAGAAACATTAAAAGCAACAGGGCCCGATCATGATTCAGATTATGATCAAAACATCGCAATGTTATCCACATTAAGTGTAGGGCCTACTCTCCAAGATAATTTTCAAGCTTATCGTTACTTGCGTACGCCTGAAGATCCTGTCAAACGCGATAGCCCACGTCGAGCCTTTATGATGGTTCTATGGGGCGCTATAGGATTGTTAGTTGGTGCCGGAGTGGTACTTGCTCGCCGTCGCCCATCTTGATTTTGGGATAAGCCACTGGCGCATGTGTCAGTGGCTTGATGAAGTCATTAAGATTAAATAAGCAGCACACTGCGAAAGATAAATATAAGAGAGTCATTGTGAAAGTATTGACTGTATTCGGCACACGACCAGAAGCCATCAAAATGGCGCCGTTGGTTCATGCACTGGCGAATGACACAGATTTTGAAGCAAAAGTTTGTGTTACCGCTCAGCATCGTGAAATGCTCGATCAAGTACTGAAACTGTTTGAGATCACTCCTGATTACGATCTCAATATTATGAAGCCAGGGCAAGATTTAACCGATATTACCTGCCGCATTCTTGAAGGGCTAAAAGGTGTTTTTGCGGATTTTCAGCCTGATGTTGTCCTTGTTCATGGTGATACAGCAACGACCATGGCAACGAGCCTTGCTGCATTTTATCATCGTATTCCTGTCGGTCATGTTGAAGCTGGATTACGTACAGGGAACCTGTATTCTCCGTGGCCTGAAGAAGCCAATCGTAAAATTGCAGGTCATTTGGCGATGTTCCATTTTGCACCAACAGAAAACTCACGCCAAAATTTATTAAAAGAGTCGATTCCGGATAGTCATATTTTTGTGACAGGCAATAGCGTGATTGATGCGTTGTTATGGGTGCGCGACAAAGTCATGAGCGACCAGCACATGATGGAAAAATTAGCAGAAAATTACCCATTTATTGACCCGAATAAGAAAATGATTTTAGTCACTGGCCATCGCCGTGAAAGTTTTGGTGGTGGTTTTGAGCGTATTTGCCACGCATTGGCTGAAATTGCACAGGCACACCCAGATGTGCAGGTAGTTTACCCTGTGCATTTGAATCCCAATGTGAGTGAGCCTGTAAAACGTATTTTGCATAATATTGATAATATTATTTTAATTAGTCCTCAGGAATATTTGCCGTTTGTTTACTTAATGAATCATGCCTACTTGATTCTGACAGACTCTGGGGGGATCCAAGAGGAAGCACCTTCGCTTGGCAAACCTGTGTTAGTCATGAGAGATACCACTGAGCGACCTGAAGCGGTTGACGCAGGTACAGTTCGCCTCGTGGGAACAGATACACAAAAAATTGTTAACGAAGTTAATCGGTTACTGACAGATGATGCGGAATATCACGAAATGAGCCGCGCACATAACCCATATGGGGATGGTCATGCTTGTCAGCGTATTCTTACAGCATTAAAAAGTAATCAGGTGAAATTATGAGTTTTGAAACTATTTCTGTTATTGGCCTTGGTTATATCGGTTTACCAACAGCAGCAGCCTTTGCATCACGTAAAAAACAGGTTGTTGGTGTAGATGTTAACCAACATGCGGTGGATACCATTAATCAGGGGAAAATCCACATCGTGGAACCTGAGTTAGATATCGTGGTAAAAAAAGCCGTTGAAGAAGGTCATCTGAAAGCCTTTACGAAGCCACAGCCAGCCGATGCTTACTTAATTGCTGTTCCAACACCATTTAAAGGTGATCATGAACCGGATTTAGCTTATGTTCGGTCTGCTGCTGAGTCGATTGCACCTGTGTTGAAAAAAGGGGACCTTGTGATCCTTGAGTCAACATCTCCAGTGGGGACAACCGAGCAAATGGCCCAGTGGATGGCTGAAGCTCGCCCAGATTTAACTTTCCCGCACCAAGCAGGTGAAGAAGCGGACATTGATGTGGCTTATTGCCCAGAGCGAGTATTACCGGGCCAAGTGATGGTCGAATTAATTAAAAATGACCGTGTTGTCGGCGGTATGACACCAAAATCATCACTACGAGCTAGCGAGTTATACAACATTTTCCTTGAAGGGGAATGTGTTGTGACGAATTCAAGAACGGCTGAAATGTGTAAATTAACGGAGAACAGCTTCCGTGATGTGAATATTGCGTTTGCCAACGAACTATCATTAATTTGTGCAGAACAAGATATCAATGTATGGGAACTGATCAGCCTTGCAAACCGTCATCCGCGTGTCAATATCCTACAACCGGGTCCAGGCGTTGGTGGTCACTGTATCGCGGTTGATCCATGGTTTATCGTTGCACAGAATCCAAAGCAGTCCCGTTTAATCCATACAGCACGTTTAGTGAATGATGGCAAACCGATTTGGGTGGTGGACCAAGTGAAGGCTGCCGTTGCGGATTGTTTAGTCGAAACGGGTAAAAAAGCCAACGAAGTGACCATTGCGTGTTTCGGCCTTTCGTTTAAACCGAATATTGATGACTTACGTGAAAGCCCAGCAATGCACATTACTAAAATGGTCGCTAATTGGAATCCAGGTAAAACTTATGCTGTTGAGCCGCATATTGAAGAGCTGCCAACATCACTAAAAGGTATTTCTGAGCTGGTCTCAATTGAAAAAGCGGTTAATGAAGCGGATGTGATCCTAATGTTAGTCGATCACAATGTCTTTAAAGGCATTCAGGGTTCAGCGATCCCGCAAAAATGGGTGGTGGATACAAAAGGAGTATGGCGTTGAAACGCATTTTAATCACAGGAGGCGCGGGTTTTATTGGCTCCGCAGTGGTTCGTCATATTATTGAGAACACGAACGACAGTGCGATTGTGATTGATTGCCTGACTTACGCCGGCAACCTCGAATCCCTTGCCTCTGTAGCGAGCAATGAACGCTACGCGTTTGAGCAAGTGAATATTTGTGACCGAGCTGCACTTGATCGGGTTTTCGCACAATATCAACCGGATGTCGTTATGCATTTAGCGGCAGAAAGCCATGTTGATCGCTCTATTGATGGTCCTGCGGCCTTTATTGAAACGAATATTGTGGGTACTTACACTTTGTTAGAGGCGGCTCGTCATTATTGGTCTGGGTTGGATGAAGAGAAAAAATCGGCATTCCGTTTTCACCACATCTCGACAGACGAAGTGTACGGTGATTTGGATGGCCCAGAAGGTTTTTTTACAGAAACAACACCTTATGCTCCAAGCAGTCCATATTCAGCCTCTAAAGCATCCAGTGACCATTTGGTGCGTGCATGGCATAGAACCTATGGGTTGCCAACCCTGATCACTAACTGCTCGAATAACTATGGGCCGTATCACTTCCCGGAAAAACTGATCCCATTGATTATTTTGAACGCGATTTCCGGTAAGCCGCTGCCAGTGTATGGCAAAGGTGAACAAATTCGCGATTGGTTGTTTGTGGAAGACCATGCTCGTGCACTGCATTTGGTGGCAACTCAAGCTCAACCTGGCTCAACCTACAATATTGGTGGGCATAATGAACGCCGTAATATTCAAGTGGTTGAAACCATTTGTGAGCTGCTTGAAGAGCTACATCCACAAAAACCACAAGGTGTGGCACATTACCGTGACTTAATCACTTATGTGAAAGACAGACCAGGTCACGATATGCGCTATGCCATAGACGCCGCAAAAATTGAGCGTGAATTAGGCTGGAAACCACAAGAAACCTTTGAATCGGGTATTCGTAAAACGGTCTTGTGGTATTTGAATAACGAAACGTGGTGGCGTCGAGTACAAGATGGCTCCTACGCCGGTGAACGCTTAGGCCTTGGCAATTAGGTGAAACCATGAAAGGTATTATTTTAGCTGGGGGATCGGGAACACGTTTGCACCCAATCACCCGTGGTATTTCTAAACAATTATTGCCTATCTACGATAAGCCAATGATTTATTATCCGCTTTCAGTCTTAATGTTAGCGGGTATTCGGGAAATTTTAATTATTTCGACTCCCGATGATTTGCCGATGTTTAAACGCTTATTGGGTGATGGGCATGAGTTTGGTATTGAACTGAGCTATGCAGAGCAGCCATCACCCGATGGTTTAGCGCAAGCCTTTATTATTGGTGAAGAATTCATCAATGGGGATAGTTGTTGCTTAGTGTTAGGGGACAACATCTTTTTTGGCCATTCGTTTAGCCCGAAGTTGAAATCGGTAGCAGGGCGTTCTCATGGGGCAACGGTATTTGGTTACCAAGTCATGGATCCAGAGCGTTTTGGCGTGGTGGAATTTGATGATAATTTTAAAGTG
Organism: Providencia rettgeri; assembly: GCF_041075285.1. Classification (NCBI taxonomy): domain Bacteria; kingdom Pseudomonadati; phylum Pseudomonadota; class Gammaproteobacteria; order Enterobacterales; family Morganellaceae; genus Providencia; species Providencia rettgeri. The sequence continues at coordinate 3,321,031 of NZ_CP163512.1, read as the reverse complement.
TTATCCATAGAAGAAAAACCGGCAAAACCGAAGTCAAACTGGGCGGTAACTGGGTTATATTTCTATGACTCTCAAGTGGTTGAGTTTGCAAAACAGGTTAAGCCATCTGAACGCGGTGAGTTAGAAATTACCTCTATCAATCAAATGTATTTAGAACGCGGGCAGCTAAATGTTGAGTTGCTTGGCCGTGGTTTTGCTTGGTTGGATACGGGGACTCACGACAGCTTGATTGAAGCAGGTACATTTGTACAAACTGTTGAAAAACGCCAAGGTTTTAAAGTTGCATGCTTGGAAGAAATCGCATGGCGTAATGGTTGGCTAACCGATGAACAAGTCGCAGTATCTGCGCAGCAACTGAAAAAAACCGGTTATGGGCAATATTTAGAGGATTTACTTCGTGTCCGTCCGCGCCAGTATTGATAGCTTGCAGTGGGAGAGCAATTTTTTTCATCGCTCAACCGCAAAATTAAATTTTTCGGGGGATAACCGAGAAACTGTCCTTGCTTATCAAATGGATGCGTACGATATCGTCCAAGCTAAAGTCGCAGCGTCTGAGACGCTGTTGATTGATGACTTAGCGAGTATGGGGTTTTCATTTGTTGAGGGTGAAATTGATTTTGCACTGACTATTGGCACAGAAAATGCTTATCTAAAGGCAGGTTTAACGGCGGTAGACAGCATCGTTGCGGCGCAAGTGGCTGACGTCCCTTTACTGCAACAAGCTGCTGCATCTGTCTTTAGTAACAGCCGTTTTCGTGCCCCTTGGTATCGTGAAGGGGATAGCGGACGGTTTTACGCTTTGTGGATAGAAAAAGCTGTGCTTGGTACGTTTGACCATACTTGTTTATTAGTCAAAGACGCGGCTGGTCGCATTTTAGGCTTTGTGAGTTTGCGTCATATTGATGATGCTACTGCACGCATCGGGTTATTAGCAAAAATGCCTGATGCACAAGGGCGAGGAGTGGGTCGCAAATTGATGTCAGCGGCATTCGACTGGTGTGTGCAACACCAAAAAAGACAGTTAAATGTTGCCACCCAAATCAGTAATGTTGCGGCATTAAATCTTTATTCACGTAGCGGTGCGGCGATTGCTAGTACCGCCTATTGGTTATACAGGGGACAACATGATTCCATTTAATAAACCACCCGTTGTAGGCACTGAATTAGAGTATATGAGACAAGCCATGGAAAGTGGCAAACTGTGTGGTGACGGTGGCTTCACAAAGCGTTGTGAAGAGTGGATGGAAAAGCGTTTTAATTGCCCAAAAGTGCAGTTAACGCCATCTTGCACTGCATCATTAGAAATGGCGGCGATCTTGATTGACATTAAGCCAGGCGATGAAGTGATTATGCCGAGCTTCACTTTCGTATCAACTTCAAACGCATTTGTTTTGCGCGGTGCGAAAATTGTGTTTGTGGATATCCGTCCAGACACCATGAATATTGATGAAACAAAAATCGAAGCGGCTATCACAGAACGCACGCGTGCGATTGTGCCGGTTCATTACGCAGGTGTTGCCTGTGAAATGGATACCATCATGGCTATCGCCAAAAAACATGATTTATTCGTTATTGAAGATGCAGCACAAGGGGTTATGTCAACTTACAAAGGCAAAGCCTTAGGGACAATCGGCCACATTGGTTGCTACAGTTTCCATGAAACCAAAAACTACTCATCTGGTGGGGAAGGTGGTGCGACTTTAATCAATGATAAAGATTTAATCAGCCGTGCAGAAGTGATCCGTGAGAAAGGGACAAACCGCAGTCAGTTTTTCCGTGGGCAAGTGGATAAATACACATGGCGCGATATCGGTTCAAGCTATCTGTTATCTGACTTACAAGCGGCTTATCTGTGGGCGCAGCTTGAAGAAGCCGATAAAATTAACGAACGCCGCTTACTGCTGTGGAAACGTTATTACCAAGCGTTGCAACCGCTGGTGAATGCAGGTCGTTTAGTGTTGGCCACTGTGCCTGAAGGGTTGGTTCATAATGCTCATATGTTCTACATCAAATTGAAAGATGTGGAAGAGCGTACGGAATTCAATGAGTTTATGAAATCCCACGGTGTTTTAACCGTGTTCCACTATGTTGCGCTGCATACTAGCCCTGCGGGACTAGAGTTTGGTCGCTTCCATGGTGAAGACAAGTACACCACGAAAGAAAGTGATCGTCTGGTGCGTTTGCCAATGTTCTACAATATGACTGATGCAGAGCAGCAAACGGTTATCGAGCACATTAAGGCGTTCTTTGCCTAATGTCGTTAGCTAAAGCATCCGTTTGGACAGCTGGGTCTACCCTGATTAAGATCGGGGCAGGCCTGCTGATTGTTAAATTACTGGCAATTGCATTTGGACCGAGCGGTGTCGGGTTGGCAGGGAATTTTCGCCAATTGATTACGGTGCTTGGTGTTTTGTCTGGTGCGGGTATTTTCAATGGTGTCACAAAATATGTGGCAGAGCACCATCAAGACCCTGTTAAGCTTCGTGCCGTTTTAGGTACATCGTCAACGCTAATCTTAGGTTTTTCAACGTTATTAGCCGTTATTTTCTTGCTATTTAGCGGCGCTATCAGTCAATTATTATTTGATAGTCCCGACTATACCTCTGTGATTTATGCCGTCGCATTTATTCAGATGGGGATCGCATACGCAAACTACTTTTTGGCGATTTTAAAAGGCTATCGAGACGCATCAGGTAACGCTCAAGCTATCATTTTGGGTAGCGTAGTGGGTGTGGTTGCTTATTATTTGTGCTATATCTTAGGGGGATATGAGGGGGCGCTTGCCGGATTAGCCCTAGTGCCAGCTTTAGTTGTCCTGCCTGCGGGGTTAATGATCGTTCGGCGCAAACAGTTTTCACTGTCAATGCTAAAACCCACATGGGATAAAGCCATTGCAACGCACTTGGGGAAATTTACCATCATGGCGTTGTTAACCTCAGTGACGTTACCTGTCGCTTATATCATGATGCGAAATCTACTCGCGGAGCGTTATAGCTGGGATGATGTGGGATTATGGGCAGGGGTGAGTACGATTTCAGATGCCTATTTGCAGTTTATTACCGCATCATTTTCAGTATATTTACTGCCAACACTTTCGCGTTTACAGCATAAAAGTGAGATTTCATCGGAAATTATCAAAGCGTTGAAATTTGTTTTACCGGCTGTCGCGGTTGCCAGTTTTATGGTGTGGTTATTGCGTGATTTTGCAATTTGGCTGTTATTCTCTGAAAAATTCACAGGGATGCGAGACCTTTTTGCTTGGCAATTGGTGGGAGATGTATTGAAAGTTGGCGCATATGTGTTCGGTTATTTGGTGATAGCGAAAGCCGCATTGCGTTTTTATGTTCTGACAGAAGTCAGCCAATTTGTGTTGCTGATGGGGTTTGCTCACTGGCTGATCCCTGAGCATGGTGCGCTTGGTGCAACACAGGCCTATATGGCCACTTATATTGTATACTTTACTTTATGTTGTTGCGTATTCTTGATTTACCGTAGGCGAGCATGACAACCTTAATACATGTACTGGGATCGAATCTCCCGCATCATAATCAGACAGTTTTAACGTTTTTTAACAACGTTATTAGCCAAGAAATGGCACCATCGCAAAAACCACATTTTATGGTCGTCAGCGATGATGTGGATCTTGCTGACGCATATCCTCAGCTCGAAATTGACGTTTTTGAAAATAAAAAATCGATAGCAAAAAGCGTGATCCAGCGTGCAAAAGCCGAACGTCGCACTCGTTTTTTCTTTCATGGACAATTTAATGCCCCGATCTGGCTGGCACTGTTATTCGGTCAAATTAAGCCCCACCAATTTTGGTGGCATATTTGGGGTGCAGATCTATACGAAGAATCCACTTCGCTGAAATTTAAGCTATTTTATGTTTTACGCCGTTTAGCACAAAAAAAGGTTGGGCATGTTTGTGCGACACGTGGGGATTTATGTTATTTCCATCAGTCGACCCCCAAAGTACCGGCTTCGGTACTGTACTTCCCGACACGGATGGATCCTGCGTTAACAATAAGCGAACGTAAGCCACGTGAAGGCGAGCAATTGACCATCCTGCTCGGTAACTCAGGGGATCGTTCTAATCGCCATGTAGAGGCGCTGAGCGCGATTAAACAGCAGTTTGGTGATAAAGCTCGTGTGATTATCCCAATGGGTTATCCTGCGAATAACCAAGTTTATATTCAGCAAGTGGAAGACGCGGCAAACAGTGAATTTGCGGCGGGGCAGGTGGAGATCCTCAAAGAACGGATGGAATTCAGTGAGTATCTTAACTTGTTAAAGACTTGCGATCTTGGCTATTTTATTTTTAATCGTCAGCAAGGTGTTGGAACCGTCTGTTTGTTGATTCAATTCGGCATTCCGTTTGTAATCAGTCGTCAAAACACGTTTTGGCAGGACTTAACGGCGCAAAATGTTCCGGTGTTTTTCTATGGTGATGAACTGACGCCGCCGCTGGTGGATGAAGCACAGCGCCAAATGGCCTTACTGGATAAAAGCCATATTGAATTTTTCGCGCCAAACTTTACTGAGGGTTGGAAAGCCATTCTCAGTGTTGCGGAGGGGCAAGCATGACGCTAACGCAGTTAGGTGGCTTAGCGTTGGTCTACCTGATATCAATCCTCTTTATCGGCATCTTGCTGTATAAAGAATTTTTACGTGTGCGTTTTAACTTCAACATTTTCTTTTCAATGTTGTATTTATTGACGTTTTACTTCGGTTTCCCACTGACCTGCGCCTTGGTGTTCCAATTTGATGTTGCGGTTGTGACAGCAGATTATCTCCTCTATGCGCAACTTGCAGCGACCAGTTTTTATGCCATCTATTATGTTGCCTATAAAACACGGTTATCACGTAAAGTGGATACTTCACGACGAGCGTTATTTAGCATGAATAAAGTCGAAACTAATCTGACTTGTATGCTATTAATATTTGTCGCGGTAGTGACGGTAGGGATCTTCTTTATGCAAAACGGTTTTTTACTGTTTAAGCTAAAATCCTACAGCCAAATTTTCTCTAGTCAGGTTTCAGGGGTCGCATTGAAGCGGTTCTTCTACTTTTTTATCCCTGCAATGTTGATTGTTTATTTCTTACGACCTACGCAAAAACGCTGGATTTTCTTCCTTGTCAGCACGGTGGCTTTTGGCTTTTTAACTTATGTTATCGTGGGCGGAACACGGGCAAATATTATCATCGCCTTCGCACTATTTTTGTTTATCGGAATTGTTCGAGGCTGGATAACGTTATGGATGTTGGCTGCGGCAGGCGTCGCCAGCATTGTCGGGATGTTCTGGCTTGCATTGAAGCGTTATGGGCTAGATGTGAGTGGTGCGGAAGCCTATTATACCTTCCTATACTTGACTCGAGATACGTTCTCGCCATGGGAAAACCTTGCCTTATTGCTCAGCCATTATGATCAGATGGATTTCCAAGGGCTCGCTCCAATTATTCGTGATTTTTATGTATTTATTCCATCATGGGTATGGCCAGAACGACCAGATACTGTATTGAATTCAGCGAACTATTTTACATGGGAAGTCCTTAATAATCACTCAGGGTTAGCCATTTCGCCGACGTTGATCGGCTCATTAGTGGTGATGGGCGGGGTTATTTTTATTCCGCTCGGCGCGATTGCTGTAGGCTTAATTATTAAGTGGTTTGACTGGATCTATGGCATGAGTTTGCAAGAACCAAACCGCTATAAAGCTGCGATTATGCAGGCGTTTTGCTTCGGGGCGATTTTCAATATTATCGTGCTAGCACGTGAAGGGGTTGACTCTTTTGTCTCGCGAGTCGTCTTTTTCTGCTTAATTTTCGGGCTGTGCTTGGTCTTGGCAAAATTACTGTATTGGTTATTTGAAAGTGCGGGGCTTATCCGTACAAAAACAGCTTCTTTTTTAAGAAGCCAACAGCGTGAAAGTCGTTAAGGAAGCATTATGGAACCGTCATCAACTCAATCTTCATCTGTTCCTCAGTATTCAATTCGTGGCCATAATATATGGGGTTTTAGGGATATGGCTCACTTTTTGGATTATTTGTTTGCGGGTGACGAGACCAAGACAGGTACTTTAGTCGCGATTAATGCGGAAAAAGTGATGATCGCGGAAAAAGATACCGCGCTAAATACCTTATTGGGGCAGGCAGAGTATCTGTATGCCGATGGGATCAGTATTGTGCGTGCTATCCGACGTAAATACCCAGACGCTAAGGTTTCTCGTGTTGCTGGGGCGGATTTATGGGAAGGACTGATGGAAAGAGCAGGGCGTGAAGGTACGCCAGTGTTCTTGGTCGGTGGCAAGCCTGAAATCCTCGAGCAAACCGAAAATAAACTACGCGCACAATGGAATGTGAATATTGTGGGTTCACAAAATGGCTATTTTACCGTGGAAGAACGCAGTGCACTGTTTGAACGAATTCATGCAAGTGGTGCAAAAATTGTTACGGTCGCAATGGGGTCACCGAAGCAAGAAATTTTTATGCGAGACTGTCGTGTTGTACACCCAGATGCGCTCTATATGGGCGTTGGTGGGACTTACGACGTCTTTACAGGCCATGTGAAGCGAGCCCCGAAAGTGTGGCAAAACTTGGGCTTAGAGTGGTTGTATCGTTTATTATCACAGCCTTCGCGTATTACTCGTCAGTTTAAGTTATTGAAGTTTTTAGGCTACTACTACGGTGGGAAGTTGTAAATTTACACCCCAGCGATTACCGATTGATAAAGCGGGATAAAGGTGAACTTTTCCCGCTTTATTGTTTGTTGGTTTCTCACATTATTTACGTCTTCATTTAATTGCATAATCCCTCATTTGCGTATTTGCTGGTCTCTTTGTTCAAATATTCCTATAATTCATCAAAAATAAATGCAGATCATGGTTTTTTTCTCTAATTTGAGTTTATGACGTGTTTTTCAGTCGGATAGCCGACTTTTTTTAAAAAATTACAGTGATTACGACTAATTTCGTTCCAATTAATGCTGTGATTTAACGATGATAATTAATGACAGGGGTATTTATGGGGAATCCACAGCAGGGACTTCAGCGTGGGCTTGAAGCACGGCATATTGAGCTTATTGCGCTTGGTGGAACAATTGGTGTTGGTTTATTTATGGGATCAGCCAGTACGCTGAAATGGGCAGGGCCATCGGTACTTTTGGCCTATATCATTGCGGGTATTTTTGTTTTCTTCATTATGCGCTCCATGGGGGAAATGCTGTTTCTTGAGCCTGTAACGGGCTCGTTTGCTTCTTTTGGCTATAAGTATCTGAGCCCATTTTGGGGCTGCCTTACCGCATGGGGATATTGGTTTATGTGGGTGGCGGTCGGTATTTCGGAGATCACTGCAATTGGCGTCTATGCGGAGTATTGGTTCCCTGATGTGCCTCAGTGGGTATTTGCCATTATCGCAGTACTATTAGTCGCACTGGCAAACCTTGCCGCAGTACGCTTGTATGGTGAATTAGAGTTTTGGTTCGCTATGATCAAAGTGACAACCATCGTGGTTATGATCCTGATTGGTTTAGGGCTAATCTTTTTCGGTCTTGGTAATCACTTTGAGCCAATAGGGCTCGCGAATCTGACAGAACATGGTGGATTTTTTGCGGGGGGCTGGAAAGGCTTCTTATTTGCGCTGTGTATTGTTGTCGCTTCCTATCAAGGCGTTGAGTTAGTTGGGATCACCGCAGGTGAAGCGAAAAATCCGCAAGTGACATTGAAAAAGGCCATTAATAATATTTTATGGCGTATTTTGATTTTCTATGTGGGCGCGATTTTTATTGTTGTCACTTTATTTCCTTGGACAGAGGTAGGGCAGCAAGGTAGCCCGTTTGTATTAACCTTTGCGAAAGTGGGTATTGTTTCTGCAGCAGCAGTGATCAACTTTGTCGTGCTCACTGCGGCACTATCTGGATGTAATAGTGGCATGTACAGTGGCGGTCGCATGCTGTACGCATTAGCACAAAATAAGCAGTTGCCGAGCGGGTTATTAAAGCTCACTAAAAATGGTGTTCCTGCACGTTGTGTTGGTTTTACTATACTGTGTCTCGTTGCAGGCTCGAGCTTGAATTACATTATCCCGAATCCAGAAAAAGTCTTTGTGTATGTGTACAGCGCAAGTGTTTTGCCTGGGATGGTGCCTTGGTTAGTGTTACTGACTAGCCAAATTCGTTTTCGCCAACAAAATAAAGAAAAATTAGTTGGTCACCCATTTAAATCAATTTTATTTCCGTGGATCAATTACGCCACATTGTTATTCTTAGCCTGTGTATTAGTGGGAATGGCGATAAATCCCGATACACGGATGTCATTAATTGTTGGCGCTCTCTTTTTAGGTGCGGTTTCTCTGCTTTATTTTCTGATTCAGGGGGTAAATCGGGGGATTAAAAATGCATAGGCAAGATATTTTCTGACCGATTAAATACAGGTCGAGTAGAAAAGAGGGCAAAAGTGCTCTCTTTCTCGACGAAATGGATAAAAGGCAAGCAATCGATATTTTTATTGCAAAAAGGACTAGACAGCGGGTAGATAAATCCGTACTATCCTCTCCCGCAACGGCGTTAAGCGCCCGTAGCTCAGCTGGATAGAGCGCTGCCCTCCGGAGGCAGAGGTCTCAGGTTCGAATCCTGTCGGGCGCACCAGTTTTAGCACGTCGCTACGGTTGGCAAAATGACGTTGTATGTAGTATGATAGCAACGCTTTGAAAAAAGTGAAGTTATGGTGGCTATAGCTCAGTTGGTAGAGCCCTGGATTGTGATTCCAGTTGTCGTGGGTTCGAGTCCCATTAGCCACCCCATTTTTTTTGTGACATTGCGAGGGTGGCGGAATTGGTAGACGCGCTAGCTTCAGGTGTTAGTGTCCTTCGGACGTGGGGGTTCAAGTCCCCCCTTTCGCACCACGAAAAAAATTGATGTAAAGCTATATATTTCGGCGAGTAGCGCAGCTTGGTAGCGCAACTGGTTTGGGACCAGTGGGTCGGAGGTTCGAATCCTCTCTCGCCGACCAATTTAAAGAACCCTGCTTAATTGCGGGGTTTTTGCTTTTTAGCGGTATTGAATATTTTTTAATATTGCTCACTCAGTTTATCTGTTCACTATTTTTAAATCCCCTCGTTTTTCCTTTTCAGGCTCATGATGTTCATTAAATTGTCCATATTAAGCATCATTATTTAACGCATTGTTTTTTATATAAAAAATAAGTGTCGTGATTTTTATACAAACGCATATTTTCATGTCGCCAAAAGGAGACATTTTACTTGTTGATTTATAAGGATAAATTTATAACTGTGTTAAGGTGTCTCTATATTGAGACAGCAAAATGCACCTTAATGTCTGTGAAAGGCTATGTAAATTGTGGTGGGCGAACAGTTGGATTTTTTAGATACGAATTAACCTGAAAAACCGAGGCAGTACGGATAATTAAGGTGCGTGATAGAAAAAAAATAGATTTTAGTAAAGTTGGCACGCATCCTGCATTATTAAATACGTAGATGCTCATCTCACCTCTTATGATAGCAATGCTTCATAAACCTAGAGATGACGCAAAGCCGATTATCGGTGCCTATTGTCCAACTTAGATGATTAAGAGCTCATCCTCTTACCATCAACGAACGGGCGAAACGTTGAGTGAGGCACCATCCGTCTGTAGACCTGATTGTATTTTACACCTGCCTAGTGCAGGTGTTTTTTTTTGCATTTTTCATGGTAATTGCCTCTTACTGACGTGAATAAGAGGCTGAAATTAAGTAAGAAGACTAGTTTTTGCCTTTGCTAAACCATTTACTGAACCAGCGAGTGATATAGGTATAGCAAAGAATAATAAATGTAATAATGAAAATATCTTTACTGAGGTCTTCAGTATTAAAACCAATGATCATGATAAAAACAAAAGGGGATAAAACTAACAGCAGCAAGTCAAAAAAGATTTGCAAACGGTTTGGTGTCGCGATAATCCAGCGCCAAATAGCTTTAATTGCATTCATATAGATTTCCCAAATTGATTCAAAACAAAAATGCATATAGTGTTTTATACACTATGTGTTTGGTTTATGACATAGCTGTGTCTGTTTTGTTTGCAATGCGTCATTTTGTCTTTTTTGGGGAAGAAATTTTTTTATCCCTTATACCGATAATAATACTTACTTTATCTTTTTCTGATATGAATTAGGCAATAAAGCGAGGTGGAACAGCAATTTTCCGAGTGTTTATCGGGGCACTGCATTTGCGGATTGGCAAAAGGCTAAAGGACGTAGATCCCTACTACATTCAGAGCAAGCTGAGATCATTTCGGTGAGTTTCTTTTTTAGCAGCCGCTCTAACTGTATCTTCCTGATGCACGTCTATTTAGGCTTTGTCACACTATACAGACGTAAAATAATTGATCAGGATGCGATCGAAAAACAACGTGGTGACTTTTCCTGTGTCTGTACGATTTTGATGTTGAACGGGTAGAAATAGAGGGTGAAAATGCTCAGGTTCACTGACTAATTATTTACCTACCCAAAATGGTGATATTTAATCGGGTTAACTGCCTTAAAGAGGGATAGCCAATTGTTTCGGTGCTGATCGCACGGATATTATGCAACGTTACGATGACAATGGGGGCGCTGGATACTAAGTTTTTTGTAGGGAGTTGTGGTGACGCGTCTAATAAAAATGCCACACTCTGTGGCATTTTTATTAGGGAATGGTTAAGTACGTTCTTGTTTCAATGAATGGGTTAAAGCCTCTTGGCGGATCTTGGCGGCCTCGTTTGGTTTATGCAGCTTATCGTAGGTATCTGCCAGCCATGAAGCATCTTGAACATCAAAGCGTTGTGCTAAAGCTGCTTTGAAGTAAGCTTCTGCTTTTTCCCACTGGGCATTATGTAACGATAAAATACCTAATGTACTGTTTAATAAAGGTGTTGCACCATTTTGTTTTTGCAAATGTAATAACGTTTTTTCAATGGCTTCTGGGTGATCGCTGTTAATTTTGGGCACTAACAGGAGTAAGCGCTCATCGTACTGTTGCTTTAACCCATCAATAATCATTTTTTCTGCACTTTTGGTGTCACCACATTCAATGAGATGCTCGGCTAAGAAAGCCTGAAGAGCAGTTTCATGACGAACACGGCGAGGTTGTGATTTCCACCAATCTTTAAGACCATTGCTTCCACCTTCAGCCATACATTGGTTCATTAACCCTTTGTAAGCTTTCAGTTTTAATGCATCAAGCTCGTCTTCGCTGTGGAACTGTATCTTGGCCATGACGGGGAGTAACTCAATCAGTGCTTGATAAGCCCCTGAACGCAAATAAGCTTGTTCCGCGAGACGTAAAACTTCTGGATGCCTTGGGGCTTTATCAATTAGCTTATCAATACCATTACGTGCAGCATGGACTTCACCTTCAGCTAATTGAATGCGCACTCGGCAAATATCAACAGGAAGTTGGTCGCTGCCAGCAGCTTCAGCAGCACGGTCTAAATATTGATGAGTACGATACTCATCACCGCGTTGCTGCGCCGCTTCAGCCGCCATTAAATAGTTAATGACAGGTTGTTGAGAAAAATCGGCGTGCTTACTCATCAGCTTTTCAACTTGCTCAAAATCACCTTCAGCTAATTTCAGCAATGCTTTTTGGGTCTGAGTATGCGCTTTATGGTATTTACGTCCGCTAACCCATCCTTTTGTCCGTGAAGTTGTACTGATAAAACGGCGATAACACCAGCCAAGGAATAGCAGAACAAATTGCAACAAAATAAAAGCTAAAACTAAGCTGGTAACACTGGTGGTAATATCGTAGTTATCTGTACGAATAAAGACATAGCCTTGATGACCAGCCAGTAGCGGCCCTAAGATCACACCTGCAATCAGAACCAGAAACAGGATTAATACCTTAATCATCATTACCCCCTATTGCCAGCAGGCTCAGCGGATCCAAAAGGGTGCTCTGTATCCGAAGTTTGCGCATCAGCGGCAGGAACGGCATCCTCGGCAGCTTTTGTCGCTTCAACGGCGGCATCCACTGCACCATCAGTGGCGTTGTTCGTTTCGGATTGTGACAGCATGCTGCGAACGCGAGTTTGCATTAACTTTTCCAGTTTTTCTTGGCTTTCAAGCGCATCTGGCATTTCTATATCAATCGGTTGATTGATGAGCTCATCAATGGTTGATAGAAAGGCTTTGGTGGCAGGTGCTTCCGTATCAAAATAGGCTCTTACCCATGTAGAAGCTTGCTCTAATGACTGCTTATAGGTTTCTTCTTGATAACGAGGAACCGCTTGAGCTGCGATTAAAAGCTGTGAACGGATATTTTCGCGCAGATAAATATCTTGATTTGGTGCTAACAGTGGTGCTTCAGAACCATCACGTGCTCGGACGGTAATAAAGTCGTTGGTAAAACTCTTCCAACTGCGTAACAGGTTTTGTTTCCAATCGGAAATATCGTCACTCACATCATTATTGCTGTCATCGGTAGCATCACCGCTGTTTAAATCGGCGAGGCGTAAGTTATCGACCTCATTACTGAGCTGATTTAACCGTAAAATAATACCGTCATAGTCAATTTGGTTAATCGCCGCCAATTTTGCCATGTCATTATTGATAGATTTACGAATATCAAATAGGCTCGGGTCGTTCATCTCGGCTAAGCTAGAGTCTGCGCTTTTTAGCAAAACAGCCGCAGTAATGGGATCATGGTCATTCCACAATTTGCGGCCAGCCATTTTTACCATGAAATCGGCTTGAGCGATTAGCCAGCTTTTGACATCTGCACTCGACAGCGCAGTGACATGGGCTTGCAGCTCTTGCATACGGCGGTTTAATCTATCTTCATACTCCACTGAATGGCTTTTGATGTCTTTATTCGCGGCAATCAGGGCATCAATGCGCTGCCTATCTGAGTTTTGTTGTTCGATTAAATCACTGAGCTGCTGTTTTAGTTCATTGTTTTCATTAACTAATTTAGCATTGCTTTGTTGGGTGAAATAATAGAGGCCACCCCCAATGGCGATGATAACCGCAATAGCAATAATTCCGCCTACGAGACCAGAACGTTTTTGTTCCGAAGAAGGTTTGGAACCACGGCGATCAGTTGATTTTTCGTCTGTTTCTGGGGTCACCGTCTCGGTTGTTTTATCGTGTTCCGTCATAAATTAGCATCCCATGTCGGTTGAGATTAATGCTTCAACTAAAGCATTATTATCTGCGCTATTCGCTACACAGACCTTCTGCCAGCCACTTTGGCGAGCAAGATCTGCAATCCGTTCACTGACAACAAGCAGGCGGCGGGAAAACCACCATACCCGATACTCATCGGTGATTAATTCTTCAAGTAAGGCTAACATTTGGCCACTGGTGATCACGACATCAGTAATATCGGTTTGCACCCATTTCTGATTAAATTGCTTTTTGTCGTAGTTCACCGGTCGCCTTGCATAACATTCGCAATAATCAACGTGGGCACCACGTAAGCGTAATGTGGATGCGAGAAGTTCTCGCCCACCATTCCCTCTCAATAAAAGGCAGCGTTTGCCCTCTAAGAATTGGAGCTCAGGAAGGGTCAGAAGCACTTCACTGGTTTCTCCTTGTTCAGCCCAACGTGCTATTTTGCCCGTTATCTGCTGAAAATATTGACCAGTAGAGCGGCCAATCCCGTAGTAAGATAGCTTATCAGACCAGCTACGGCCCATTTGTTCAAGCGTTAAATTTGCGTACTCAACTGCATTTTTCGACAAAAGAAAGACCAAATCGTTCCTTTCTAAGGCATCTAGCCGAGCCGCTAAGGTATTGAGCTCGGCACCCGGCCCAATACTGATTAAAGGAGAAGCGTAAGCTTGTCCACCTATTGAGGTAATTGCCGTTATCAGCTCTGAACCTGAGGGCTCAGGGCGTGTGACAAGGACTCTCATGCAGGTGGGTTTCCTTTATAGACTTCAGCTAAAATTTCTCTCGCGCCTTGTGCGAGTAACTCCTCAGCGAGTGAAATACCCGCTTGGCTAGCCTCTTGTGGTGCGATAAGGCGTTCACCGCGAATAATCACACTACCGTCTGGCGCACCAACGAGGGCGCGTAACCAAATTTTATTATTTTGCCAAATTGCATAGCTGCCGATAGGCACTTGGCATCCGCCTTCTAAACGCATATTCATTGCACGCTCTGCAAGCACACAAATTGAAGTAACATCATCATTCAGTGCGGTCAGTAACTCACGAGTAACAGTATCATCTAATCGGCATTCAATACCGACAGCGCCTTGTCCAACAGCCGGTAAGCATTGCTCCGGCTCAAGCGGAGTGCGGATACGCTCTTCCAGCCCTAAACGTTTTAAACCCGCAACAGCGAGGATGATCGCATCGTATTCGCCGTTATCGAGTTTTGATAAGCGAGTCCCCACATTACCACGTAGATCACGAATAATGAGATCAGGGCGAAGCTCTCTGAGCTGGCACTGGCGGCGCAAACTTGATGTGCCAACGATGCTGCCTTTGGGTAACGCGTCAATATTGTCGTACTGATTAGACACAAATGCATCGCGGGGATCTTCGCGTTCACAGATAGTCACTAACCCTAGCCCTTCAGGAAATTCTACGGGGACGTCTTTCATTGAATGAACGGCAATATCCGCACGTCCTTCTAATAGCGCAAGCTCCAGTTCTTTGACAAATAACCCTTTTCCACCAACTTTGGCGAGCGGGGTGTCAAGAATAATGTCACCCTTTGTTACCATAGGGACCAGTTCAACCTGTAAACCGGGGTGAAGCAGCTCTAATTTATCTTTGACAAAATGCGCTTGCCATAGGGCGAGGGGACTTTTACGCGTTGCAATACGCACGATATGTGTTGATGTCATTTTGCTGTTTTCTCTGGCAAAAATTGCCGTGTATTAACCATACAATTGGCATTAGTTTTAACATGTTAAGGATTTTTTTTCCAGTTGGGCACAAAATAGCCATCTAGATTATTTGTAATAGGTTTATATTTATGACCATGATGTAGGAAAGTGATTCAAAAGATGATGACCTAAGATAGCAATTTGATTATTTCTTTAGCTAATCGTGCTATTCACATTGTGAGTAAAGGTTGAGATTGCCTAAATTTGTGTTGAAGCGTGCAAGCACAGGCGCTGTGCGTATTGTACTTAATATCTTTTTGAATTGTTGTTTTAATAAACAATTTATGTGAGTGATATTATTCCATTGAAAAACAAGGGATATTCTGCTGGGTTAAAAAATAAAAAGTCTTTTTATACAATATGTTGAAAAGCATTTTGTATCAAAAATAAGCGTATAAAATTATGTGATCTACTTTACCCTTTTGCTCCAAGGTGTTAAATTGATCACGTTTCCGGCAATTCATTTGAAAACTTTTTTAAATCTATCTCTATCTGTTGGGTGCTGGGAAATTCCCAGATTTGTATTACATTCATTCAGTCAGGCGTAACCTTTGTATCTCTATATTGAAACCTTAAAGCAAAGACTTGATGCGATAAACCAATTACGGTTAGAGCGTGCGACGGCGTCTATGAGCGAAACCTTTTCACAGGTTTATAGCTTATTGCCAGTCTTGTTTCATTATCATCACCCGATGATGCCTGGTTTTATCGAAGGTAGAGTTCCCCATGGCGTGTGTTTTTTCTCACCAGATACTGAACAAACGAAATGGCTAGAGCAATTCGAACGCTTTTTACCCATTGATTCGAGTGCAAATGGTGAGTTACCTATCGCGGGCATTTACTCAATGGGCAGTACTTCTTCCGTGGGGCAAAGCCACTGTTCGGATATTGATGTATGGGTTTGTCATCCGTCATGGCTCGATCAAGAAGAAAAACGTCTTTTGCAAAAAAAATGTACCTTAATTGAGCAGTGGGCGGCTTCTTTAGGCATTGATGTCACCATTTTTTTAATCGATGAAAACCGTTTTCGTCACCATGCTAGTGGACATATCGGTGGGGAAAATTGCGGCTCAACGCAGCATATCCTGTTATTAGATGAATTTTATCGCACCGCAGTGCGCATGGCAGGAAAACGTTTGCTGTGGACGATGGTACCTGTTGAAGAAGAACAGCATTACGATGAATACGTTATGGGGTTATATGCACAGGGTGTATTAACGCCAAATGAGTGGTTAGATTTAGGTGGATTAGGGGAGCTATCAGCGGCCGAGTATTTTGGTGCGAGTTTGTGGCAGCTATATAAAAGTGTTGATTCACCGTACAAAGCGGTACTAAAAAGTATTTTACTTGAGTCTTATTCTTGGGACTATCCTCACGGTAAGCTGCTAGCAATGGAGTTTAAACGCCATTTACATGCAGGTGAAATCGTGAGTTATGGGTTGGATTCGTACTGTTTGATGTTAGACCGCGTTACGCGCTATCTTACTGAAATCAATGATTCTACCCGCCTTGACCTGATCCGCCGCTGTTTCTACCTTAAAGTCTGTGAAAAATTGTCAGAAGAAGATGGCAATGCGTGTTCTGGTTGGCGTCGCGATGTTTTATCTCAACTTGTTGAGTCGTGGGGCTGGAGTGCGGAACGTCTAGCATTACTTGATTCGCGCAATCAATGGAAAATTGAGCGTGTTCGTCAAGCGCACAATGAATTACTTGATACAATGATGCAAAGCTACCGAAACCTCATTCGTTTTGCGCGTCGAAATAATTTAAGTGTTAGTGCAAGCCCACAAGATATTGGGGTATTAACACGTAAGTTATACGCGGCTTTTGAAGCCTTACCGGGTAAAGTGACATTGGTGAATCCACAGATTTCACCGGATTTAAGCGAATCCCACTTAACCTTTATCTATGTACCTGCTGGGCGAGCGAATCGCAGTGGTTGGTATCTATATAACCAAGCCCCCAATATTGATGCGATCATTGGTCATCAGCCGTTAGAATATAACCGCTATTTGAATAAATTAGTTGCATGGGCGTATTTTAACGGGTTGCTTACCGAAAATACGCAAGTGTATATGCACAATGGGCAATCTCAGTGTGATGAACGAAAACTGCTTGAGTTGATGCATGACGTCTCTAGCCACTTCCCGATCCGCTTGCCTGCACCCACACCAAAAGCGCTATACAGCCCATGTGAAATTCGCCACCTCGCCATTATCGTTAATTTAGAAAAAGACCCAACTGAGGTTTATTCTGAGCAAGTGGTGCATGTGGATTTCAGAAAGCTTGATATTTTCAGCTTTGGCGAATCACAACAATGCCTTATCGGCAGTATTGACTTGCTATATCGCAATTCATGGAATGAGGTGAGAACCCTGCATTTCAGTGGTGAGCAATGTATGTTAGAAGCGCTAAAAACCATTTTAGGCAAGATGCACCAAGATGCCGCACCGCCTGAAGCGGTTGAAGTATTTTGTTATAGTGAACACTTACGTGGCCTGATCCGTACCCGCGTGCAGCAGTTAGTTTCTGAATGTATTGAGTTACGTTTATCCAGTAACCGTAATGACCCAGGGCGTTTTAAAGCGCTGCGAATGGCAGGGCAAACGTGGGGGTTGTTCTTTGAGCGCCTAAACGTTTCAGTACAGAAACTTGAAAATGCCGTTGAATTCTATGGCGCAATTTCTCATAACAAATTGCATGGTTGGCCAGTGAAGCTGCAAGCAAAAAGTGATAATCACTTGCCAGCAGTCGTTGATGGTTATGCCAGTGAAGGGATTGTGCAATTTTTCTTTGAAAATACCCCAGATAATACAGGGTTTAATATCTACGTCTTAGATGAAGCAAACCGTGTTGAAATCTATTCCCACTGCGAAGGGTCAAAAGAAGATTTAGTGCGTGATGTGAGTAGGTTCTACTCTTCTTCCCACGACCGTTTTACGTACGGCGCTAATTTTATTAATTTTAATCTGCCGCAGTTTTACCAAATTATAAATCAAGATGGTAAAAACCAAGTGGTCGCTTTTTCTGGCGCAACGTGGTCGTTTGATACAGAAGACGAAAACGATCAAATTGGTCATGATATGTGCCCAACATCACTCGGGCAGCAACGAGCACACTATTACTAGGGGCTGTTTATGAATCACCATTGGCAGATTAATGGCCTGCCAATGGTTTGTCATTTCTTAAAAAGAAAACGGCTCTTGGCTTTGAAACGCGATAGCTTCAGCCAATTTTGCTTTAAACTCATGACCTGAACGGTCACAAATCCAATGCCCATCTTGATAATCATAGTGATATCCACCTTGTTTGGTGGCTAACCATATTTGGTGAAAAGCTTCTTGCTTATTGATAATAATTTTGCTGCCATCTTCAAAACTTAAAGTCATCACGCCACCATTAATTTCACAATCAATGTCAGCATCGCCATCATAATGATCTAAATGTTCTTCAATGGTGCTAAGCAGCGTTTCCGCTCGTTGATGAAATTCGCTATCATTCACGGTTAAGTTCCTGTTTGCTCACAATTAGTTAATTGAAATTATTATCGTTAATCAAAATTATAGGGGGGAATGTGCAGGGAGGGAAGCGATTAAAATTTTCAGATTAAATTTAGCCTAAAGTATATAATGTCAACATGCTTGATAAACAGACGTGATTTGCGGGTTCACACCTGCTATTGTGTAAAAATATCAGATGGTAAAAGTGAGTATTACAGGCGAAAAAGAATGAAAAAAAGTTTAATTGGGCTTAGCGCACTTGTTGTTTTATTTACCCTTTCTGGCTGTGGCTTAAAAGGTCCTCTTTATTTTCCACCAGAAGAAAATGCAACATCTGAGCAAGTATCTGATGTGCAACCTACTGCGCCAAGCAGCTCGGAAAAAGAGCCTGCTCAAGCAACGAATAATCAGTAACTCCTCGCTATGGAGCGTGAAATGCAATTCTCTAAAATGCATGGCTTAGGCAATGACTTTATGGTGGTTGATGGAGTGACCCAAAATGTGTATTTCTCCCCTGAATTGATTTGTCGCTTAGCCGATAGACATACCGGGGTGGGGTTCGATCAGCTTTTGCTGGTTGAGGCGCCTTATGATCCAGACCTCGATTTTCATTATCGTATTTTTAATGCCGATGGTAGTGAAGTTGCACAGTGTGGGAATGGGGCACGTTGTTTTGCACGTTTTGTTCGCCTTAAGGGATTAACGAATAAGCAAAAAATAAAGGTCAGCACCCAATCCGGCCGCATGACATTAACCATTAATGAAAATGATGATGTCAGTGTGAATATGGGGGAGCCTGATTTCGAGCCGCAGAGAGTTCCATTTCGCGCTATTAAAGAAGAAAAAACGTATATTATTCGAGCACAAGAACGTACAGTATTATGTGGTGTTGTTTCAATGGGTAACCCACATTGTGTTATTCAAGTTGAAAGTATCCATACTGCTGAAGTCGAGATTTTAGGACCTGCGCTCGAAAGCCATGAGCGTTTCCCTGAACGTGCTAATATTGGTTTTATGGAAGTTGTTAGCGCAGAACATATTCGTTTACGTGTTTACGAACGTGGTGCCGGCGAAACGCAAGCTTGTGGAAGCGGTGCATGTGCCGCTGTTGCTGTTGGGATCTCTCAAGGTTTATTAGCTAAACGGGTTCATGTGGACTTACCAGGCGGTTCTCTGGCGATTTCTTGGGACGGGCCAGGAACGCCTTTGTATATGACGGGGCCTGCGACACACGTTTATGATGGAGTGATCCAAATCTAATCTTGAAAGGGCTAAGAGGATAGTATGGATAAAACTGAAAAAGCACCCGAAGCGATCCATCAAATGGATGAAAATGACGTGCTGAAATACCTGAAGGAAAATCCTTATTTTTTTCTGCGCCATCCAACACTTGTTGAGCAAATAAACGTTCCCCACGTGGTGAACGGGGCGATTTCGTTGCCTGAATTGGTGATGAATCGCCAACGGATAAAGATAAAAGAGCTTGAGCAAGATATCCGTTTTATGGTTGAGCAAGCACATGAGAATGTGGAGCTTTTTGATGAGTTATTACTGTTGGTGATTGAAATGTCATCATCAAAAAGCTTACAAGAAATGCTGCAAGCTCTGAATCGTTGGGCGAAAAAACTTGGCTTATCTGGTGCATCAGTGCGTCTATTTAGTGATAGCTGGCGTTTGTCTGCTCCCCTTGATGCACATCAATTAGTGATTTCTCGCCGTGTATTTGAACCCGTAAGAATTCAACGATTTGGGGAAAGGCGCAATTATCTAGGTCGCTTGAATGGCCCTGAAATTCAGCTACTGTTGCCAGAGGCATTGAATGTTGGCTCTGTCGCAATTTCATTATTTGGCAATCATGGTGAATCCGGTATGGTGATTTTTACCAGCCGAGACCGCGAACATTACCAACATGGAATGGGCACGGTAATGCTAGAAAAAGTCACGCAAATTCTTCCGAGGTTGTTATGCCAATGGATAGAACGCCTGTAGATGTTCAGCCTAGCAGGCTGATGATCCAAGTTGATGCGTTTTTACGTTATCTGCGTGTTGAGCGCCGATTAAGCCCGGTCACTATCACAAATTATCGCCGTCAACTGAGTGTTATTGTTGACATGTTGGCTGCGTTGAAAATTGATGACTGGCAACGGCTTGATGCGACGATTGTTCGTAACATTGCAGCAAAAAGCCGAAAGACGGGTCTTCAAGCTGCAAGTATGGCACTACGTCTTTCATCATTAAGAAGTTTTTGTGATTGGATGGTGCACCAAGGTGAATTACCCGCCAACCCAGCAAAGGCGATCCAAGCACCCAAGGCCAAGAAACGCCTGCCGAAGAATATGGATGTGGATGAAGTTTCCCAGCTACTGAATATGGAAAGTGGCGACCCGCTAGTCGTTCGTGATAGAACTATGCTTGAGGTGATGTATGGTGCGGGGTTGCGTTTGTCAGAATTGGTGGGGTTAAATGTTCGTCATTTGGATTTAACCACAGGTGAAGTTTGGGTGATGGGGAAAGGCAGCAAAGAACGCAAAATTCCACTGGGAAAAACCGCAGTGAGTTGGTTACAACGCTGGTTAGAAATGCGTGAGCTGTATGATCCTGAAGACGATGCGGTGTTTATTTCAACCCAAAGTGGCAAACGAATTTCAAATCGCAATGTTCAAAAACGGTTTGAACAATGGGGTATCAAACAAGGGGTTAACAGCCACATTAACCCACACAAATTACGCCACTCTTTTGCGACACATATCCTTGAATCAAGTGGTAATTTACGAGGAGTGCAGGAACTTTTAGGCCATGCGAATTTATCAACAACACAAATCTATACGCACCTTGATTTCCAGCACTTAGCAAACGTTTATGATGTGGCTCATCCGAGAGCAAAGAGGGAGAAACCGTAATGCATTTTTACCGTCCGCTATCGCCAATTAAAGCGATAACGTTTGATTTGGATGACACGCTTTACGATAACCACCCCGTTATTGATAAAACGGAAGAAGAAGTTTTACGCTTTGTACGTGAATATGACCCGAAATTTAATCATTTTAACAATGATGATTTGTATGCTTTTCGTCGCCTTGTGGAAGAGCAAGAACCTGAAATTTTCCATGATATTTCACGCTGGCGCTGGCTTTCTTCAAAAATGATGTTGTGCCATTATGGTTATTCTCGGGAAAATGCCGAAAAAGGTGCCGATGACATTATGGCGCATTTTACTTATTGGCGTAATCAAATCGATATTCCGGAATCAACCCATAAAACATTACTCCAGCTTGCTGAAAAATTGCCATTAGTGGCTATCACCAACGGCAATGCACAGCCTGAAGCCTGTGGTTTGGGGGATTATTTTCAGTTTGTTTTAAAAGCTGGCCCCGATGGTCGTTCTAAGCCTTTTTGTGATATGTATCGCTTAGCAGCACAGCGCTTAGATATTGAACCTCAATTTATTTTGCATGTGGGGGATAATTTGCTCACAGACGTAGAGGGGGCGATTAATAGCGGCATGCAAGCTTGTTGGATAAACCCAAGTCAAAAAACACTGATGGAAGAGAAAAACGTACGCTTATTGCCGCATGTTGAAATTTCCCAGTTGGAATCTCTCTTGTCACTGGTATAATCATTTTTCTGTATAAAAATACAGTGGTAAATCCCACTGTCTTGCTTTGATGGTAATTATGGACGTTTCTTATCTGCTCGATGGTCTAAATGACAAACAGCGCGAAGCAGTTGCTGCCCCGCGTACCAATTTACTTGTTCTTGCGGGAGCCGGAAGCGGAAAAACACGCGTATTGGTACACCGGATCGCATGGCTGATGTCCGTTGAGAATGCCTCGCCATTTTCGATTATGGCGGTTACCTTTACCAACAAAGCAGCGGCTGAAATGCGCCATCGAATCAATCAATTGATTGGCACTAGTGAAGGCGGCATGTGGATCGGCACATTCCATGGTTTGGCACATCGTTTGTTGCGTCAACACTATATGGATGCCAACTTACCTCAAGACTTCCAAATTTTAGATAGTGACGATCAGTACCGCTTAATTCGTCGGTTGCTTAAGGCGATGAACCTTGATGAAAAGCAGTGGCCGCCGCGTCAAGGCATGTGGTATATCAATGGCAAAAAAGATGAAGGGCTTCGTCCACAGCATATTGAAAGTTATGGTAATCCTGTTGAGGCCACATGGTTAAAAGTTTACCAAGCCTATCAAGAAGCGTGCGATCGTGCTGGGTTAGTGGACTTTGCTGAATTACTGTTGCGGGCACATGAGTTATGGTTGAATAAGCCCCATGTGTTGCAACATTACCGTGAGCGCTTCACCAATATCTTGGTTGATGAATTCCAAGACACAAACAGTATTCAATATGCATGGATCCGCGTATTAGCAGGTGAAACCGGTAAAGTGATGATCGTTGGTGATGATGACCAATCTATCTATGGCTGGCGTGGTGCCCAAGTTGAAAATATTCAGCGTTTCCTCAATGATTTTCCTGGCGCAGAAACCATTCGTCTTGAGCAAAATTACCGTTCAACCAACAATATTCTAAAAGCGGCGAATGCGTTGATCGCCAATAATAGCGACCGTTTAGGTAAAAATTTATGGACGGAAGGCGGTGATGGCGAGCCGATCTCTCTTTATTGTGCATTTAATGAATTAGATGAAGCACGCTATGTGGTTGGGCGCATCAAACAGTGGCAGGAAAATGGTGGTGCCTTGCAAGATTGTGCCATGTTATACCGTAGCAATGCTCAATCTCGTGTACTTGAAGAAGCATTAATTCAAAGTGCAATGCCGTATCGCATTTATGGGGGGCAGCGATTCTTCGAACGGCAAGAAATTAAAGATGCGCTTTCCTACTTAAGGCTCATCGCCAATCGCAATGATGATGCCTCCTTTGAGCGAGTGGTTAATACACCAACACGTGGGATTGGTGAACGCACATTAGACACGATTCGTCAAACTGCACGGGATCAACAATTAACCTTATGGGAAAGTTGTGAGTACTTACTTCGCGAGCAAGTGCTGGGTGGTCGTGCTGCTGCATCCATTGAGCGTTTTTTAGAACTCATTGATGCACTGGCGAAAGAAACTGAAGAGATGCCACTACATGTTCAGGCTGATAGAGTGATCAATAACTCGGGTCTGCGAGCAATGTATGAACAAGAAAAGGGTGAAAAAGCACAGGCCCGTATTGAGAACTTGGAGGAATTGGTCAACGCGACTCGTGACTTCAGCTATCAAGATGAAGATCAAGATTTGATGCCATTGCAGGCTTTTTTATCCCATGCGGCGCTAGAATCTGGTGAAGGCCAAGCCGATGTGAGCCAAGATGCCGTTCAATTAATGACATTACACTCTGCCAAAGGTTTGGAATTCCCTGTCGTCTTTATTGTGGGGATGGAAGAAGGCATGTTCCCAAGTCAAATGTCCATGGATGAAAGCGGTCGTTTAGAAGAAGAGCGCCGCTTAGCGTACGTCGGTATCACTCGAGCCATGGAAAAGCTCACCATTACTTATGCCGAAAGTCGCCGTTTATATGGTAAAGAAGTTTATCATCGCCCATCGCGTTTTATTGGTGAACTGCCCACGGAATGTGTAGAAGAAGTTCGTTTGCGTGCGACGGTTTCACGCCCTGTTAGCCACCAACGCCTTGGTACACCGATTAGCCAAAATGATTCTGGATACGCCTTAGGTCAGCGAGTATTGCACCCTAAATTTGGAGAAGGAACAATTATAAACCTTGAGGGAAGCGGAGAGCACTGTCGTCTACAAATTGCTTTCCAAGGTCAGGGGATTAAATGGCTGGTGGCCTCTTATGCAAGATTAGAGAATTTATAGTTTACAGCTTGTTGGTAAAGCGGGATAAAACGTGTTTTATCCCGCTTTACATTATTCATTATAAATTAATAGATTTAAGATCTAAAAGAGTGATAAACAGCTCCAAGTAGTCAAAAAGAGCCTATTTGTCAGTTGTGAGGAGAATATCGCTAGTGTGCCTATTTTTATAAATATAATGCTAGTTGTTATATAAAAAATAAATTAGTTACTTCTTACATCGCACGATAATATCTAGCTGCGGTGATTTAGATAATATTATATATTTAATTAAGGAGATAACGATATGGAAATGAATTTCTCATTGTCTAATGACAGACACAGTAAAATAAAAAATCTTTTTAACGTATTAAACAGGCGTATAAATAGATTGGAAGATTCTATACATCATGCGCAATTAAATTTGATCTCAGATGCTAATAAAATATCAAATTTAACAGGTAAGTCAGATAAATCACTCCACAAGCTTCAGGTTATATCTTCAGAGTTAGATAATAAGCTAAATAAACAAATGAGTAATATAGGTATAATGAATAATACAGTTCAAGCGAAAATAAATTCGATGGAAAATGGCTTGAAAGAATTCGCTAAACAACAATTTACTCAAGAAGAGTTAAAGTTTGAAATAGATAAAACAATTGAAGTAAGTCATCAAGACTATGAGCATTCAAATCAACGATTTTATGAAGAATATTTGGTTGCTAAAATTCATCATCATTCAAAAAAGTCAATTTCAGAGGATACGAGAAAAAGCCTAGTTAGGGTTAATAACGAAATTGAACATATCAATAATTTACTTACTGAAATAAGAGAAGAAACTATTCAAATGATTAATGATTATAACCATGCTCGTTTGGGATCATTGCAAAATGAGCTGAGAAAAAGTCATGTCGCCGAGTCATTCATGAATTCAGTCGAGGATTTATTACTTAGAGAGCAGATATCAGCTTTCAAATCCGCATTAGAAAGTATAGGGATAACAGAGCAACCGATAAAAACGGAATCAACGCGCATCGTGTGTAGTTGCGGCGGTATCGGGCGAACCGCTTTTTGCTGATTGAGTGGTAAAAATAGTTAAAGACAAAGTGTGTTTTTAAGGGAGGGATAACCTCCCTATTTTCTTATGCTTTGAAAGTAAAGGTAATATTTTTAGTGATAGAGTTTGATTTAGTCGGTTAATCAATAAGATTTAAGTTTTTAATTTTATTTTTTTATCATCTTGCCGTATAAAGTTTTACCGAATAACCTTCCTAATGTTCATCATGTCTATTAATACATTTATTGATTCACTTTCCACACAGGGTTGGTATGTGTGGGACGATTTCCTGACCCTGTCAGGTATCGAAGCAATTAAACAATGCATCCCAAATACATTGCAGGACGCTCGTATAGGTCATCGAGATTCATTGCAAGGTAATAAAGCAATTCGGGGGGATCAAACCGTTTGGTTAGAACCTGAAATGGGAGCACCTATTGTTCTTTATATGGATAAAATGGAGGAGATACGACAAGCACTAAATCGCCAGTTGTACTTAGGATTACGAGATTTTGAAACACATTTTTGTCGTTACCCTAATGGTGGGTTTTATAAAAAACACCTTGATAACCCTAGAGGGGTCGGTCGCCGTAAAGTGACAACCGTTTTATATATGAATGAGTCATGGAAATTAGGCGATGGGGGGGAGCTCGTTGTTTTTGATAAAGAAGATAATCAGTTGTTTAAGTTGGAACCTTTAGCAGGAAGAATGATCTTTTTTATGTCAGAAGAATTCCCCCATGAAGTACTACCTACGGAACAAAAACGCGAAAGTATAGCCGGTTGGTTTTTAACTGAAAAATTTCTCTAGCGTATAACCCTCGATGCCGCCTCTGCAAGGAGGCTGGCAGTTAATTGTTCATTTCATCATAAAATACACGTTGAGTTCCAACGTAATTTGGCTATTTTAATTTTGGCCATGATCTGCACCTGTCGATGATAGTCAATTTATCATTAATTTAAATGTAAATAATAAGGATGAATTTTATTATGAAATTATTTTTTACTAGAAATGAATATTTAATTGCATTAGGTGAAGAAAGAGAGTTCCCAAAAGAACTGGAAGCGCTAATTAATTGGAATAAAAAGCAAATTGAAGATGAAATTAATTCTAACAATAAAGATGATTATCTAATCAATTATCTTGAGGCAGAGAACAAAGATTATCAACTTGTACTTAACCGGATAAATAAAGAAATAGACGAAATTGAATCAGGATTGATATTCGCGAATATCAATCCTTGTGCTTATAAAGGTGAGCTTTCAAAAAATATTTTTGTAGAGCAAGCTAATATCGATGCAAATTTAAGAGAGCAAATATCCAGTTTACACGATCAGAACATAAATCTGTTCTCTGGTGATAATGCCAAAATGGTTGATACCATTTTCCCATGTACACCCGATGTTGTATTAGGCTACTCTTATTGCGTATAGTGGCATTCAATCGGCTAATCCCCTCAGAGGTTAGAGGGGATTAGCAGTTTTAAATCAACCGCTTAAACTCGTTACCTGAAAAGATAATTGTCGCATTTCCTCGCTCAATTTGATAATGAGAGTGATGGCGTTGCTTATCTAATGCGCTAACTTGTTGTGATTGATGTTCATTAAGCTTCCACTGTATTAATTGCTTAGCCAGTTTTTTATTCGCATGTTGGCTACGCTCAGATTGAACCTTTACAGTGATCCCTGTAGCAACATGTTTTGCTCTGACAGCGGAAGCGGTTTTATTCACATGTTGCCCCCCTGCGCCTTGTGCTTTTGTGAATTCAAACTCGATTTCACTTTCTTCAATAGGTTGAATGGGTGAAAAACGGGTCACATTCATAAACCAATTTTTGCGTTTATGGCGTGGGCGCAATGGGCTTTGGCATTGCCATTGTATTGTTCCACACCAATCTTGGGCTAGTTGTTCAGCTTGTTCTCCATCGAGGGAAACTAAGGCCGATTTTAATCCATGCTTAGACGGAAATGTTTCTAATATATCTGTAGAAACTCCCATATTTTTCGCTTCTTGCAAAAAGCAGGCAAGGGCTTTTTCTACCGCAATACAGCATTCAGCGGGACCTTGAGCAGAGGAAAATTGCAATAGCATGATTAACATTCCCCGCTGGTTTTGTAGGTGATAACGGGCTTTAGTCTTGCAACAACCTGAATAACACCGATATCCACCATGCTTTCAATCACTGTTTCAATGGATTTATAAGATTGCGGAGCTTCTTCATAAATCAATTGCTTGTTTGCACAGATAACCCGGCTACCTAACGCTGTTCGTGATAGCTGAATGGGTGAATAGCGATGTGAAAGACGGCCTTTGCATTCGGCTCGCATCCATTTGCGACCTGCTCCATGGGCAAGGGAATTCAAGCAAATTTCATTTGGCTGAGGTGCGACTAAATAACTGTAGTCTCCACGTGATCCAGGAATAATCACAAAGCCACGATCAGATGGTGTGGCACCTTTACGATGAAGCCAGCCATCAATACCATTGATACGGCAGGGTTCAACTAAATTATGATTAATATCTAATCTTAGCTCTCCGTTTGCCTTTACTTGCTGCAACATACGTAAGCCAATCAAACGACGATTCACCTGCGCAAAGTTCAGCGCATCTTGATGTGCTTGGAGATATTTTTTCCCATCTTCAGTATCGTCTAAAAGCCCATTATGGCTGTGAGTTTCAACGTGTTGGCGTAAAATTGATTGCCCTAAACCGCGGGAGCCACTGTGAACAAGTAACAGTAATTGCTGTTTACTTAAACCAATTTCAGCAAATAATTCAGGTTGTAGTATTTCATCGATTGATTGAAATTCAGCAAAATGATTGCCCCCACCAATAGAGCCTAATGATGCCATAAAATTATGTGATTTCATGTCATTAGGAACATTGTCATCAAGCCATGCTAACGGGGCGTGGTCTGGCATATCTGAAAGCTGCTTTTCTAACTTATCAAGATTAACTTTTGATTGTTTGATATCTGTTTGAAACAAGCTCATTCCGCAGCCAATGTCATTGCCCACAAGAGCCGGATAAAACCGTTTAGTTGAAAAAAACGCTGCACCTATTGGGTATCCACGACCCGGATGGAGATCTGGCATGCCAACTACGGATACCATATCAGGTAAGTTTGCAGTGGTTTGTAATTGTTGGATTGCTTTACTTTCAATCCATGTTGATTCTGTGGCGATATAGCTAACTTGCTCGTCCACAGTATGTAAGGTATTGCCCATAAGCTATTAACTCATTTTTAATTGAAAAATAAGGTGATTAGCAGGCAAATTTAAGAAAATAGGTTAACTAACGAGAGTGACTATTTCTGAGAGTGCCCGCAAAGAGTTTGATTAATTGTTGTCATGGTAACCCTCCTTGCAGTTAGTTGATGAATATAAAACGCTGCGGATACTAGCTGTAACTTTTTTATTTTGCAAGTGCTATTTTTAGAATTGCAGGTTTTTAGCCTTTTTCTGAAATAAACAGGCAAGCAAATAATTTAACTCTATTAATGATGTTTTATCTAATAATTATTAAATAAACTATTAGGTGATTAAAATTATATTTTTATTTATATGGAGTTAAACGTCAGTGAGATATAAAACTTTGTTATTATTTTGGGCGGATGCTTGAGCCTTTCTGGTTTAAGCATATTAAGATGGAAAAGTGTTTGAACTAGAAATGGAAAAGCCCCGTTAGTTATTATTCACCAACGAGGCCTGATCCAAACCTAGATAGTTAGGCTTGTCCCTCTTAACAATTAAGAGGTCAAGGGGAATGAGCAAGTTGCCAGTGATTGCATTGGTATCAACGTGTATTACCGTGTTAGGTGTTTTGTTATTAATATGCGGCAGGCTGTGTTATGTCGTGATTAGTGATGGAAATACGGTTGTTCAGACAATATTTTCTGACGAAAAATAATGTTGTGTTACGAGGGAGTCAATTCCTTCGTAATTTCTCTTTTTAATTGCTTTAGGTTTTGGAGTTAAGTACCCAATTAAAAACACCCCTGGATTATATTTAATCTTTGGGGTGTTTATTTAATATCTTTATTCTAAGTAATTAAATAACGATATTATTAAGCGATATGAACCGTTTTTCCGCCAATAATAGTGCGTAATACTTTTACATTCTCAATATCATCAGCAGGGATCTCAAATACATTGCGATCTAGCACGATCATATCTGCAAATTTTCCCGCTTCTAGTGAGCCTAACACGTCTTCACGGTGCTGTGCATAAGCAGAATCAATGGTTGCAGATCGTAAAACCTCAGTTACGGTCAGATCGCGGTCATTATTTAATCTCGGTGCTTGTTGACCATTGATATCTCGGCCTCGGCGTGTTGCTGCCACTTTTAAGTCATACCATTCGTCAAAGTCATCGATAGGCCAGTCACTACCAAATGCAACAGTTGCACCGGCATCAATAAATTTAGCGATTGGCTCTAGTTGCTCAAAACGCGCTTCCCCTAACATATTTTTTTCGAATGCTGCCAGTTCAGGTGTTGGTGCCGCCCATTGGAAAGATAAGCAAGCGATGGTCTTTAAGCGAGCAAAACGTGCGTAATCATCCGCATGAACAAGCTCGTTGTGGGCTAAACCTGGACGAATATCTTTTTCAGGATGGGCCGCTCGCATTTTTTCAATAGCATCTAAGACGATAGAAACCGCACCTTCACCTACCGTATGCAAATGTGGGTCATACCCTGCGGCCGCAATTTTTTCCATCAATTCATCAAGGATTTCAGCCGTAAAATACAGATCGCCATAGTTGTCGCTCTCAACCCAATTGGGTGCATCATCAGTACCTTGATTAATGCGATAAGGCTGTAATAATGAGGCTGTCATCGTTGGGAATTGTAAAACACCATCAACAAACATTTTTATATTATTCAAACCGATACCCGGTGTTGGAGTCCAATCGGCTTGGTGCCATTTTTTGGCGAAAGCAACGGCTTTATCAACTGCAGCAGCAACAGATGCAACATCAGGGGTTTCGTCTGGGGTGATTTCTCGAGCAGCTTGGAAGCGAATAGTGAGGTCACCACGTTGCTGCAATTGAGAAAATGCCTCGAGTTGCTGCTCAGAAACACGGGCATCCATGACCATGGTGACGCCTTGCTGATTAAGTACTTTTTGCACGAGTTCGGCAACTTCAATGGCTTGATCATCACGAATAGAAGGAATGCTGTCAGCTGCGCGCATTGCTGGTGCATCTTCTAAAATACCGTTGAGTTCGCCATTTTCGTATTTACCAATTTTACCATCGGGTGGCTCAGGCGTATCTTTAGTAATACCGAATAGCTCTAGCGCACGGCTATTGGCAAGTAGTGTGTGGCAGTCGTTAGAAAATAGCACAACAGGGCGTTTAGTCTTCAGTTTATCCATGTCTTCGCGGTACATGTCAATACCCGCAGGGATCATGCCTTGGCGTAGCCAAGCCGTCACTTTCAGCCAATCATTTTCGCCTGTGCGTGGGTCTTTATCTAAGTGATCTTGTACACGTTCAAGAATTTGATTGATGGTTAGCGATTCATAATTTAAATGGCAACCGAATAACTGAATGCCTCCCCAAAATGGGTGCATATGACCATCAATGATGCCAGGCATCATCATTTTGCCTTCTAAGTCGATACTTTCTGTTTCTGGTCCAACATATTGATGGAGTTCATCAGAACTGCCCGTCGCTAAGATATAGCCATCACGAACAGCAATCGCGTCAACAACGCGATCTTGAGCATCTGCGGTGTAGATATAACCGTTAAAATAAATAACGTCAGCAAATTGATTATTCATTGTAAACCATCTGTATCAGTGGTGCTTGAGAAAGCACCAGAGCTAAAAAACAACGGGGAAGGCAAATGCTTTCCCCGTAATGATCTATTAGGCTTCGAATGATTAGTTAATAATCATTTCTGTTTCGTCGTCAGAAATTGCAGGTGGACGACGAGTAAAGCCATGGGTTAGCAGCGCAAGATAAACAGCACCTGCCGCTAGCCACCATAAACCAACCTTAAAGGCTTCGCTATCCAGGCTGGTCCATAACCATAAGGTTAGAACAACACCAATGGAAGGCATAATAAGGCAGGTAATAATTTTTGTATTATCTAATGGCGCTTTGCGATCAATGTAAAAATGCTTAATCACCGATAAGTTTACAAAGGTAAAAGCAATCAGTGCGCCAAAGCTGATCATCGACGCAACCATGCTTAAAGAAAGCACCAGTGAAAGC
The DNA here is from genome assembly GCF_041075285.1 of Providencia rettgeri. Taxonomy (NCBI): domain Bacteria; kingdom Pseudomonadati; phylum Pseudomonadota; class Gammaproteobacteria; order Enterobacterales; family Morganellaceae; genus Providencia; species Providencia rettgeri. Next base: position 3,289,567 of record NZ_CP163512.1, on the reverse strand, counting down.
AAAGACGCGATGGCCACAAAGATAATTGAATAAACGGGTGTATTGAACCTTGGGTGCAGATAAGCAAACAGTGAGCGAGGTAACACGCCTTCACGACCCATTGCATAGAAAATACGCACGATACTTGCTTGCGATGTCATGGCAGAAGCAAAAACACCAATCACATAGGCTGTAATAAAGCTTGATGCCATCATCGCGCCGCCAACTTGTTTCATAACAGCAAGGCTGGCGATATCGGTATTCGGAATAAAATCCTGCCACATTGGGTAAACTAAATGTGCACCATAGGAAATAACAACAAACAGGGTACCTGCAATAAACACGGTGTATAAGATCGCTTTTGGCAATGCGTTGCGTGCATCTTTAGTTTCTTCAGCCATAGTTGAAATCGCGTCAAAGCCTAAGAATGCTAAACATAAGACGGCGGCACCGGCAAACAGCCCGGGGACCTGATCTGCCATGACCGTAATTGGCGCTAATAACGCATCCGTATCCAATACAAATGATGTTTTAAAGCTTAAGTATAAAAATACGCCAATAAACACGATTTGCATCAAAATGATTAGCATATTCATTGAGGAAACTAATTTAATTCCCAAAATATTCATAATACTAACGATGGTGATGGTGCTACAAATAATCACGTACATTGGGATGTTTGGAAAAGCTTCATGGACGAAGATGCCAATTGCAATGTAGTTGATAATCGGCAGGAATAGGTAGTCGAGCAATTGCGCCCAACCCACTAAAAAGCCAAATGTGCCGCCGAAAGTTTTTTGTACGTAAGAGTAGGCAGATCCCGAAAGTGGAAGCGCGCTAGTCATGCGACAATAGCTCATGGCGGTAAAAAAGACGGCAGCTAATGTAATTAAATAAGCAATAGGCAGATGGCCTTCACTTAATACGGTGACTTGCCCATAGGTGGTGAAAATTCCGAGTGGTACCATATAGGCCAACCCGAAAAAAACTAACGCCGGAGTCGTCAGTACGCGTTTCATTTGAACGGTGTTCTGTTGCATTTTGAAGCCCTTCCCAAAAGCCCTTAACAACGTCAGCTCTGTCTGAATATACAGGCCGAGCAAACCTAAAATGCAGTTTTACTCGTCATACTTCGAACCACAACGTTGTTGGCTTCGCTCGCTCGCACTAGTCACATACTTTTGTATGCTCCTAGCGACTCTCTTGCTTGCCGCCTAGTTGTGATTTCGAATTATTTAGAGTCGTACTCGTCATACTTCGAACTACAAGGTTGTTGGCTTCGCTCGCTCGCACTAGTCACATACTTTTGTATGCTCCTAGCGACTCTCTTGCTTGCCGCCTAGTTGTGATTTCGAATTATTTAGAGTCGTACTCGTCATACTTCGAACTACAAGGTTGTTGGCTTCGCCGCATTAGTCACATACTTTTGTATGCTGCTAGCGACTCTCTTGCTTGCCGCCTAGTTGTGATTTCGAATTATTTAGAGTCGTACTCGTCATACTTCGAACTACAAGGTTGTTGGCTTCGCCGCATTAGTCACATACTTTTGTATGCTGCTAGCGACTCTCTTGCTTGCCGCCTAGTTGTGATTTCGAATTATTTAGAGTCGTACTCGTCCTACTTCGAACCACAAGGTTGTTGGCTTCGCCGCATTAGTCACATACTTTTGTATGCTGCTAGCGACTCTCTTGCTTGCCGCCGAGTTGTGATTTCGAATTATTTGAGTATTAACACTACATGGTTGTATTAAATTAAATTTTAGAGCCGGTTGTATTCAATTTCAGAAAACCTCGCACCAGGACATGTTAAATGCATGTCATCGTGCGCACTTTAATGAAACGTCAGTGATGAATCGGACCATCACCATCCGCTGGGGTGAATACAAGCGGCGTACAATATAATTACCAAGCGCCTATTAAGCAATCATTAATTTAAAAAAATAGACAACTACTTTTATTTCAATAAGTTGTTTGATAGATAAGCTGTTAATTGAAATGAGTTTAAGATAAGTTAAATAATAGCCATTTTTTTTAGAAAATCAAGCTCAATAAATATCGCATAACCAATTGATTTTATGTGAATTATTTTAAATAAAAATATAAATTAAAATGGTTAATGATAATTAATCTATTTTATTTAAGGTTATTTAAAATAAAACCTTTAACGCATTAAAAACGGAATTGGTGAGTTTGTTTCCATTAATGAAATTAACTAGTTTAGTTCCATATAATGAAACACCAACGTGGGTTTCAAAATAAAACCTACGTTGATGTTTAGATATAAGGCTAATTAATGGCTGCTAGAGATACAATAATGACACAATGAGCGTTATTTTTTTCTCAGCTTTTGTTGGGTATATAATGCATCTAATGTAAATAAAATTAATGCAACCCAGATAAAACCAAAGGTGATTAGCAATTCGGCTGTCATAACTTCGTCATACACAAAGACCGCCAACAAGAACATAATACTCGGTCCCATATATTGGAAAAAACCTAATGTTGAGAGTCTTAAATGGTTAGCAGCTTCAGTAAATAACAATAATGGTACTGTAGTAATGACGCCTGCGGCAATCAGCAATGCGTTGAGGTGCCAATCATTCATTCCCATGTTGCTGGTTGGACTATCTGCAAAAAATAACAGGAAGATGATCCCCACAGGAAGCAACCAAAGTGTTTCAAAGGTCATGCCAATTTGGGCATCAACCCCCAATTTTTTACGTAATAATCCGTAAGTTGCGAAGGTCACCGCAAGGCTTAAGCCAATGACAGGCACAGAACCGAATTGCCATAATTGGATTAAGACACCTGTTAAAGCAAGGCCAACCGCGATCCATTGCATACGACGGAAACGTTCTTGTAAAAAGAGCATGCCGAACAGTACATTAACGAGCGGATTAATAAAATAGCCGAGACTAGCTTGTAACATATGACCATTATTGACAGCCCAAATATAGATCAGCCAGTTACAGGCAATTGTGGTTGCTGTAACACCTAAAATTAATATTTTTTTTGGCTGCTTGAGGACTTGGCGTAGATAATCCCAGTGGCGTGTCACAGTTAATAACAATAACATAAAGAAAAATGACCAAATAATACGATGAGTCAGAATTTCTTCTGCGGGCACTTCTTGGATGCTTTTAAAATAAATAGGTGCGACACCCCAAATAAAATAGGCGCCTAAGGCACATAATACGCCTTTGGTAGTATTTTGCTGGCTCATTGTTGGCTCTGAAATTGAATTAAAGACAAAAAAGAAACTTATACAGAGATAACGAGCCGTAGATGATAGTGATTCCGCGGCTCGGTTTTTGATGCTTCTAATGTGACATTGCTCATGTTTTTTTACAAGTAATTAGTTTACTGGGTAACTAATTATTTACAAGAATGGTTTATCCTACAAGATAAGTCGCTGTTGCCGTTGCAATATGTTGATTATTTTCATTATGTAATTCACAACGCGTGACTGCGATTTTATTACCATCTCGCAGTAAGCTGGCACTCGCTGTAAATATCTGCCCACGGCCAGGGCGCAAATAATCGACTCGTAAATCAATGGTACCCATTCGGGACATTTTATCGACAATTTCAGAATGAGTGAGCGGGTTTATTCGTTGTAAAATACGATTAATGCATACCATACCACCTGCGACATCTAAAATAGAGGCAATCACGCCACCATGTAGGATATTTTGCGTGAAATTACCGATTAACGCTTGGCGGTTTTCAATGGTAAGCTGGACAAAATCGTCATTAAGATGTGCCAACTTAATTCCGAGTAGTTGATTAAACGGCATTTTATAGATAAATGCGTGGCTCATTAACTCACTGGCTTCTTCTAACGTATAAGTGCGGTCATTCATCGGCTTCATCCCTTAAAAAATAGGTAAACAAGACGTTAACATTATGTATTAAATATGTCTCTAACAAACGTATGAATAATCTTTCAACAGCTGCGCGTTTTTGTGTGTAAAATAGGACAAACTTTATTTTTATGATAATGAAAATAGGAATAGCTAATGCGCGCTTTACCGATATTGATAAGTGCAGTGCTCTGTTTTTGGTCAGCATCACTGTTTGCTGCTGAAAATACAGATATTCAAGCCGATCAGAATATAACGGATAATACGCCAATTCGTGGTAGCATCATTTCTGGCTTATTGCAAAATTATGATAATCCATTTGTTTTGTATCCGTATGAATCAAATTACATAATTTATACCTATACATCCTCAATGAATAAAAACGCCATTTCCAGTTATAACTGGGGAGATGATGCGTTAAAGGATGAAGTAAAATTTCAATTAAGCTTGGCGTTTCCGCTTTGGGCAGGGATCGCAGGGGATGACTCTATTTTAGCGGTTTCATATACCCAGCGATCTTGGTGGCAGTTGAGTAATAAAAAAGAATCTTCACCTTTTCGTGAAACCAATTATGAACCTCAAGTGTTTGTCGGCTGGTTGACGGATTATCAGTTTGCAGGCTGGACATTACGTGAGTTTGAAACGGGTTTTAACCATGAGTCAAACGGTCGCTCTGACCCAACATCACGCAGTTGGAACCGCATTTATGCACGGGCGATGGCACAAAATGGTAATTGGCAAGTTGATCTTAAACCGTGGTATCGCATACATGAAAGCGAAGGTAGTGATGATAACTCGGATATCACAAAATATATGGGGTATTACCGCGTAAAAGTCGGCTATACAATGGGAGATAGCGTCTTTACCACGACCGGGCGTTATAATTGGAACACAGGATATGGTGGCGCAGAATTAGGTTGGAGCTACCCAATTAGCAAACATGTGCGATTTTATACCCAGTTGTTTAGCGGTTATGGTGAGTCAATGATAGACTACAATTATCGCCAAACACGTTTTGGTATTGGTGTTATGCTAAACGATATGATGTAGTTTACAGCCCGCATGGTCAACATTATCTGGCAAGGCTAAATTACCGTGTCATAAACCAACAATTTCGCTGCTCAAATGGGCAGCGACTTGTTTTAGAAATTGAGGAAGTTTGTGTCCACTGCTTGTGTCATTAACCAACTTTCACTGGCTGAAAATGTGCTTAATAGTACGTTTGGTTATCAGTCATTCCGTCCCGGCCAAGATGCAGTTATCGGTGCTATTTTAGATAACCGAGATTGTTTAGTATTAATGCCAACTGGTGGTGGAAAATCCTTGTGTTACCAAGTCCCTGCATTGGTAAAGCAAGGTGTGACGCTGGTGGTTTCGCCGCTTATTTCTTTGATGAAAGATCAAGTCGACCAATTACGTTTACATGGCGTGAACGCAGCATGTTTAAATTCATCCCAAACACCGCTAGAGCAGCGTCAAATCATGGAGCTATGCAGCAATGGTGAGATTAAATTGCTGTATGTTGCCCCTGAAAGGCTATTAACCGATTATTTTCTGAATCAACTTTCAAGTTGGGATATCACATTATTAGCCGTGGATGAAGCGCATTGTATTTCTCAATGGGGGCATGATTTTCGACCTGAATACCGTGCATTAGGGCAATTACGCCAAGCATTGCCGAATGTGCCTGTCATGGCGCTGACAGCAACCGCAGATGAAACAACACGAGCGGATATTATTCGTTTATTGGAACTCCATGACCCACTGGTGCATATTAGCAGTTTTGATAGACCAAATATTCGTTACACCTTAGTCGAAAAATATAAGCCATTGGATCAGCTTTGGTTTTTTATTAAAGGTCAAAAAGGCAAAGCAGGAATCGTTTACTGTAATAGCCGCAGCAAAGTGGAAGAAACCGCGGAACGTTTACAAAAACGGGGGTTGAGTGTTGCAGCTTATCATGCAGGGCTAGATAGCCAACAGCGTGAGTGGGTGCAAGACGCCTTTTTGAAAGATAACTTACAAATTGTGGTCGCGACGGTTGCATTTGGTATGGGGATCAACAAATCCAACGTCCGTTTTGTGGCGCACTTTGATATCCCGCGTAATATTGAAGCCTATTACCAAGAAACAGGGCGCGCAGGGCGTGATGGCGTCGAAGCCGAAGCGGTTTTATTTTATGATCCTGCGGACATGGCGTGGTTGCGTCGTTGTCTTGAAGAAAAGCCCGCAGGTATGCAACAGGATATTGAACGTCACAAACTTAATGCCATTGCTGCATTTGCTGAGGCACAAACTTGCCGTCGTTTGGTGCTACTCAATTATTTTGGTGAAAACCGACAACAACCTTGTGGTAACTGCGACATTTGCTTAGATCCACCGAAACAATACAATGGGTTAATTGATGCGCAAAAAGCGCTTTCTTGTATCTATCGTGTTGGTCAGCGCTTTGGTATCGGCTATATTGTCGAAATATTACGCGGTGCAAATAACCAACGTATCCGTGATTTAGGTCATGATAAATTACCCGTTTACGGTATTGGAAAAGATCAAAGTAATGAGCACTGGGTCAGTGTGATCCGCCAGTTGATCCATTTGGGAATGATCACCCAAAATATTACTCACTTTTCGGCGCTGCAATTAACTGAGGCAGCAAGGCCCATTTTACGTGGTGAATCGGCGTTACAGTTGGCGGTGCCGCGTGTTTTAGTGACAAAAAGCCGTAATCAACAAAATAAAGTTTACCATGGCAATTATGATAAGAAACTGTTTGCTAAGTTACGCAAATTACGTAAGTCGATAGCGGATGAGGACAATATCCCGCCATTTGTGGTGTTCAATGATGCTACGTTAATTGAAATGGCAGAACATGTTCCGACGACTCCCGCAGAATTGCTGTTAATTAACGGTGTAGGTGAACGAAAACTTGAGCGTTTTGGCGAGTCGTTTATGACTCTCATCCGAGACCACCTTGAAGGTTATGAATGAATAAATAAGGAACAGTAGGATGACGCCTGAAAGCCTAAAAAAGCGCTGGTTAACACGAGAAACACAATTTTCAGCTTTTGCCAATGGCCCGCTTTTAGACTTTTGGCAGTGCCGAGAAGAACTCCGCTTTCAAGGGGTTGATGAGATCCCAATCCACTATGTTCGCTTTATTCATCCAAAGCATCATAAAGCCATTGTCATTTCACCAGGTCGTAGTGAAAGCTACGTTAAATATCCTGAAGTGGCGTATGATTTTTATCATTTAGGCTATGATGTTTTTATTCTTGATCACCGTGGGCAAGGGCGATCGGGGCGTATGTTAGCGGATCCTCAAAAAGGTCATGTCGAAAAATTTACTGATTATATTGATGATTTTGAAAAGTTTATTGAATTAGAAGTGAAGTATCGCCACTATCCGAAGTGTTATGCATTAGCCCACTCAATGGGGAGTGCGATTTTAGCGGGTTATCTGTTACGGGATAGTGTGACGTTTGATGCAGCAGCGCTGTGCGCGCCAATGATTGGTATTAATTTGCCAATGCCACGTTGGTTGGCCAGTTTTATCGTCGATAGAGCAGAATCACGCCAAAGTGTGCGTAATGATTACGCCGCATCAACGGGTAAATGGCAACCCTTACCATATCTAATTAATGTATTAACCCATAGTTCAGAGCGTTATCGACGCTACTTACGTTACTATGCGGACTATCCAGAATTGCGACTTGGTGGTCCAACATACCACTGGTTACGCGAAAGTTTTGCGATTGGTGATGAGCTAATCGCGAAAGCGGGAGAAATTGATGTACCACTGATGGTGTTAGAAGCAAGTGAAGAAAAAGTGGTCAGCAATAAAGAGCTACAAGCTTTTTGTCAAAGTCGGCAAAAAGCGCAAATAGGACGAGAAGAAAAATTACCCCTCATTATTGAAGGGGCTCACCATGAAATCCTATTTGAAGTGGATGCGTTAAGAGCGATGGCGCTCAATGCTATCTGTGATTTTTTTGACCAGTATTAGTTAGGGTTTGAATATGAAATATCCGTTAGTGGCTTCCGATTTGGATGGGACACTGTTATCGCCCAACCATGATTTAACGTCTTATACTAAAGACACATTGAAACAGCTCGTTGCAACACAGGATGTCCGTTTTGTGTTTGCTACGGGTCGCCATCATGTGGATGTTGCACAAATCCGTGATGGGTTAGGCATTGACGCCTATATGATCACCTCTAATGGGGCTAGGATCCATAACACGCAAGGGGATTTAATTTTTGAGCATAATGTGGATGCTGAGATTGCCCATGAACTTTGCTTGATGGAGTTTGATAATCCGGAGCTGATTACCAACTATTATCATGGCGATGACTGGTTTATTAACCGTGAAAGCCCAGAGCAAAAAGAGTTCTTCAAAGAGTCGGTGTTTAATTATCAATTATTCGATCGCCATGATTTTCCTACATCTGAAGTTTGCAAAGTCTATTTCACTAGCGAAGATCACGACCTGCTGGTGGATTTACAGCAACGTATTCAAAACCGTTGGCAAGATCGCGTTAATGTCACTTTTTCCTTACGTAGCTGTTTGGAAGTGATGGCGGGATCTGTTTCTAAGGGAGAAGCCCTTAAACAAGTTGCCGCGCTACATGGTTTTATGGCTAATGACAGTATTGCTTTTGGCGATGGTATGAATGACAAAGAGATGCTGACCGTGGCTGGAAAAGGTTGCATTATGCAAAATGCTCACCAGTTGCTCAAAGATGCTTTACCTCAAATGGAGGTCATTGGTTCAAATGCAGATGACGCTGTTGCTCGTTATTTAAGGCATCGATACCTCAATCAGTAACAATCGTTTTTATAAAATAAATAAGCTAGATAAACCCAATGTTTGTCTGGCTTTTTTATCTCAGGCTCGTAAATGTGGGTGACTAACGTGTAATGCAACGAAATGTGCTTTTTATGGAAATTAGGTCACTTTTCCTATTTTTTCCTGACAAAACTGAATTTAAACTAGGGTGATAAGTATTTGGGTCGATATTAATGGATAGCGCTGTATTCACAGTTAGCAGATTGCACTGTTGAGGGTTCCTTAGGATGAAAAAAATTGCGTTAGCACTGTTGTTAGGTTCTGTTTGTTTTAGTTCTATTTTAACCGCTAAACCGGTTGTTACGCCGACCACCGCATCATCAACACAGCAGCCTACCCTTGAACAAATAACACAGTTAGCGCAAAAAGGTGACCCAAATGCTCAATTTCAACTGGGTGAGCGCTATTTTAAAGGCCAAGGTGTATCCCAAGATTCAAAAATTGCGGCGGAATGGTTTATTAAGGCAGGTAATCAAGGTAACTCTGATGCTCAGTTTCGTTTAGGAACCATGTTTGTCAATGGGTTTGGGGTTCGCCGCGACTATGACAAGGCTATGCTGTGGTATGAAAAAGCAGCCGACAATGGCGATACCCGCGCTGAAACCAATATGGCAATGATGTACGCGCAGGGGCTTGGTGTTCCTCAGAATGTAGAAAAAGCCGCTTTTTGGTATAGAAAAGCGGCGCAAGGCGGCAACGTGATTGCGCAATTTCATATTGGTCAAATGTATTCAATCGGCAGTGGTGTTGATTTGGATGATGAAAAGGCCGTTTTTTGGTTCCGTAAAGCGGCTAAACAACAAGATGCTAAATCCCAAGATCGCCTTGGTGTAATGTATTCTGAAGGGCGGGGTGTGAAGAAAAACTTACCACAAGCCTATGCATGGCTATCAACGGCTGTGTACAGTGGTAATGCTGAAAGCCATCGCCTACAAGAGAAAATTGCAGCTCAATTAAGTTCAACGGAACTGGCGCAAGCACAAAAGCTGGCGGAAGGTTATATTAAGTCTTATGGGTATAAGGCGAATTAATGTTCACTGATTAGCGGGAGAGAAACTGAGCTCCCGCCATTATGATAATGGACAGTACAAGGTAGCACCAGCTCAACCGATAAAAGCGGTTATATCCCCATCCACGCCTGATCTCTAATTGTAATGATTTTGATGAAAGTTTAGCGACAATCACTCTAAATACACCAATATAAACCAGACAATAAATTTGCCACAGATAGAGTATATTGAAGGCAAATGCTTTCCCAACAATTAATAAGATAATTAATGGAATTAAAAAGAACAAAATCGACCCAACTCGTTCGAGTTGGGTGATCCTTAATATAAGGCTTTCGTCTTTATCATTAAAACCTTGCCCCATAATATGACCTACAGCTCGCCAGACTTACGTGGAGGGTTACGTGCAGAAGAAAGGTTGTTGGTTGCACTTTGCAGTGAGTTATCGCGTACATCCACCCTTGCTTGGAATGGTGGGAATGGCAGAGTAATGCCTTGTTCTGCAAAGGACGCTAAAATATTTTGGTGTATTTCATGGCGGGCCGGCAAGCGATGACCCATTTCTGCGGCATACACCCGCAATTCAAATATTTGGATACCTTGTTGCAAATCAACCAGATAAACTTCAGGTGCCGGGTTGTCTAAGATCATCGTAGAGCGTTTTGCCGCACGTAAAATGGTATTGGTGACAAGCTCACTGTTCGCATCAGATGGCGCAGGGATCGTCATTACGATACGAGTGATGGTGTCAGAAAGTGACCAGTTAATAAACTGTTCAGTAATAAAAGCCTTATTTGGCACAATAATTTCTTTTCTGTCCCAGTCTGTTAAGGTCGTGGCTCGGGTGTTGATCTTGGTGATGCTCCCCGTTAAATTGCGGATCGTCACCGTATCGCCGATACGGATGGGTTTTTCAAACAAGATCATCAAACCAGAAATAATATTGGCGAAGATCTCTTGTAAACCGAAGCCAAGCCCGACCCCCATTGCAGCGACTAACCATTGCAGTTTCGACCACTCAATACCCAGCATGGAGAAGCCAACAATGGTACCAATGATTGTAATGGTGTATTTCGTCAGTGTACTGATGGCGTAACCTGTGCCAGGTGTTAAATCCAAATGCTGCAATACGGCTAATTCAAGGAGTGCAGGCAGGTTTCGAACCAACTGTGCAGTGATAATAATGGTTAGGATAGCGATAAAAATGGAGCCCATCGTAATAGGCTGTACGGTATCTACGCCATTGACAGTAGACGTCACGTCCCATAACCGAATGTTTTCCAAGAAAGAAAACGCAGTATGTAATTCAGACCATAGCCAAATTAGGGAAACCAAGGCTATCATGGTCAAAATCGAGCGAACTAAGCCAACAGACTGGGTACTGATGGTGTCGAGGTCGATAACCTGTTCTTCAATATCAATATTTCCTTCATTACTGCCACTCGCGTGCGAGTTATCGTCTTCACCTTTTGCACGTTGTGCGAGTATTTCAGCCCGGCGCTGTTTTGCTCGTTCAAATGCCAGTTTACGCCGTTGCATTGACATCCAACGGCGAATGGTGTGATAGACAATTAAAATCACAAACCAAATCGCGACGGATGTTTCTAAACGAGCTAGCAGCGCTTGGGAGGTAGAAAAATAGCCCAAAATTGAGAAAAACGCGGCGACAATTGGGGCAAGCAATATCATCCACCATAGGCCTTTATTGACAACATTATCCCCCGAACTGTGTCTATCCAGATAGAGAGGGATTTGAGAACGGCGCAAATTGTTGGTGATTAAGCTTAAAGCCACACAGAGGAAAATAAAGCATAAACGCCCTACGCTAGCAGCAAACTCACGGTCACTGTAGTGTTCGAAGGTAATAATTGCCATCACCAATGGGACGATAACAAATATCGCCATACGGTAATAACGCATCGCCCGTTTTACAGCGTCTTTATCCCAGCCAAAATGGGCAATAAATAAGCCTGTTGGGCGAGAGAACGTTTCACTGATCATAAATAGCCACAGCAGTGGTGTGGTAGCGCTGACGCCATAGCCAATTGCCGCCGCCATAGGATATTGCCATGCACTTTGCAACCCATAGCCAATTGCTGACCACATCATCGGTAATGGTAGGGCGACGATAATTGACCAGAAAATTGTCCGAATGGTCAAATAGAAACGGTCTTGCGTGACTTTACCAATACGCAAGCTGGAGCGATCAAGGAAGGCTTGGTAGTGCTTACGAGTACTCACACTGAAGATCACTAAGACGATGGAACCCAAGAGATACAAAAAGGTGTCTTGGGTGGTGAGCATCACTTTCAATGCGCCTGCGACTTGGGAGAGCGTATCCAGTGAGAGCAACTGTGTAATATCAGTAACCAGTGAAACAGGGTAATTAATACTAATAGGGGGCACATCAGCCACCCAGAACAGATAGCGGTTTGAGGCATCTTTCACTTCTTTGAGGGCATCAGTTAATTGCCCTGTTGCGACATTGAGCTTTGTTAGCTCCAACATTTCGGCATCAAGACCAGAAATCAGTGAAGTCAGGAGTTCCCGACGCGTTTTGATCAGTGACTGATACACTTGGATTTGAGCAGGGTTGAGTGCGTGTTCCGCCTCTTGCTCCGCCGTATTAATTTTGCCTAATCTATCAAGAGCGTCTTCATAGTTTAAGCGTTGTACACGCAGATCCGCCATTTCGCGGTCAAGTTGCTGGCTTTTAGGGATCTCAGGTAAGCGTGATAATTGTGTTCTTAGCGCTTCCCCAAGAGTGCTTGAGCTACTGATCCACTGCGCTTGTTCACGGATTGTCGTCAGCGCTTGGCGTGCATCACGAATGCTGGTGGAAATCTCGGTTTGGCTGGCATTAATCGCACTCATACGTTGAGCTTGCTGAGTCAACTCCTGAGACATTTTGCGGTTAATATCTAATTCTTCTTTTAAAAAAGGCGTCAACTCCCCTTGGGCTGCCAACATTTCGGTGTGTTCAAGCGCCAAAATCGCTTTTTGCTGGCGCTGAGTATTTTGGAAATCACGCAGGTTTTGCAGCTCAAGCTCCATGCGTTGGTAACGTTTTTTATACAGCTCCAGCGTCAGACGTGAAATTTCTTGGCGATTATTGGCGGAAAGCTGCGCCATTTCCAGTTCATTGACCGTGGATTTGCGAGCACTTACTTCGGCTTGAGCTAAGGTATACTGGGCATCAGCTAAAGGCGTAGCCGGTGCGCTGAGTGACTGGAAGCGAGAGCTTGCTTCCGTGAGTAAACGTCTTGCTTCAGACAATTGCTGGGGCAAAATACTCAATGACTCACTGATTTCACGACCTTTATCTTGCTCTTGCTGTGTTAAACGGCTTTGATCCAGTAATTGACTACTAAGTTGGATAATACGTTGCTCAAGCTCACCTAAACTAATCCCTACGGGGATCGGGGCTGGCTCATCACTTTCATTAAGTAATTTTTGGCGTATTTCTTTGATAATTTTGGGAAAATTATCAATAGCTTCTTGGTAAGACTTGGCTTTAGCATCGGAGTCACGGGTTTCGCTCATCCAATTGAGCGCCCCTTGTAACGCTTGAGCTATTTCCGCATCTTTTGGGTTAGTACTTGATTCAAGTTGTTTGAGCTCCTGCTTAATCTGTGCTTCATCCTGCAATGCTGTGGGCGCCGCAACGGAAGAAAAAGCGATTAACAAGCTAAGTACAAAACTGATAATCAAACGCACAGTGAGGAGCTCCTTCAAGGAATATAAGCGTAAATTAAACTTCGGCAGATCCGTTGAGATTGTCAACTGAAACCGTTTCGGCGAGTAGCTCACCCATACGTGTTGCATAACCTGGGATCAGTGAGGAATTAAAGGTCACTTTGTTCGGTTCAAACAAGTTGATCACAGTAGAACCTAACTTAAACAGACCCATTTCTTCACCTTTTTTCAGGAAAACTGCGCCTTCAGAATCTATTTCAGGGTAAACCCAACGTTTAATAATGCCTTCGCGGCGGGGATTGACACAGCCACTCCACACCGTTTCGATACTGCCAACAATGGTTGCCCCCACTAAAATCTGTACCATTAGGCCGACAGGGGTATCAAAGACACAAATCAAGCGCTCATTACGTGCAAACAGGTTTGGAACATTTTGTGCCGTTAATGGGTTAACAGAAAACAGATCGCCTGGAACATAAATCATCTCTTTGAGTAAACCGTCACACGGCATGTGGACGCGGTGATAGTCACTCGGCGAGAGGTAAGTCGTAATAAATTCGCCGCCGCGAAAACGCTCTGCTAACTGATATTGACCCGCCAGTAAGGCTTCAACGGTGTAGCTATGACCTTTCGCTTGGAAAATTTGCTCATCATTGATAGGGCCTAATTGGCTCACAGCACCATCAGCTGGCTGTGCCAGTTGGTTGTCTTTTTCAACAATGGGGCGTGCATCTTCTTTTAGCGGGCGAATAAAGAAGTCATTAAAGGTTGCGTACGCGGTGAGCTCACTTTTTTGCGCTTCATTCATATTCACTTTATAGGCTTTAGCAAACAGCTTAATTGCCCATTGCGTCATAAACCCAGCATTTCGACTTGCAAACCAGCCAGCAAACTCAGTAAGGCATTGTTTTGGAAGCATATATTGCAAGCGAATTTTAATTTTGTCTAGCACGTTAACCTCTGATTTTTAAAGGTATGTTAGCGAAAAGGCCGCTATTGTACACAGTTTACTTTGCATATTTCAAACTGCCACATTGTTGGTGTATACCCAGCGACAGCTTGAACTATTTAGCGCAAGTTAGCGTAAATTAAAGCAAAGAATTGAGTAATTAAATTGTAAGCACTCACTAACCTTATTTCTCTTTCCCAGTGAAATTGCCACGTGGTTTCACTTGTTCCATGCTCTCTAAGATGCGATGGTAATTTTCAAATCGTGATTCTGCGATTTTGTTTGTTTCTACGGCCTCACGTAACAGGCAACCGGGATCGTCTAAATGTTTGCAGTCACGGAATTTACAACCGCCAAGGTAATCTTTAAATTCGACAAATCCTTTCGTCACTTGTTCCGTGGTTAAATGCCACAAACCAAATTCGCGAACCCCCGGAGAGTCAATCACATCACCACCGAGTGGAAAGTGGTATAAGCGGGCTGTGGTCGTAGTATGTTGACCCAGACCTGAGTTATCTGAAACTTCGTTAACTAAAATGGCTTCTTCATTATGTGGAAGCAATGTATTAAGCAAACTGGACTTTCCTACACCAGATTGCCCCACAAACACCGAAACTTTACCAGCTAGCGCATTAGTAAGTGCTTCCATACCTTCATTGGTATGGCTGGATACTTCTAATACTTGGTAGCCAATTTCACTATAAATAGTCATTAAATCGCTCACCCACTCACGATTTTCTTCATCAAGTAGGTCAACTTTGTTCAGGACGATAATCGGTTGAATGCCAATCGTCTCACAAGCGACAAGGTAGCGATCGATAATATTAAGGGAAAGCTCCGGTAAAATTGCAGAAACCACGACAATTTGGTCGATATTGGCGGCAATTGGCTTTAAACCGTCGTAATAATCGGGGCGTGTGAGTACAGAGTGACGTTCATGAACCGCTTCGACAACACCATTAACTTTGATATCAGTTTGGGTATTTAAGGCAGGGCGCCACACAACTTTATCCCCTGTTACGAGGGACGCAATAGTTCTACGCAAATTACAGCGTTGAATAGTGCCGTCGTTCGCTTCAATATCAGCGTGTTGCCCAAAGCGGCTAATCACCAAGCCTTCTTGTGCTTCACCTAATTGACTATCATCGATTTCGACTGTCTTTTGTTTTTTTAGTCTTTTTTGATGATTTTGTTGAACTCGGCGCTGTTGGCCTTTCGAAAGTTTCTGTTTAGCCACCTGTCCTCTCTTCGCTATTGGCTGTGGTTGGAATATCACTCACGCATTGCGGCGTGAAGAGTGCTATCATACCTTAACTTCACAGAATGCAGTTAGGGTATATCATGCAAAAGAATGAGAATAATTTAATTTGGATCGATTTAGAAATGACTGGTCTCGATCCCGTTCGTGATCGCATTATTGAAATTGCAACCATTGTAACAGATAGCGATCTTAATATTTTAGCAGAAGGCCCAGTGATTGCAGTACATCAGACGGATGAACAATTGGCTTTGATGGATGAGTGGAATGTGAATACCCACACAGGAAGCGGTTTAGTTGAGCGTGTGCGTAAAAGCACAGTGAGTGAGCGCGAAGCGGAATTAGCAACCCTCGAGTTTTTAGAACAATGGGTGCCGAAAGGCGCATCGCCAATTTGTGGTAATAGCGTTGGGCAAGATAGACGTTTTTTATTTAACTATATGCCTGAACTAGAAAGCTATTTCCATTATCGTTACTTAGACGTCAGCACCTTAAAAGAGTTGGCTCGCCGCTGGAAACCAGAAATTTTAGCGGGATTTACTAAGAAAAATACTCACCAAGCCCTTGATGATATTCGTGAGTCAGTCGCTGAACTGGCTTATTATCGAGAGACATTTATATTGAAGTAACGAAATAACAAAGATGCCGCCCTTAGGCGGTTTTTTGTGTTCAAACATGATGTTGTATTACATATTACATCACACTTGTCATTATATTATTCTCACAGTGGATCCTAAAAGGAGATTATGATGAGTACAATGAACATTGATGATATTTGATATTGCATTTGATGAGCGTGCTCTAAGGGAATGGAAAAAGTTATTGATGAGTTGTTATTTTTGTTGTCGCGGTTGGTAAAAGGGAAGATGAAAAAGTTTATAAATCTGCGACCAATAGGCTGATATATGTATTATCGTTGAGTAAGTTACCAATGTTAATGTATTGAAATCAGATTTTTACAACGTTTGTTGATAAAACCACCATTGTGACTGTTTTGTCGGCAAACGAACAAAAAAATGAAAAATTTGAATGCAAGGGCTTGCTAGTCTCTGAATTTTTCGTATAATGCGCTCCCCGTACCGATGAAGTTTTTGCAATGATGTCGGCACGGAAAACACCCAGAAATGGTCTGCGGGAATAGCTCAGTTGGTAGAGCACGACCTTGCCAAGGTCGGGGTCGCGAGTTCGAGTCTCGTTTCCCGCTCCAAACTTTCTTGGTGTTTTAGCTAAAGCACTATTTTCGTGATGCGGGAATAGCTCAGTTGGTAGAGCACGACCTTGCCAAGGTCGGGGTCGCGAGTTCGAGTCTCGTTTCCCGCTCCAAACTTCCTTAGTGTTTTAGTTAAATAGCAGTACCCACCAAATGCGGGAATAGCTCAGTTGGTAGAGCACGACCTTGCCAAGGTCGGGGTCGCGAGTTCGAGTCTCGTTTCCCGCTCCAATCTTTTTTTGCCTTCACTTCTAAGTTGTTTTTCATATCTTCAATCCAAGTGATATTTTTGGACTAAAACACAAGTAAAATTACCTATTTTAATTAACTGACTTCTGTTAGTGATTTTATCGGCTAGTTATTTGTTAAGCTAGGATCTATGCGGCTTTGGCGATCTTTTTCGGATCTATTTTGGATTTTTACTTGCATTCGACTTCCGGTCACCATAGAATAGCCACCCCTTAGCAATAAGGCGTTCGAAAGGTATCTAAGCCTTAAAGATCAATGTTTAAATAATAAACAAAAAATGTGTTTTTTATTTAACTCAGGCAAATTTTCATTTTAACCTGGTTTTTTGACAACTTATTTTCGATTCGTTAACGTAAAATCAGTGTTTTTCATCACAATTCAACATAGTAAAGTTATCCACAGCTTACAGAGTTTGTGTGCGCTTATATGCCAAATAGCAATCACTTATTGCACAGAGTTATCCACAGGCTTACCTCAATCTTTTTTCGCTACTATCGCGTAAAGATAATCTGTGAATGAATTTGTAACTTATTGATTTATAGAGGTTGAGTTTATTTTTTGAAAATGTGCTAAGTACAACTTGCAAATTCTTTACCCATTGTCTATAAAGCGATTTTTTATTTTATTCACATTGATTTGACAATTATAGATTTCAGTTATATGACAGGCCTTTTTTTAGGCGTCGCGAGGCAAACCTTTAGTAATGGCGCGTACAAGGCGTTTTTGTTGTGAAGTCTGAATTGTGACTTGGTTTTCGAGGCGGCGATTTAGCTGTTGTTGTATGGACCAATGAAAATGCTCGTCTAACATTTCGTTGATCCCTAACCTATTTTGTAAAGCGAGTACAATTCTGTCTTGATAAGGTGCATTGCCTAGCGCAACACTGATGTTCCTTAGCCATTTAATATAGCCAATGCGGCGGATCGCAGAACCTTCGGTTACCTTCAAAAACGTGTCTTCACTCCACGAAAATAGTTCAAGTAATTCAGGTGTATGTAGTGCTTTCCTTGGGCTAAAATCGTCTTCGTCGGTCAACTGTGAAAAACGGTTCCACGGACAAATCAATTGGCAGTCATCGCAACCATAAATTCGATTCCCCATTAATGGACGAAATTCTTCAGGAATAGCGCTATCAAGCTCAATGGTGAGATAAGAGATGCAACGCCTAGCATCAACGGTATAAGGTTCAACAATGGCACCTGTTGGGCAAGTGGTCATGCAGGCAACACAACGACCACAGTTATCCTCAATGGGTTTATCAACAGGCACTGGAAGGTTGATAAGTAGTTCTCCAAGAAAAAACCACGATCCCGCTTCACGGTTTAAGACTAATGAATGCTTCCCTGTCCACCCTAAACCAGCTTTAACGGCGAGAGGACGCTCCAAAATGGGGGCAGAATCAACAAATGGGCGAAAATTCAGCGGATCGATCGTGATACCATCAGTTAAGGTCGCACCATCAAATTCGCGACAATAAGCTAAGATACGATCGGCAAGGGCTTTTAAGCGCTTTTTTAATAGCTTATGATAATCACGACCAAGCGCATAGCGGCTGATATAGCCGAGTTCAGGGTTATTTAGCGTGCTAGCGAATGCGGCTTTGGCAGGTAGATAATTCATGCGAACACTGATAACTCGTAAAGTACCGGGGTGGAGCTCATGAGGGCGCGCTCGCATCATACCGTGGCGTTCCATCCATTCCATCTCACCGTGGTATTGCTTGTCTAGCCATGCTTGCAGTTTAGGCTCTTCAGCAGACAAGTCTGTATCGCAGATCCCCACTTGCTGGAAGCCTGCTTCAATGCCCCATTGTTTGATCAACTGAGCGAGAAGGTCGAGATCGAGTAATGCAGCCATCAGATCCTATCACGGTAAAAATAAAACGGCTGGCACTCTACCATGGAAGCCACTTTTGTCAAAATGAAGGAAAAGAGTGCCTTTGAGTATTGAGATCTATTATAAGATATTTCTTAACTGATCATTCCAGCAATCTTAATTAAGAAAAATAACGGCGCTTAGGTTAATATGGTCAATGGTATTGGAAGGCGCTGAAATACACTTGCTTGCGTATATTGATAGCGTCATTAGACGAGAAATAAGCAACAAGCTCATCAATAATGTCACAAAAGAACACTATGAAAGAACGTACAATACAATTGGCTGATGAAACTCAAACGGTTGCACTCGGTCGCGCAATAGCTGGCGCATGTCACCAAGGTGCAGTGATCCACCTGTATGGTGATCTTGGTGCGGGGAAAACCACCTTTAGCCGTGGCTTCTTACAAGCTTTAGGCCATCAAGGTCATGTAAAGAGCCCAACCTATACACTGGTTGAGCCATATGAGTTAGCCGATCGCCATGTTTTTCACTTTGATCTCTATCGCTTAGCTGATCCTGAAGAACTTGAATTTATGGGAATTCGCGACTATTTTTCTGAAAATTCGATCTGTTTGGTCGAATGGCCGCAACAGGGTAAAGGCTTTTTACCCGACGCGGATCTTGAGCTTCATCTCACGTATCAAAATGAAGGGCGTCAGGCTCACATTGTTGCTTTGTCTGCAAATGGGGAGTCATTATTAGAAACATTACCCCAATTCTAAGGAACTAATAGCTCATGTTGAATGCATTAATGCACAGAATATCAAAAAAGGGTTTTTTGGCAGCTTTTGTCCTATTTATGCTTTCATTGGCATGGCTTTTTGCTGTGCAAGCGCAGGCCGCAACACTGTCAAATATTCAAGTCAATAATAGCCCATCGCAAGCTGAGGTGACATTAAGCTTTATTGATGGTAAACCTGATTATTCTTATTTTCCGTTGCATTCACCTGAGCGACTCGTTGTTGATGTTAAACAACGAGGTGACATCCTGGGTTTACCACTAAAAGTGCCAGCAGGCGATTTGGTGAAGTTGGTGCGCTCAAGCCAACCTGTGGATAGCCAGCATAAACGTATTGTGATGGAGTTATCCCGCGCAGCAAAAACCAAGGCTGTTTTAAAACAAGTTGGCGGGGTATACCAACTCGTTTTTACGATTTCAACAGGTAACTCAACCAACTCAACCTCATTTAATCGCACTAATAATAATGTTGCTCCTGTGGTCAATAATACACAGGACAAACCATTAAAAATGAATAGTTCAGCGCCAGCGCCTGTTTCAAACCCTGCGTCAATCAAATACAAAAGTATGCCAAAAGGTAGCAAACAGGTAGTGATCGCCATTGATGCCGGGCATGGAGGTAAAGATCCCGGTGCAATTGGGAAAAATGGTTATAAAGAGAAAGACGTGACATTGAGCGTTGCGAAAAAACTCTATCGGCGTCTTGAAGCCGACCCTATGTTTAAACCAGCAATGACACGAGATGGTGACTACTTTATTTCGGTCAGTGGGCGCTCTGATGTTGCGCGCAAAAAAGGGGCGAATATGTTGGTTTCCATCCATGCAGACTCTGCTCCAAATAGTAGCGCACGAGGGGCGTCTGTTTGGGTATTATCAAATCGCCGTGCAAACAGTGAGTTAGGTAGCTGGTTAGAACAACGCGAAAAACAATCTGAATTATTAGGGGGAGCTGGTGATGCGCTCAGTGGTGCAGATCCATATTTAAGCCAAGCTGTATTGGACTTACAGTTCGGCCACTCTCAACGTGTAGGGTATGATGTTGCTGTTCAAGTAATTCAGCAACTGAGAAAGGTGGGTAATATCCATAAGAAAACGCCAGAACATGCCAGCCTTGGCGTTCTGCGTTCACCAGATATTCCATCCATTCTGGTCGAAACAGGTTTTATCAGCAATGCAGCGGAAGAGCAGTTGCTCAAATCCAATGAATTCCAAGAGGCAGTGGCTGAGGCCATTCACTTAGGGCTGCGTCAGTATTTCCTTGCGAACCCGATCCAAGCCGCACCCAAATAAGGAGCTGAGTAATGGCAATACATATTCTCTCTCCTCAACTGGCTAACCAAATTGCAGCAGGTGAGGTGGTCGAAAGACCTGCATCTGTTGTAAAAGAGCTGGTTGAGAACAGTCTCGATGCCAAGGCAACTCGCATTGATATCGATATTGAGCGTGGTGGAGAGAAACTGATCCGTATTCGTGATAACGGTTGTGGGATCAGTAAAGACGAATTAATCCTTGCCCTTGCTCGCCATGCGACCAGCAAAATTGCAACGCTTGATGATCTTGAAGCCATTATGAGTATGGGGTTTCGCGGAGAAGCGTTAGCGAGTATTAGCTCGGTTTCTCGGCTAACGTTGACATCAAAACCGGCAGATCAAACTGAAGCGTGGCAATCTTATGCGGAAGGGCGAGAGATGCAAGTGACGATAAAGCCTGCGGCTCACCCCAATGGCACCACGGTTGAAGTGTTGGATCTATTCTATAATACCCCTGCTCGGCGCAAATTTATGCGCACCGAAAAAACCGAGTTTGGACATATTGATGAAGTGGTACGCCGTATTGCATTGTCGCGTCCTGATGTTGCTATCAATTTGACACATAATGGAAAATTGGTTAGGCAGTACCGTGCTGCCTATGATGAAATTCAACAAGAAAGACGACTTGGGACCATTTGCGGCACTGGCTTTATGCAAGGGGCTTTAGCTCTGTCTTGGGAACATAGCGACCTTGCGATTAAAGGCTGGGTCGTTTCTCCATCAAATACGCCGGTGAGCGAAACTCAGTATTGTTATGTTAATGGGCGGATGATGCGCGATCGGTTAATTAACCACGCGATCCGCCAAGCATTTGAAGGTCATTTAGACGAAAATCAACAGCCTGCTTATGTGCTGTATTTGACCATCGATCCAAAACAAGTGGATGTGAACGTCCATCCTGCGAAACATGAAGTGCGCTTTCATCAAGCACGATTAGTACATGATTTTATTTATCAAGCGGTGCGTACTGTGTTGCTTGAAGCGGCATCAATAGATGAATTACCGGGAATAGAGCCTGCGAACACTGAGTTTGAAAATCGCACATCAGCCGGGGACAACTATTTCTCTTCCTCTGTGTCATCTTCTAAAAATAATGGAATAGAACCTCGGTCACAGGGTGAGAAAACGGCACGAGAACCGCAAACGGCTTATCAGTCTATAGGTCGTCAGTCAGTAAGCACTGCGGACTCAAGTTGTTCTGAGCCGAAATCTGCCTCGCAATATTCGGAAAATATGGCGTCGAAAAATTATGGTGCTAACTATGACAAAAAAGCGGGAGAGCTTTACCAACGCTTAATGTCGATCCCGGTTGCAGAGGAAGATAAAAAACCACTTTTTCCTGAACGCCAACCTATGGATACGTTTCAAGTTTCTTCCCAATCTGTGGCAAAAAGTGCGGATAACTACCTTTTTGGTAAAGTATTGACAATTTACTCAAAAAACTTTGCATTAATTGAGTCTTCGTTGGGGCTAATCCTGTTATCCTTAACGGAAGCTAATTATTTATTGAAATTAGCGCAATTGTCACCAGAGGGTGAAAACCTCAAGCCGCAGCCACTATTAATACCACTAAAATTGTCACTTAAAAACGATGAAATAGAGGTTTTACAGCGGTACAAGGAACAATTGGCAATATTTGGTATCGAAGCCACGATATTTCATGGAAAAGTAACAATTCATACGGTATCGTTACCATTAAGAACACAAAATTTATCGCAACTTTTTTCTGATCTGATTCGTTTTTTATCGACAAAAGAAAGCATCACACAACAAGATATCGCACAATGGTTAGCCAAAGCGATTTCACAGGTGAAAACAGAAGAAAGTTGGAGTTTAGCACAAGCTGTTCAGTTGTTGGCTGATGTTGAGCGGATTTGCCCGCAGTGGGTAAAAAACCCGCCACCAACATTATTACAATTAATTAATTTACAATCCGTGGTAGCGGCACTAACAAATGAGTGATTTAGTAACTCAGAAAAAACCAGATGCAATATTCCTAATGGGGCCGACTGCCTCAGGTAAAACTGCTTTAGCGATAGAACTTCGCAAGCATTTGCCTGTGGAAATTATTAGTGTCGATTCGGCGTTAATTTACCGTGGAATGGATATTGGTACAGCAAAGCCAACTGCTGAGGAACTCAGTAAAGCCCCTCATCGTTTGATTGATATTCTCGATCCATCTTTACCCTATTCCGCTGCTGATTTTCGTCGTGACGCATTAAAAGTAATGAGTGAGATTACCGAGCAAGGTAAAATACCCTTACTTGTTGGCGGCACGATGTTGTATTTTAAAGCATTATTGGAAGGGCTCTCACCATTGCCTTCTGCCGATGCGAATGTGCGTGCGCAAATAGAACAAATAGCACAAGAACAAGGGTGGGGTGAAATTCACCGTCGTTTAGCAGAGGTCGATCCTGTTGCTGCGGCAAGGATCCACCCGAATGATCCACAAAGATTATCCCGCGCTTTAGAGGTGTATCTCATTTCAGGACAAACTTTGACTGAAATGACACAAACAGCAGGGGAAGAATTGCCTTATAATGTGTTTCAGTTTGCTATTGCGCCACAAGATCGTAAAATTTTACATGAACGCATAGAACAACGCTTTCATCAGATGATAGACGCCGGTTTTGAAGAGGAAGTCCGTGCTCTTTACCTCCGAGGTGATTTACATGTTGATCTCCCCGCTATTCGTTGTGTGGGGTATCGGCAAATGTGGTCTTACTTGGACGGCGAAATTAGCCATGATGAAATGGTTTATCGGGGGATCTGTGCAACACGCCAATTGGCAAAACGCCAGATAACCTGGTTAAGAAGCTGGGAGAATGTTCACTGGTTAGATAGTGAGCAACCGCAGCAGGCGCTTGACACAGTTATGCAGGTAGTACGTGCATAGGACGGATGTTTGTGTACAATTAGAACGTTAAGCGCAATTTTTGAGTAGTTACTTTTGGGAGTCTTAAAGATTCTCTTTTAAAAACAACGAAATAAGGAAAACATAGAATGGCTAAGGGGCAATCTTTGCAAGATCCGTTCCTGAACGCATTACGTCGTGAAAGGGTTCCGGTCTCTATTTATCTCGTTAATGGCATCAAATTGCAGGGGCAAATTGAATCTTTTGACCAATTTGTCATTTTATTGAAAAACACAGTTAGCCAGATGGTTTACAAGCACGCTATCTCTACTGTTGTCCCTGCACGCCCTGTTTCTCACCACAGTGGTACTAGTGGTAGCACAGGCAATGGTAACTACCATTCAGGTGCTCCTGCATCGCAGGATGGCGAAGTCACTGAGTAAGTTTGTACGCTAAAAGACAAGGAAAACATGGGTAGGGAGACTATACCTGTGTTTTTCCTTGGCAATTATTGTTTAGCCTGAGAGGTTGCACCTTGTTTGATAGGTATGAAGGTGGTGAACTAGCAGTGTTGGTCCATGTCTTTTTTTCTCAAGAAAAAGACATTGATAATCTGGCAGAGTTTGAGTCACTTGTGACGTCCGCAGGGGTAAAACCCGTACAAATAGTCACAGGCAGCCGTAAAGCACCTCACCCAAAGTTTTTTGTTGGGGATGGTAAAGCGGAAGAGATAGCTCAAGCCGTTGAAGAAAGTGGCGCAGATGTGGTGCTGTTTAATCATACCCTAAGCCCTGCTCAAGAACGTAATCTCGAAAGGATTTGCCAATGTAAGGTTGTTGACCGTACAGGGGTAATTTTAGATATATTTGCTCAACGAGCGCGTACGCACGAAGGTAAACTTCAAGTTGAATTGGCACAATTACGGCATTTATCCACTCGCTTAGTGAGAGGATGGACGCACCTTGAGCGCCAAAAAGGGGGGATCGGTTTACGAGGCCCCGGTGAAACTCAGCTTGAAACAGACCGTCGGCTATTAAGGGATAAAATCAAACAGATTTTATCGCGTCTTAGCCGAGTAGAAAAACAGCGTGAACAAGGGCGTCAAGCGAGAAGTAAAGCGGATATTCCGACAATTTCTCTCGTGGGTTACACCAATGCGGGTAAATCGAGTTTATTTAACCGTATGACCGCCGCAGATGTTTATGCAGCAGATCAGCTATTTGCGACACTTGACCCAACGCTTCGTCGTATTAATGTTGAAGATGTGGGGGCTGTCGTTCTAGCCGATACCGTGGGGTTTATCCGCCACTTACCACATGATTTGGTTGCGGCTTTTAAAGCAACCCTGCAAGAAACACGTGAAGCAACGTTATTGCTGCACGTTATCGATGCAGCAGATGTTCGCTTGGATGAAAATATTCATGCGGTTGAAAGCGTGTTGGAAGAAATTGAAGCGGATGAAATACCAGCACTTTTAGTGATGAACAAAGTTGATATGCTGGAAGATTTTGTCCCGCGTATTGACAGAGATGAGGATAACAAACCTGTTCGTGTTTGGGTTTCCGCGCAAACAGGGGAAGGTATCCCATTGCTGTTACAAGCATTGACGGAACGCCTTTCAGGTGAAATCGCACATTATGAACTGCGTTTACCACCAAACGAGGGCCGTTTACGTAGCCGCTTTTATCAACTCCAGTCAATCGAACGTGAATGGTTGGAAGATGACGGCTCAATCGGCCTTGAGGTGCGTATGCCAATGGTGGATTGGCGACGTTTGTGCAAACAAGAGCAGCAATTACCTGACTACGTGGTTTAACAACGCGGTCAGGCAATGGAATTGATATTAAGAGACACATAAACTCAGCATATTAGGAACGGCTTTAGATATGGTGAGTGGAGCTCTTAGCCCTGAAAATCAATCATAAAGAATGGAGCTAAAACATGGCGTGGAATCAGCCCGGTAATGACGGACAAGACCGCGATCCGTGGGGAAGCGGCAATAAAGGCGGCAACTCTGGCGGGAACAAAGGTGGTCGAAAACGTGGGGCTTATGATCTCGACGATCTCTTTCGAAAAATAGGCAGTAAGCTAGGCGGAAACAAAGGCGGCAGCGGTGGTGATGGTGATAATAAACAGCCTTCACAAATCAGCGGTCGTTTAGGTATGTTAGCCCTTGCTGCTATCGTAGTTGTTTGGGCAGGTTCTGGTTTCTATACCATCAAAGAAAGTGACCGCGGCGTAGTGTTACGTTTTGGTGAATACAGTGGTGTTGTTGGACCGGGTCTGAACTGGAAGCCAACCTTTATCGATAGGGTTGTGCCTGTTAACGTAGAAACAGTACGTGAACAAGCGACAAACGGCATGATGTTAACGTCAGATGAAAACGTGATCCGCGTTGAAATGAACGTTCAGTACCGTGTGACTGACCCTGCTCAATACTTATTTAGCGTAACGAACCCAGATAACAGTCTGCGTCAGGCGTTAGACAGTGCTGTGCGCGGTGTGATTGGTCAATCAGCAATGGAGCAAGTACTGACGACGAATCGTGCTTTTATTCGTGATGTGACACAAAAAGAGCTCGAAACGACAATTGCACCATACAAAATGGGTATCACACTGCTTGACGTCAACTTCCAAGCAGCGCGTCCACCTGAAGATGTTAAAGCTGCATTTGATGACGTTATCTCTGCAAGGGAAGAAGAACAAAAAACCATTCGTGAAGCACACGCTTATCGAAACGAAGTTCTTCCTCTGGCAAAAGGTAACGCACAACGTCTGATTGAAGAAGCCGAAGCTTACAAAGCGAGTGTGGTCTTTAAAGCAGAGGGGGAGGTAGCGAGCTTTGCGAAAATGTTACCTGAATACCGTGCTGCACCAGAAATCACCCGTGAGCGTCTTTATATCGAAACGATGGAGCGTGTGTTAGGGAATACACGTAAAGTTATTGCGAATGATAAGAGCAATAGCATGTTAGTGCTGCCGCTTGAGCAAATCATGCGCGGTACAAATTCAGGCGCAGCTTCAGCACCAAAAGTTAATCCGTCAGCAAGAATGGCGACACCAAGCAGTAATTCGTCATCTTCTGCTGCAACACCAGTACAGCCAAACAGTGCTGTTCGTGGCGATGCTGTTAGAGTAGGGAGACAATAATCATGCGTAAATCGCTAATTGTTATCGTAATTGCTATCTTAGCAGTTGCATACGCATCTATCTTTATTGTTCCTCAGACGGACCGCGGTATCGTATTGCGTTTTGGTAAGGTTCTGCGTGACGCTGAAAATAAACCGATCATCTATGAGCCGGGTCTGCATTTTAAAGTTCCATTTATTGAAACGGTAAAAATGTTAGATGCACGTATTCAGACACTGGAAATTCAGGCTGACCGTTATTTGACTAGCGAAAACAAAGACTTAATGGTGGACTCCTACCTGAAATGGCGTGTTACTGATTTTAGCCGCTACTATGTGGCCACCGGTGGCGGTAACCCATATCAAGCGGAAACACTGTTAAAACGTAAATTTAGTGACCGTTTACGTTCTGAATTTGGTCGTTTAAGTGTTAAAGACATTATCACCGATTCACGGGGTCGTTTAACTGTCGATGTACGTGATGCCTTGAACAAAGGGACTGCGACTGACGATGCAACAAAAGAAGCTGATGCTGCAATAGCTGATGCTGCGGCGCGTGTTGAAAAAGAAACTAACTTGAAACCACTGGTTGTGAATGCAAACAGTATGGCGGCGTTAGGTATTGAAGTTGTTGACGTACGTATTAAACGTATTGAGCTGCCGAATGAAGTTTCTGAGGCTATTTACGCACGTATGCGTGCGGAGCGTGAAGCGGTTGCACGTCAGCACCGTTCACAAGGTCAGGAAGAAGCGACTAAAATCCGCGCAGTTGCTGATAAAACAGTCACTGAAACACTGGCAGAAGCAGAGCGTACCGCACTGACTTACCGAGGTGAAGGTGATGCGATGGCAACGAAACTGTTTGCGGATGCATTCAACCAAGATCCAGAGTTCTATGCGTTTATTCGTAGCTTACGTGCGTATGAGCAAAGCTTCAAAAGTGGTGAAGACGTGATGGTCATGAGTCCAGATACTGATTTCTTCCGCTTTATGAAAGCACCGACTAAGCTTCGTGCAACAGATTAATAAATAATCAAACTAAGTTGCGTGCAACCTAGCAAAATAACTGTTAATCTATTAAAGAAAAGCCCGCTTCGGTGGGCTTTTTTTCGCCTGTCGTTTTAAGTGTAGGATTTTTCAGGGAAAATTTAAGCTGCTCAACTGGTTACATTCATTTTGAGTTTACGGCAGAAATAAAAATGCCATTTAACTTGCTTTCCAGAAAAAAATTTAAGTAATGCCAAAATATCACTGGAACAGTTCATTTTTGATGGTAGAATTCATTTTTAAGCAACCGAGTGTATTTCGAAATGGGTAAGAACGTTGTCGTACTGGGCACCCAATGGGGTGACGAAGGGAAGGGCAAGATCGTCGACTTGCTGACAGAGCGCGCTAAATATGTAGTTCGCTATCAGGGCGGCCATAATGCTGGCCATACGCTTGTTGTAAACGGTGAAAAAACCGTTCTCCACTTAATTCCATCCGGTATTCTTCGTGAAAATGTCATCAGCATCATTGCTAATGGTGTTGTTCTTGCGCCTGACGCATTAATGAAAGAGATGAAAGAATTGGAAGACCGCGGTGTTCCTGTTCGCGAACGTTTACGTCTTTCAGAAGCATGCCCACTGATCCTGCCTTATCACATCGCATTAGATAATGCGCGTGAAAAAGCACGTGGTTCCAAAGCAATTGGAACTACAGGTCGTGGTATTGGTCCTGCTTACGAAGATAAAGTTGCTCGTCGTGGCCTGCGTGTTGGGGATTTATTCGATAAAGCAACTTTTGCAGAAAAATTAAAAGAAATCGTCGAATACCACAACTTCCAACTTGTTCATTATTATAAAGAACCTGCTGTTGATTACCAAAAAACACTGGATGATATTATGGCGATTGCCGATATCCTGACAGGCATGGTAATCGATGTTTCTGATCTGCTGTATAAAGCAAGCCAGAACAACGAGTTTGTGATGTTCGAAGGTGCACAAGGCACATTACTGGACATTGACCACGGTACATATCCGTATGTAACCTCTTCAAACACCACTGCGGGTGGCGTTGCAACAGGTTCCGGTTTAGGTCCACGTTATGTTAACTACGTACTGGGTATTATCAAAGCTTACTCAACACGTGTGGGTGCAGGTCCATTCCCAACTGAACTTTTCGACGAAACAGGTGAATTCCTGCGTGAGAAAGGTCAAGAGTTTGGTGCAACGACGGGTCGTAAACGTCGTACTGGTTGGTTAGATATTGTTGCAATTAACCGTGCTGTACAAATCAACTCACTGTCAGGTTTCTGCATGACTAAACTGGATGTTTTAGACGGTTTAGAAGAAGTGAAAATCTGTGTGGGTTACCGTCGTCCAGATGGCAAAGTGCTGGAAACAACACCTTTAGCTGCGGATGAATGGGATGGTTTAGAGCCAGTTTACGAATCAATGCCAGGTTGGAAAGAAACCACTTTTGGTGTGAAGCAAAGAGAATTACTGCCACAAGCAGCGCTGAACTACATCAAACGCGTTGAAGAGTTAACCGGTATTCCCGTTGATATTATTTCAACCGGTCCAGATCGCGCAGAAACAATGATCTTGCGTGACCCGTTCGACGTTGAGTAATCACAAAGACTGCGTCTGATACAGGCGCAGTTTTATTGACAGCTTTACCTCCCTTCACGATGTCACTTCCTTGATAAACCGTCAACATTCTTCATAATGATTGAACTAAGTTACTGTTGTGTGCAGATTCTGTGTAATTAGATGCATATTTGCGATACGTAATACGCTAAACTGTATTTATGAACACATAATTCAATTGCATGCTATATTCTGTGCATAACCTAACGCTATTTAGGTGCAAATTAGGTTATCTGCATTTTAAAATAGATGAGACAATTTTCGAACAACCCATTTTGGGTCGTGTGAGTAAAAGCCAAAAATTTTGAGGTGATTGTGCAACTGACGAGTTTTACCGATTATGGGTTACGAGCGCTTATTTATCTGGCTTCTCTGGGGGAAGGGAAGATGACCAGTATTACAGAGGTGACGGACGTTTATGGCGTTTCGCGTAACCATATGGTTAAAATTATCAATCAACTCAGTCACTTAGGTTATATAAGAGCCACTCGTGGCAAAAATGGCGGGATTACATTAGGGCAACCAGCAGAATCAATTCGTATCGGGGATGTTGTAAGAGCATTAGAGCCCCTGACCCTTGTTAATTGTAGTGGTGAGTTTTGCCACATAACACCTGCGTGTCGTTTAAAAGGTGTGCTACACCAAGCAATACAGCAGTTTTTACAAGAACTTGATCAATATACGCTGGCGGACATGGTGAAAGATAACAGCCCGCTCTATCAATTACTGCTTGATTAATACAGGCAGTGATTATGAATTCTGATGACAACGGAGGTAACGATGTCACAAGATCCTTTTCAGGAAAGAGAAGCAGAAAAATACGAATCCCCAATTCCAAGCCGAGAATATATTCTTGATTTAATCTCGAAGCGTACCGCGCCAGCTAATCGCGAAGAAATTGCCCAGTTACTTAATCTTTCTACGGAAGATGAATTAGAAGCGTTACGCCGTCGATTAAGGGCAATGGAACGTGATGGTCAACTCGTGTTTACACGTCGCCAATGTTATGCATTGCCAGAGCGTTTGGATTTATTAAAAGGGAAAGTGATTGGCCATCGCGATGGTTACGGTTTCTTGCGTGTTGATGGTAAAAAAGAAGATTATTATTTATCTCAAGATGAGATGAAACGCACAATGCATGGTGATGTGATTTTAGCACAACCCTATGGGCAAGACCGTAAAGGACGCACTGAAGTTCGCGTGGTTCGAGTATTAGAGCCTAGAAACAACCAAATTGTGGGGCGCTATTTTATTGAATCTGGCATGGGGTTTGTCGTGCCTGATGATAGTCGTCTTAGTTTTGATATTTTGATCCCGAAAGACCGTATTTGCGGTGCTCGTATGGGGAATGTCGTGGTCGTTGAATTAGTGACTCGCCCACAACGCCGTTCTCAAGCGGTCGGGAATATTATTGAAGTATTAGGGGAAACCATGGGAACGGGGATGGCGGTTGAAATCGCCTTACGTACCCATGAAATTCCGCATTCGTGGCCGCCACAAGTTGAAAAACAAGTTGCTGATTTGAGCGAACATGTGCCTGAGTCTGCGAAAAAAGGCCGGGTAGATTTACGTGATTTACCGTTAGTGACCATCGATGGTGAAGATGCGCGCGATTTCGATGATGCCGTTTATTGTGCGCCTAAAAAAGGTGGCGGTTGGCGTTTATGGGTTGCCATTGCGGATGTGAGTTACTATGTTCGCCCGCAAACTGCGCTAGATACAGAGGCGCGTAGCCGCGGTAACTCGGTCTATTTTCCATCCCAAGTGGTACCGATGCTGCCTGAAGTGCTGTCTAATGGTCTTTGCTCACTTAATCCAGGCGTAGATCGCCTGTGTATGGTGTGTGAAATGACGGTATCGGCTTCAGGGAAGCTCTCCTCATACAAATTTTATGAAGCAGTAATGAACTCCCATGCAAGATTGACCTATACAAAAGTATGGAAAATCTTGGAAGGAGATGAAGAATTGCGTGAACACTATAAAACTCTGGTTCCGCACATTGAGCACTTACATCAGTTATATAAAGCGTTAGATGCCGCACGTATTGAGCGCGGTGCAATTTCATTTGAGTCCGAAGAAGCGAAATTTATCTTCAATGCAGAGCGCCGTATTGAAAGTATTGAGCCCGTTGAGCGCAATGATGCGCACAAATTAATTGAAGAATGCATGATTTTAGCTAACATTGCGGCAGCAAGATTTGTTGAGAAAAACGAAGAGCCTGCATTGTATCGTGTGCATGATCGTCCAAAAGAAGAAAGTGTAATGAACTTACGCTCAGTATTCAGCGAATTAGGTCTGACATTACCGGGTGGTATGAAGCCAGAACCAAAAGATTATGCACAGGTGATGAATGAGGTGGCTGACCGACCTGATCATGAGCTATTGCAAACCATGATCCTGCGTTCGATGAAACAAGCGATTTATGATCCTGAAAATCGCGGTCACTTTGGTTTAGGGCTTAAGTCATACGCCCACTTTACATCGCCAATCCGCCGTTATCCCGACTTAACACTACACCGCGGTATTAAATATCTGTTGGCAAAAGAACATGGCCATTCAGATAAGCGTTGGACGGAAACGGGCGGCTGGCACGCTGACATGGATAGCATGTTGCAACTCGGTGAGCACTGTTCGATGACTGAACGCCGGGCTGATGAAGCAACGCGCGATGTAGCTGACTGGTTGAAATGCGATTTTATGCAAGACCAAGTGGGGCAAGTATTCACAGGTCTCATTACGAGTGTGACCGGTTTTGGTTTCTTTGTTCGTCTTAACGATCTGTTTATTGACGGTTTAGTGCATGTTTCTACCCTTGATAACGATTACTACCGTTATGATGCCGTTGGTCAGCGCTTAATTGGTGAATCATCAGGAACCACGTATCGCCTTGGTGATGAAGTGGAAATTCGGGTTGAAGCGGTGCATATGGACGAGCGTACTATTGATTTCGCCTTAATTTCAACGACCCGTAAAGCGAAGAACCCGGGTAAAACTGCACGGGACAAAATGAAGCAAGAAGTCAAAAATGCAACGCGTCCAGCTCGTCGAAAAGCGGATGCTCGTAAAGATAAAAACTTCGAGCCTGATTCTGCATTTCGCCGTTCCGATAAAAAAGGGAAAAAAAGCGAAGCAAAATCGGATACAAAAGGGAAAGGAAAGGGGAAAAAACCTTCCGATAAAACCAAGAAAATTACCGCAAAATTAAAAGCTAAACGCGTTGCGAAGAAATCCTCAAAACAAGAGGGATAATTTTTTGTTAGCGTAGTGCATTGTTAATTAACGAAAGTGGCGTAAGAACGCCACTTTTCTCATTTTTGATTAAACATAAGACTGTTATGAGCGAAATTATTTACGGCATTCACGCAGTGAAAGCCTTACTTGAGCGTTCTCCGCAACGTATTAAAGAAGTGTATATCCTAAAAGGTCGTGAAGATCGCCGATTGATGCCGATCGTGCATGAAATAGAAGCATTAGGTGTTGTCGTCCAAGTTGCAAATCGTCAATGGATGGATAGCCAAACTGAAGGCGCAGTTCACCAAGGGATCATTGCGAAAGTGTTGCCGGGTAAGCAATACCAAGAAGGTGATTTGCCCGATTTATTAGAAAGCACACCATCACCATTCTTATTGGTATTGGATGGTGTGACTGATCCACATAATTTAGGTGCTTGCTTGCGCAGCGCAGATGCCGCAGGTGTTCACGCAGTGATTGTACCAAAAGATAAATCGGCACAATTAAATGCGACCGCGAAAAAAGTGGCGTGTGGTGCCGCTGAAAATGTGCCATTAATTCGTGTGACCAATCTGGCCAGAACATTGCGCTTACTACAAGAATATAATGTATGGATTGTGGGCACGGCAGGTGAAGCTGATCATAATTTATACCAAAGCAAACTGACTGGCTCGATTGCATTAGTGATGGGCGCAGAAGGGGAAGGTATGCGCCGTTTAACCCGCGAGCATTGCGACGAATTAATCAGCATTCCAATGGCGGGTTCAGTGTCTTCACTGAATGTGTCAGTAGCGACGGGGGTTTGCTTATTTGAAGCTGTGCGCCAGCGCTTGCCAGTTTCCGGTGAAAAATAATATTTGTGTAAAAAGGCATCCATCTCTTGAGTTTTATCTCAGGGATGGGTATAGTTACGCGTCAATTTTTTAGCCGCACTCAACAAGTTCCTTGCCTCCGCGGGCCGCGGTTAACCCAGACAGGAGGCTAATAATCCGTAAGGAGCAACTACTAATGCGTCATTACGAAATCGTTTTTATGGTCCATCCTGACCAAAGCGAACAGGTTCCGGGCATGATCGAGCGTTACAGTGCTGTCATCACTAACGCACAAGGTCAGATTCACCGTCTGGAAGACTGGGGCCGCCGTCAACTGGCTTACCCAATCAACAAACTGCACAAAGCTCACTATGTTCTTATGAACGTAGAAGCTCCACAGGAAGCGATTGATGAGCTGGAAACTAACTTCCGCTTCAACGATGCCGTTATCCGCAGCATGGTTATGCGCTTAAAACACGCAGTAACAGAAGCTTCTCCAATGGTTAAAGCTAAAGACGAACGTCGTAGCCGTGACCTTTCTGATGAATATCAGGATGAAGAAGTAGAAGAAACTGGGGATTCTGAAGAGTAATTGCGCAGGTGTCCACTAATCGTTTGGTGCTAACAGGCATGGTCTGCAAAGCATTGATTCGAAAAGTGAGTCCGTCAGGCATTCCTCACTGCCAGTTTGTTTTAGAACATCGTTCACAACAACAGGAAGCAGGACTGTCAAGGCAAGCATGGTGCAGAATGCCCATTATCGCTAGCGGACAAACCTTACAAGCCCGTACTCACAGTATAACGGTCGGCAGTTGGATTACAGTTAGCGGTTTCATTAGCACTCATCAAGGGCGCAATGGGATCAGCAAGATAGTCCTCCATGCCGAGCAGATTGATTTGATAGATTCTGGAGACTAGCCATATGGCACGTTATTTCCGTCGTCGCAAGTTCTGCCGTTTCACAGCGGAAGGCGTTCAAGAGATCGACTATAAAGATATCGCAACGCTGAAAAACTATATCACTGAAAGTGGTAAAATTGTACCAAGCCGTATCACCGGTACTCGTGCAAAATATCAGCGTCAGCTCGCTCGTGCTATCAAGCGCGCTCGCTACCTGTCTCTGTTACCATATACTGATCGTCATCAGTAATTGGTACAGTCCATTAACGACTTAAGAGGATAAGGTAATGCAAGTTATTCTGCTTGATAAAGTAGCTAACCTAGGTAGCCTGGGTGATCAGGTTAACGTTAAATCGGGCTATGCTCGTAACTTCTTAGTACCACAGGGTAAAGCTGTTCCTGCAACTAAGAAAAACATCGAATTCTTCGAAGCACGCCGCGCGGAATTGGAAGCTAAATTAGCTGACGTTCTGGCAGCAGCACAGGCTCGTGCAGCAGCTGTTACTGCACTGGGTTCTGTTACTCTGGCTTCTAAAGCTGGTGACGAAGGTAAACTGTTCGGTTCAATCGGTACTCGTGATATCGCTGATGCAGTGACTGCTGCTGGTGTTAAAATCGCGAAAAGCGAAGTTCGCCTGCCAAACGGCGTTCTGCGTACTACTGGTGATCACGAAGTTCACTTCCAGTTACACAGCGATGTTTTCGCAGAGCTGAACGTTATCATCGTTGCTGAATAATCAATAATGATGGTAGGTGTTGTCGTTTTATCGACGATACCAGTCAAAAAACACCGGCTAAGTCCGGTGTTTTTTGCTTTCTAAGTAAATCCGTTATTTTATCGTGTTATATCCTATCCATTATCGCTTACTGATTAGCTGCTACACATTGATAATCAAGTAATTCCCCTGCGGAGCCTAAGTTTAAATCCCAAATATTGACTCGGTTGGCAAGTAACACCTTTGAGCCGTCTGTAAGCTGTATTAGCGCTAAACCAAAATTACTCATTTTATCCTGATGTTTTTCGACATATTCATTCAGTTGATTAAATGCATTTTTTGGCTTGGTAGGCTCATCTTGGAGTTTTTTAGCTAAATAATGATGACCGATGAGCTTAGTTGGTAAAGTTGCCCAATCTGTTGTTATATGTGTGGAGACTTGGTTAATTTGCAGGCTCACTTCAGGCTTTAAGCAAGCAATATGAAGATGCAGTTGGTTCTGTGAGCGACCGTATGGCGAATTTACTGCAACTGCTAATAAATCATGAGGGAACGGTGTTCCCGCTTTTGGCAATAAGCTCTCTCTTTCTTGCCAAGCGATAGCAAAATAGTCTGGTGATGAAGGCTCAAGTAATTGGGGAGACTCAATTCCCGCAATTGTACTGGTAGGAATAACGAGGTTATGCCGTGGGCCTTGCTTGTCTTTGAATAAGACATAATGTTTTTCTTTATCAACTTTGAGGCAAGATGAGGGGGATGCAAAAACGGTTTTTTGTGGTGAAAGGCATTGTTCATTCACTATATTCCATAAGGCGTTTGCATTAATTTTCACCCAAGAAATATAGCCGATTAAAGACGCAATGAATAAAAATAGACACCCTAAAAATACCTTAACCCATTTATTTTTTAGCATAATAAGTTGTTATTACCTTTTTTTGTAGTTAAAGATAATATTTAATCTATTTTTTTGCTGAGCACAAGGCAAATAGTGATGATACAGTCACAAACTGTATTCTTTGAGTAAAGAATAAGGTGGCGTGATACTCAATCAGCCACCTAAAAACTAAGGGGTCCGATAATAGCTACCGTCACTTAGCCGTGCAAAGCTGTAAGTTTTTCCATCAGACGCTGTTGTTTCCAGTAATTGAACTTCACCTTTACTGTTTGCTTTTAAGCGAATTTTTTGCCCTTGGCGTAAATTGCTCAACGGTTTTTCAGCACCTTCAACACGGGCCATGATAAAGGCATCGTTTGCTTGTAAATGGTTGTCTCGGAACAGTTGTGCCAACGTTTTTCCTTTTTGAACACGATAATTTTGCCATTCATTGGCGGCGGGACGTATTGTTTGCGGTTCTTGCACCTGTGGTGGTGTTACTGTAGGTTGCTCTGTTGGCTCAGGCTCTATGGGTTCAGGCACAATTTCAGGCTCTGTTGGGAGTTGTGGCGTATTGCCTTCAGGCTGTTGAATCGAAGGTGTTTGAATAGGAGCCGTTGTGATATCGGGCGTTGTCGGAGGGGGAATGACAATCGGTTGATTTTGCGGTGTGTTATTCAATGGCTCATCACCTGTTGGCCAAAACAGGGCAACCACGACAATTAGCGCTAACACGGCAATACTATAGATATGGAATTTAGATAGCTTAACCATCACTCCTCCTTGACGAGGCAATGTATTAATTAGGGCGTATTTATACGCATACTAACACTGTTTTTGGGTAATTTAGAGCGTGATCCAATTTTTCAGAGAACACTGAATAAATTTAGATGTAATCTCAGGGTTTTATTATTTAGATTGATGGTTTGGGTTTACCCATAGCAGGGGGACTGCTATCCTTGGTTTTTATCAAAAACCATATGGGTATTTTCATGGCAAACCAAAATTTTGATTCGGTAGAAGCTCAAGCAAGCTACGGTATTGGTCTACAAGTGGGTCAGCAACTATTAGAGTCTGGCTTAGAAGGTTTAGTACCAAACGCAATTTTAGCAGGCCTTGTCGATGCATTAGAAGGCAATATGCCATCTGTTCCTGTTGAAAGCTTGCATAAAGCATTACGTGAAGTTCATGAACGCGCGGACGAAGTTCGTGCTGCTCGCCAAGCCGCATTGGCTGAAGAAGGCCAAAAATTCCTTGATGAAAACCAAAAGCGTGAAGGTGTTTCAACGACTGAATCTGGTTTGCAATTCTCGGTGATCAACCAAGGTGAAGGGGCTATCCCATCTCGCTCAGACCGTGTTCGTGTTCACTACACTGGCCGTTTAATTGATGGTTCTGTGTTTGATAGTTCTGTTCAACGTGGTCAGCCAGCAGAATTCCCTGTAAGTGGCGTGATCCCAGGTTGGATTGAAGCACTGACTCTGATGCCTGTTGGCTCTAAATGGGAACTGTATATCCCGCACAATTTAGCTTATGGTGAGCGTGGTGCAGGTGCATCTATTCCTCCGTTCAGCACTTTAGTATTCGAAGTTGAATTGTTAGAAATCTTATAACAATTATCGAATAAACTCGCTGAATAATACTATTCTGGGCTTTGTTGATGATTCTTTCTTGTTTAGCAAGAGAACATCACAAAGCCCATTATTTATAATAATGATTATTGGGTTAAGTCACTCTTTTCCATTTTCTCCGTGATATTTTTTTCTGATTTCTTTTTAAACATCAGTCGATTGATCATTTGTGATATCGGAATGAAGAAAATCAGGCCACCGATTAATACGATTTTGTCTTCGTCAGCAAGGTCTTGTGACATAGTTGATGTCAAATAAATTAGGCTGATGACCAAGAAAAAGATCACCCAAAAGATGAGGGTATTGATAAGGCAAGATATCATTAACCGTCCTAATTTTAGGGACTCGTCTTGGAATTTAACGGTTCTATAGACAGTTAAGAATAAGAATATAATGGCAACAAAGGCTCCGATAAATAAGTATTCTGACAGTTGATAACTCAACAATAAAATATTTTGGAATAGCGTAGGGTCATTAGTAAGTACGCAGGCACTATATACGATAAGGACTGCACTAGTCAGAATGAAAAACATCATGATTATGATGTATAAAGAATTATATATCAAAGAGTTATTTTTCTTAGTTACGTGAAAAGCAATCTTGGGTTTCTTACATAAAAACACTCTTGGTATGAATATTAAAATGAGTATCAATATATTCACGATGTATTTTAGAATATCGCGACCAAAAATGTAAAGAACGTTCGGGCGATTAAACCGTGAAACCTCACCAACATTGAAATTAACGAGTTGAGTAGAGACATAATCACTGATTTTTAATATCACGAAATAGGCAATTGCCATACAAGCAACAGCAATAACATTTTTAATGTTAACTTGATTTAGCCGAAAGTAATAAAAAATTAAAGTGGTAAAGAACAGCAAGGAAAAAATTTGATAGAACCAATAAATTCGTAATCCATAGATGATATTATTTAGATAATGGACTGGAACATATTGGAGTAGTTCAGGAAGCATTATTGCATGAAACGAAACATATTCGGCTAGAAGCCAAACAATAACGAATAGAAATGGCAATTTAAAAAAAAGCGGTAACTAGGGGTATCCATATTTATTCCTAGAGTTGTAATTGATGATCATAGCGTTTCGTGATCGACGTAAAGAGAAAAGATGCACTACCACATTGTACTAAAGAGAGACAAATATATCTTAAGTGAAATTTATTAAGCTATATAAAGTATCGAAAGTCAAATTCATACAATCGACAACCTTTTTTCTCTTTGCGGCACGCTAGCTTAATTGATTTAATCTAAATTTAAATTATGGTGATCGGGTGGTGTGGGCGAGTGACAATGTCGACAAAAAAGAGTGTGTTGATCAATTTGACGTGTATTTGCCTACTGAGGCTGCTAATCTGGCAGTAAAAGAGTTATGGGTAAGGAGAATAAAATGCTACAACAAATTTGTCAGCTTGCTCAAGAAGCGGGTTATGCCATTATGGAAACGTACAATGCGCAAGAGCCGTTGCGGGTTGATCATAAAAGTGACAATTCTCCTGTCACAGAGGCAGACATTGCCGCTCACCAGATTATTGCAGCTGGCTTAGCTCGTATTGCGCCTGATATTCCTCAACTTTCTGAAGAAGATCCCCCAGAGTGGTCAGTCCGACAACATTGGCAGCGTTATTGGCTTATTGACCCCCTTGATGGCACAAAAGAATTTATTAATCGTAATGGGGATTTTACGGTAAACATTGCGTTGATTGAAAAGGGTGTGCCTGTTATGGGCGTTGTGTATGCACCTGCAAAAGGGCTGCTTTACTATGCTGAAGGAAACCAAGCATGGAAAGAAGAAGGCGGTCATAAGCAGCAAATTCATGTGTATGATGGCAAGCCTCCAGTGATTGTGATAAGCCGCTCCCATCAAGATAGCGAATTAATGGATTATTTGGCGCAAATGGGAGAGCACACAACGGTAGAAATTGGTTCATCGCTGAAATTTTGCCTTGTGGCGGAGGGAAAAGCACAGCTTTACCCTCGATTTGGGCCAACAAATATTTGGGACACGGCGGCAGGCCATGCGATTGCGATTGGTGCTGGTGCAAAAGTGGTTGATTGGAATGGCAAAACCTTAGATTACACACCGAGAAGCTCATTTTTGAACCCCGGTTTTCGGGTGATTTTATTCTAACGGGTGTTAAAGGTTGGGAAGTGGTTTCCCAACCTTATCAAATGTTAATTATCTAATTGCAGTACTTTAGCGGTTGCCGTTCGGATATCTAAACAGGCTTTTGCATCCTGTTTTAAATCAATACCATAGGTAGGAATAATCGCTTTTAACTTCGCTTCCCAACCATCAGCTTTAAGTTGATTAGCAAAGCATTCTTTTAGCACGTTTAAGGCAATAAAAGCTGCGGTAGATGCCCCCGGCGATGCCCCCATTAATACGGTGAACGATTTATCTGCACTAGTAATAAGCTCAGTACCGAACTCCAATACACCTTTTTTCACCGGATCGGGTTTAATGATCTGAACCCGTTGGCCTGCCACCACTTCTTTCCAATCCTCACGTTGCGCATCGGGGTAGAATTTTTGCAACATGGAGAATTGATGTGCAGAAGTTTGCAGAACTTGTCCCACAAGATATTCAGCCAAAGACCAATCATCTTTCGCGATAGCGAGCATCGGTTCAATATTGTTCAATCTGATGGAATCAAACAGATCTAGGTAAGAACCATGTTTTAGAAACTTACTTGAGAAACCAGCATACGGTCCAAATAATAAAGAGCGTTTTCCGCCAATGATGCGAGTATCTAAGTGAGGGACAGACATCGGTGGTGAGCCTTTATCGGCTTTTCCGTAAACTTTAGCGTGGTGGCGAGCGGCAACGTTTTCATCGTCACAGCGTAGCCAAATACCACTAACAGGGAAGCCTCCATAGCCTTTTCCTTCCGGGATCCCTGATTTTTGTAGCAACTCAATAGCACGACCACCTGCACCGACAAACACAAATTTTGCCGATGTAACTTGTTTTTCATGGGTCAGTAAATTTTTGACCTCAACATTCCAACGGCCATCAGGGGTTTGTGTGACATCCACGACTTCATGTTTATAGTGAAGGGTAAAACCAGATTGTTCACTGAGCTGCGCCATTAATAAATGCGTCAGTGCGCCATAATCAACGTCTGCCCCTGTTACAACACGTGTAACGGCAAGGTTTTTGTCATCTTCTCGACCCTCCATCAACAGTGGGGCCCAATCACTAATTTGTTTTGGATCTTCACTGTATTCCATATTGTGGTAGCAGTGGTGGGCTGACATCTGTTTAAAGCGTTGCTGCAAAAATTTCACATTGTCAGCACCCCAAACAAAGCTCATATGAGGGCAAGGGTGGATAAAATCGCGTGGGTTTTTGATTTTCCCTTTGGTAACGAGGTATGACCATAATTGGCGAGATAAATCGAATTCGGTATTGACTTCAAGGGCTTTACTGATATCAACGGTACCATCAGGATTTGGCGGGGTGTAGTTCATCTCAC
Organism: Providencia rettgeri; assembly: GCF_041075285.1. Taxonomy (NCBI): domain Bacteria; kingdom Pseudomonadati; phylum Pseudomonadota; class Gammaproteobacteria; order Enterobacterales; family Morganellaceae; genus Providencia; species Providencia rettgeri. The sequence continues at coordinate 3,248,309 of NZ_CP163512.1, read as the reverse complement.
AGTTAGCTGCGTGGCCGGTTCCCGCATTATTCCATGGATGAGAGCTTTCTTGTGCACAATCATTCAAACGTTCAAAAACGGCAATATTTAGCGATGGCTCAAGTTCTTTTAAGAAAGTGCCCAGTGTCGCACTCATGATCCCTGCACCGATCAGCGCAATATCAACGTTTTCTGCGATAGGTTTAGTCATAAAAAGCCTCTATTTTTTTGTCGGTGTGAAACACAGTTCCGTGCCTTCTTGGTAGACAACATAAGCGCGTCGCCATGGGGCATCGCCGATCAGTCGCCATTTGTGACCTGTTCCAGTATTATCCTGTGCGAGTAAAATATCACCCGGATTAATAATAAATTTAGAACCATCTTTAGTTTCAAATTCTAAGGTGCCTGAAAGGGTGATCACATAACGAGGGACGGGATCTTTGTGCCAATCCCATGAGCTACCTGACTCAGTTTCACGAAAAGTCAGTTCGCTAACTGAAATAGCTGGGGTTTGGCCATCACCACGGGCGACACTATCCAGTTCCAGTGTGCCTTCTTCAAACAGGGAGTTTCCATCTTCACCTGTCCACATACGAACACAACGTATCATCTTATTTAGCTCCTTAATGAAAAGGGTATGACTTGAAAATTAATTTAGACTGATTAGTGATAAAAATAGGGTTCGTAAAATGACAATATTAAAATGGCGAAAATATATAATGTTTTTAATCTAAGGTTTTTTTAGTAACAGGTCAAAGCGAAAGTAACTTTATTTCTAGTAAAGACGGTATGTTTTTATTTAATTGAAATACAACATTTATTTGAATCTTGTTTTGATTGTCGTTTATTGACTGACGGGGATTAAATGCCTTTTTTAATGAATGAAATATATAAATAATGATACTGTTAAAATAGAGGTAAATATGAAAAGACTCACAGCCATTTATTTAAACTGCGGTGAGTCGATAAAATAATTAGCTTTTCAGAATTGAATTTAAGGCGAGGTGCTGTATTAACATAATTGTCTTACCATCGACAATCTCCCCTGTTCTGATCGCTTCAAGCGCTTTGGGAAAAGGCCACTCTAACACTTCAATATCTTCCCCTTCTTCTGCAAGTCCGCCGCCTTCATTGCTACGATTATTATCGCTATACTCGGCGATATAAAAATGCAGTTTTTCTGTGACCGAGCCTGGACTCATAAAAGCTTCAAACACTTTTTCTAGTTTATCGACTTTAAAACCAGTTTCTTCTTCAGCTTCGGCAATAATACGTGCTTCTGGGGAGGCGTTTTCGAGCAAGCCTGCGGCTGCTTCAATTAAAAAATTTGGGTAGCCATTTACATACATTGGCATACGAAATTGGCGAATGAGAATAATGCTATTTTTGGTTTTGTTGTATAACAAAATAACGGCGCCGTTTCCTCTGTCATACACTTCCCGTTCTTGTCGTTGCCAACTGCCATCACGCCTTTGTAGCTCATAGGTGTATTTCTTTAAAATATACCAATTATCTGAGAGGAGTTTTTCTTGAATATTGCGCAGTTTCGGTTGGTTAACAGTCATGGTACAGCCTTAGCAAACAATGATATTTAAAGGCTAATTTAGCACCGTTAAAAATAGCAAGAAATAAGATTTAGAGGAAAGCCTGCTTTTGCTAAGGGCTCTAAGCTGGCAATATACTAGGGCTGTTGATTTTTACCGTTAAAAAAGGTCAAAAAATAATCCAAAAAAGGAATAAATGTATCCGTCATGTTGGCTAACGACGATTTGCATCAAATATTGTCCCTAAACGCTGTCCTACGGGGGCGAATAAAGTACGTTTCACATTATTTGATGTTACGTTGAGAGGTTCACTAGGCGGCGAACCTCTCCTCTTACCTAACATGGCTTTAATTCGAATAAAGCTGACCATCAAAGATAAACAGACCTTAAGTGGGCTCAATTATTTGATTAACTGAATTTGTTTAACTTCAACTTCTCTTGAATTCCAATCTTTATCAATTTTACCGCGAATTTCGATTTTATCCTTAGGGGTGACATTAATTCCATTCCAACGTTTTTCGCTGATTTCAAGATTGATAGTGCCAGTACCGTCGGTAAACTCATAATGCTTATGATCAAGCTGCTTAACAATATTACCGCGTAAGATAACCCAGCTATCGTCTGACATATCAAGTGCTTTTGCGACGGTCATTTCACCGCTATTTGGACCAATAAAACCACCTGTTTGGGTGTTTTGTGTGGCGGTGTTGGTCACAGCGCCTGGGCCATCAAAACCGCCATTAGCAGCAAAAACAGGGGCAGTGGCAAGGGCGGCAACTAAAGTTATTAAAGGTAATTTTTTCATCATCGTTATCTCCAAATAAAACATTAACGGGTTCGTATGGAGGACATTAAAGCAGGTAGATCTTAACAGGATCTTAAGAAACTCGCCTAATGCATTATATTTTTAATTTCGTTAATAATAGCTAGTCATCTTATCGAGTATGGGATAAATATAATAATATTCCGATGTGGGGGAAGGTATGCGTATTTTATTAATTGAAGATGACAGGCTTATTGGTGACGGATTAAAAGTCGGTTTAACACAGCTCGGGTTTACGGTGGATTGGTTTATGGACGGTAAATACGGGCAGCAAGCACTCTTTGATGCACCATACGATGCGGTAGTGCTGGATCTATCCCTACCCAATATTGATGGTATGGATATTCTAAAGCACTGGCGCACTGAAGGACGGGATGAGCCAGTGTTAATTCTCACAGCGCGAGATGCGCTTGATCAACGCGTGCAAGGATTACAACAAGGCGCGGATGACTATTTGTGCAAACCTTTTGCACTGATGGAAGTGATGGCGCGTTTGCAAGCGTTGATCCGCCGTAGAAGTGGTCAACTCACCCCCAAGCTCAGCCATGGTGAGGTTGAAATGGATCCCATCGCGATGACAGTCACCCTTCAAGGGGAGCCTATTCAGCTTAAGGGTAAAGAATTGGCGTTGTTGTCCCTTTTTTTGCACAATCCCAACAAAGTATTATCACGCTCGCTGATTGAAGAAAAACTGTATAATTGGGATGAGGAAGTATCGAGTAACTCCATTGAGGTACATATTCACCACCTAAGGCGTAAATTAGGAAATAAATTTATTCGAACAATTCACGGTGTAGGTTATCGGCTAGGTGATAATCAACAATGAAAACCTTTAGTCTGCGGTTAAAACTTACCTTAACATTATTATTTCTTGCGCTGCTCACGTGGGGAATTGCCAGCTCATTGGCATGGTATCAAAGTTATAAAACAATCAATGAGCTATTTGATACGCAGCAAATGGCATTTGCTAAGCGATTATCGGTATTACCTTCAGATTTGGCATTAACGAAGCCTTCACTGACAAAAACAAAAAAATTATTGCGTAAGAACCGTGGTCACCAAGATGATGATGCACTGGCATTTGCGGTGTTTACCTCAAAAGGGGAAATGGTGCTTAACGACGGTGATAATGGTCGTGATATTAGATTCGAATTCACGCGAGAAGGCTTTACTGATGGTCTAATGGCGGGGAGTGATGATCCTTGGCGGTTTGTCTGGCTAAAATCTCAGAATGGGCAGTATGTGATTGCCGTTGGGCAGGAGTGGGAATATCGCCAAGAGATGGCAACGGACATTATGGTTGCTCAATTTATGCCATGGCTGGTGGCATTACCTGCGATGTTGCTGGTATTTTTATGGTTACTAACTCGTGCATTACGTCCTCTTAATGATGTTGCAAACCAACTATATCGACGAAAGCCCAACGAGTTAACCCCCATACAAGTCGCACGGATCCCCAGTGAAGCTCGACCTATTATCGATTCAGTAAATGGCTTGTTCGGTCGTATTAACCAAATGTTTATGCGTGAAAGGCAGTTTACTTCCGATGCTGCTCATGAGTTACGTAGTCCTCTTGCGGCATTAAGAGTGCAAGCGGAAGTGGTTCAAATTGCAGGCAATAACCGTGAAATCCGTCAACATGCCGTCGAAAATTTAACGGAAGGCATTGATAGGGCAACACGACTTGTCGATCAATTATTGACGTTATCGCGGTTAGAGTCTTCAGCACAGTTGGAAGATATCAGTGAACTGACGTGGGAAAACTTGATTGATACGGCAGTGAAAGATATTGAACCGCAAGCGATGACCTATGGAACAGCAATTATTCAAACGATTATTTCACAACCAAAACCATTTAAAGGGCAAGCGCTATTACTTGGCGTGTTGCTACGTAACTTACTTCACAATGCCATTCGTTATGGTAAAGAAAAAGGCGAAGTGAAAATCACATTGTATAGCGGACATCTTGAAATTGAAGACAATGGTGAGGGGGTAACTTCTGATGTTTTACAACGTTTAGGGGAGCGTTTTTATCGACCGCCAGGACAAGAGAAAACAGGAAGTGGCTTGGGACTGTCTATTGTGAAACGAATTGCGGAGTTACATAACTTACATGTTATGTTTACTCACGCAGAGACAGGTGGTTTTTGCGTTAAAATAATGTGGTGATGCCTTAATACCTTTAATTACACTGCTTGATTATTAGCAAAATGAAGATAATTATGCATATTTATAATAAGGGTATTTTAGAATAACTCACTATTTTTGAAAACGGCTAAATAAGCGGATCCCTTCACTGAATATTCTTCACATGAAGGGATTGATGATGTGATTACTTCAAAGAAGAAATCAGTAAGCCAATGACTTTTTCAATTTCTTGTTCATTAAGTTCACCATCTTTGAAAAATAGCACTTTCCCTTGATTATCTAACACGATGATTGCCGAGCTTTCAGGCTTTAACCCCCATGCGGCTTTTACTACACCATCGCTATCGACAATAAACTGAGAATAGGGAAACTCTTTTTTACTGTCTTCAACACTATTTTTAACAAAAACGCCCGTACCAAAAATTGCATCATCGGTATTAATGATAGTGGTGGTTTGATAGGTATCATGCGGGAATCTGGCGTGTTTGATGGCTTCAATCAGTGGTGCATTCATTTCTTTTGCCGAGGAGCGTCCCGCAATATGTTGGATAGTGCGCACTTTCCCTACCAACTGCTGGCTTTTCCACGGTTGATAATCGAGTTTGTTTTCTTTATTAAGAATTAATTCACCTTTATCGGTGACTGAAACAGCAGGAACAGATTGGTTTAGTTGAATATTTGCGGCTGTGGCAATAGTGGATAAGCTGAGTAAGCAAAGAGAAATACACATATTTTTAAACATAAAAGCCCCTTGGATCGTGATATGAATGTGAGCCCGAAAATCTTTTTCTACGTGTATTTATAGCATAGCTCATCGGATGAGTTACAAGTGAAAATTTAACAATTTCTTAAAAATCAGAATAAATGCACAGTTTGAAGGGGATTTAACCGTTATTTGACACTGTCATGTTATGTCAGCAAATTGAATAAAACTGCAATTTTAGAACCAAAGTAGAAATTTCTGGTCTATGATTAATGTACGGTATGCATTACGAAGTACCGTACGTAAGAACAACGGGGAGGAAAAGTTCTAATGAAAGTATTTAACCGCTATAACCCATTTAAAATTGCTCTTTATGTTAAAACACTCTTCAGTGGTCGGCTCTATATAAAGGATTTTGGAGCATTTGAGTTTAATTATGGGAAGATTTTACCGCCAAAAGTGAGTGATAAACGCCATTACAGTGTGATGAGCGAAGTCAACAAACAGATTTCACTGCTACAGGCAGAATTAGGGTAGGTTAATCAAGGTTAATTATTGATGACTAACGCGCCACTTAAGGTGGCGCATTGAAAGAAACAGCCCCTAGCAAACGCTAATGGTCAGTACCTTTTGTCTGTTGTTTGCTATCAGTCATTTCAATGGTACTTTTGCCTGGCTGCACAATCACGGGGGAAGGTGCTGTTGTGAGCCGCGTTACAAGTAATTGGTCTATTTTGTAGTTATCAATATCCACCACTTCAAACTTATAGCCAGCGTATTTCACATAATCTGTACGTTTAGGCATTCTCCTCAAGCGGTACATCATAAAGCCAGCGATAGTTTCATAATTGCTAAAATCGGGGAATTCATCGATATCTAAAATGCGTTGTACATCTTCAATCGGTGTTCCACCATCGACCAGCCACGAGTTTTCATCACGTACGACGATTTGTTCTTCTTGCCCTGAACCGACTAAATCCCCCATTAAGGTGATCATGACGTCATTGATGGTGATCACGCCCATTACTAAGGCGTATTCATTGAGAATCACCGCGAAATCAACACCGTTATTTTTAAATGCGTCTAATGTATCCGATAAGGAGAGTGTATCTGGCACCATTAGTGTGCTACGGATATGAACTCCATCATTTAAGTTTAAGCTTTGCCCATTCAGTACGCGATTAAGGAGTTCTTTTGAATCCACGTAACCAATAACATGGTCAATATCCCCTTCACAAACAAGGAACTTAGAATGTGGTTGAGTGGAAATTTTGTGTTTAATGCTGTCTTCGGATTCGTTTTTATCAAAATAAATAATGCTTTCACGTGGCGTCATTGCAGATGGAACGGTACGTGATTCTAATTCGAACACATTTTCAATTAATTCATGTTCTTGTTTACGCAGTACCCCAGCAACAGCCCCAGCTTCTACCACGGCAAAAATATCATCTGAAGTGATATCTTCATTACGTGAAATGGGTAATTTAAATAATTTAAAGATGAGATTAGCAAGGCCATTAAAGAACCAAACAAAAGGGCTGAGTACGACTAAACAAAAACGCATTGGATTGACAATGCGAATAGCAATAGCCTCAGGTTTTACCATACCAATACGTTTTGGCGTTAAGTCCGCCACTAAGATAAATAAGCTGGTAACGATGGTAAACGATAGAACGAATGCGATTTTTTGTGCCCATTCAGGGGATAAAAATTGAATGAAAACGTCATATAAAGCAGGGGAGAATGCCGATTCGCCAACAATACCCGCAAGAATAGCAACGGCATTTAAGCCAATTTGTACCACGGTGAAAAACATACCCGGCATTTCTTGTAACTTTAGAACTCGAGCTGCATTAATGTTGCCTTCATCAGCCATTAACTTGAGTTTTATACGACGAGAAGCGGCCAGTGAAATTTCTGACAAAGAGAAAAATGCGCTAATTGCGCATAATAAAAGAACGATCAGTAAACTGTTGAGCATAAGTTATCCAGCCTTTCAAAGGGTGAATTTATTCAATTCAAAATTCTTTAAAGGCATAGTCTCGAATATTAAAATATATTAAGTAAACAAATATACGGTGCGCGGTATGCGCAAATTGTTGATATGTGGTGTTAGTATAGATGGCTGGCGAGATATTCGTCAATATTCTTCATTCTTCGCGCTGTAGGGGTGTTGGCTGCACAAAACTCCCCAAATCACATACTAATGTATGCTCATTGGGAGAGTTTTCTTTGCCGCCTACCTACAGCACGAATAATTTTGAATATTCATATTCATATTCATATTCATATTCATCCTGCTCTTGCGCTGTCGGGGTGTTGGCTGCATAAAACTCCCCAAATCACCTGCTGATGTATGCTCATTGGGAGCGTTTTCTTTACCGCCTATCGACAGCACGAATAATTTTGAATATTCATATTCATCCTGCTCTTGCGCTATTGGGGTGTTGGCTGCATAAAACTCCCCAAATCACATACTAATGTATGCTCATTGGGAAAGTTTTCTTTGCCGCCTACCTACAGCACGAATAATTTTGAATATTCATATTCATCCTGCTCTTGCGCTGTAGGGGTGTTGGCTGCATAAAACTCCCCAAATCACATACTGATGTATGCTCATTGGGAGAGTTTTCTTTGCCGCCTACCTACAGCACGAATAATTTTGAATATTCATATTCATATTCATATTCATCCTGCTCTTGCGCTGTAGGGGTGTTGGCTGCATAAAACTCCCCAAATCACATACTAATGTATGCTCATTGGGAGCGTTTTCTTTGCCGCCTACCTATAGCACGAATAATTTTGAATATTCATATTCATATTCATCCTGCTCTTGCGCTGTAGGGGTGTTGGCTGCATAAAACTCCCCAAATCACATACTGATGTATGCTCATTGGGAGCGTTTTCTTTACCGCCTATCGATAGCACGAATAATTGTAGATATATTTGTTGTTAAAGCATTAGCCTAAAAATAAATAAAGGTGGATCTGTTTGCGTTAAATATCTAAAGAGGGTGGCATGCACACACCGATACCACCTAGGCCGCAATAGCCATTGGGATTTTTATAAAGATATTGCTGGTGGTAATCTTCTGCAAAATAAAAGGTTTCCAGTGGTGTGATTTCTGTGGTGATAGGGCGAAGATCATTTTGTGCTTTCATGGCTTCTTGATAGGTTTGCAAGGTTTTCATCCCTTGCTGGTCTTGTTCATCCGTTAAAGTATAAATCCCGGAACGGTACTGGCTACCAATATCGCCACCTTGGCGCATACCTTGGGCAGGGTCGTGATTTTCCCAAAATAGTCTCAATAGATGAGCATAACTGATAACTTTTGGGTCGAAAACCACACGCACGGTTTCTGCGTGACCCGTTCGCCCAGAGCACACTTCTTCATAAGTTGGGTTTGGTGTTATGCCACCGCAATAGCCTGCTGAAGTGGTATAAACCCCAGGTTGTTGCCAAAATAATCGTTCAACCCCCCAAAAACAACCCATTGCAAAATAAGCCACTTCCATATTCTTAGGAATAATCTCAATCGAATGATGGTTAACAGCGTGATATGGTGAACAAGGAATTGTGCTGTCTCTGCCAGGCAGAGGCTGTGAAATATTTGCAGAGTGAAATTTATTAAAAGGCATAATGGTTCCTATTGGTCCTGACCACACAAATAATCTAAAAATAGAGATAAAAACTTGTGTCTATCGCTAATTTTACTCAAAATAAATTGATATGAAGCCTTTAGTCAACCTTTCTACCACCTTAGGAGCAGGCGTGTCGAAATACCCTCAAATCTGTTTTCTCTGCTTAACTGTGGCTGTGCCTGTTGTGCATGCGGCTAATCTTCGCCTTAATGTAGAAGGGCTTGAAGGACAACTTAATCAAAACGTTCGAGTACAGCTTTCTAATATATCCCAAGATGAAGTGGTGCCAAACGGCCGTTTTCGAGCGCGTGTTGAGAAAGCAATTCAGGAAGGTTTAAAGCCTTTGGGTTATTACCAACCGACGGTTGAGTTTAGCTATGAAGAGAAGGCCCCCCCTGCTCGTTCTGTTTTGACCGCCAAAGTGAACCCAGGAGAGCCCATTTTATTAAAAGGCGTGAATGTAGAATTACAAGGTGCAGCAAAGACTGACCCCGATTTTGAAAAGATGGTGAAACAATACACGCCGAAGTTAGATATTGTACAAAATGATGGTGAATATGAGGATTTTAAAGGCCGATTTAATAGTTTAGCGATTCGTAAGGGATATTTTGATGGTGTGATGGAAAAAAGCCAGTTAGGCATCTCCCTTGACCATCATGCCTCATACTGGGACTTTGACTACAATAGTGGTGAGCGCTACCGATTTGGAGCCATCACTTATCAAGGTTCGCAAATTCGCGAAGATTATCTGAATAACCTAGCTCCATTTAAACAGGGTGAATACTACACCTCAGAACAATTAGCAGAATTCAACCGACGATTAGCGGAAACCGGCTGGTTCTCTTCTGCCATTGTTACGCCACGTATTGTCAGTGCTCGAAAAGCTAATTCCTATGAGTTGCCGATGGAAGCGGTCGTCACGCCACGTGCGAAAAACTTTATTGAGTTAGGGGGTGGCTATGCAACAGATGTTGGTCCTCGTGTTAAAGCAACATGGAATAAACCATGGGTAAACTCACGTGGGCAGAGTTTAACCTCAAGTATTAGTCTTTCTCAGCCTGAGCAATTGATTGATGCAAGTTATAAAATCCCCTTAAAAGCTAACCCCCTTGAACAATATTACGCCGTGCAGGGTGGGTTTAAGCGTACAGATTTAAACGATACACAAGCCAATACAACGACATTGAATGTGTCTCGTAACTGGGATTATTCATCGGGTTGGCAATATGGTGTGAATATGCGTTGGATGCTGAGTAACTTTACCCAAGCGGATGTGACGAATACGACCATGCTGTTATATCCGGGGGCTTACGTGAGTCGCATTCGTCAGCGGGGGGGCGTGATGCCCACATGGGGAGATAGTCAGCGTTATTCCATTGATTACTCAAATAAAATATGGGGTTCGGATATCGATTTTGCAGTTTTACAAGCTAAAAACGTATGGATCCGAACACCGTGGGAAGGGCACCGTTTTATCGTGCGTGGTAACTTAGGTTGGATTGAAACCAATGATTTTGACAAAGTGCCACCCGATTTGCGTTTCTTCGCAGGGGGGGATGGCAGTGTGCGTGGTTACGGTTATCAAAAAATCTCCCCTGAAGACAGCAAAGGTAAGTTAACAGGTGCTTCTAAACTCGCCGTTGGATCTGTTGAATACCAGTATAACTTTACTGGAAATTGGTGGGGGGCAACCTTTATCGATAGTGGTGAAGCTGTGGATGATATTAAGAAAAGTGATTTCAAAACAGGTGCGGGTGTCGGTATTCGTTGGGTTTCCCCCGTAGGCCCCATTAAGTTTGATCTTGCGACGCCAATTAATGATCCAGATAACAACAAAATACAATTTTATATTGGTTTGGGGACGGAATTATGAGGTGGTTGAAGTGGCTAAAGTGGACGAGTCTTTCCATTTTGTTCATTCTAGTTCTTGTGATCGCAGCACTTAGTTGGGTGATTGGCACAAAATCGGGTTTTCATTTTGCCTTAAATTCGGTGACGCGCTTTGTTCCTGAATTAACGATAGAAGGAATAGACGGCGATATTCGTGACCTCACCTTAACCGGTGTTAAATATCAAATGCCCGGTGTGGATGTTAATGCAGGGAAACTACACTTGGCACTTAAATTAGGCTGCTTAACTCGCGGTGAATTATGTATTAACACGCTAGGCACTGAAAATGTAACGGTTAACGTTGATACTTCACAGCTTCCACCATCGGAAGAGGCTCCGCCTTCTGAGCCGCTTACAGAACTAAAAGCACCTTTAACTATCCGTTTAGAACAGCTGTCATTGGTTGAAACACATGTCATGGTAGATGGCATGGCTATCGATTTAGCCAAATTCACTACTGGTGCAACATGGGAAGGTAGGGGGATTACTCTTATCCCGACGGATATTATTGATTTGGCGATCAACTTGCCTGAGACCCCGCAAGCACAGCCTACTGAAGAAAAGCAGCCAGACCCGACGCCAATCGATGAGCAAAAATCCCTTGCGGATGAGCTTAAGGGGCTATTTTCAAAGCCATTATTAGCACAATTGCCAGAAATCATTCTGCCTGTCGATTTAAACGTTGAGGGGATCAATGCCTCGAACTTCCAATTAACTGGTGGTACTGACTTTAAAATCAACCAATTGCACCTCAGTTTGTCCAATCAAGGGCAGCAAGTGTTGATTAAGCAACTTAAAATTGATGCACCGCAAGGGGATATCTCGTTATCTGGAACCGCATCGCTGCAAGACAAATGGCCAGTTTCCTTGTCTGTTATTGGAGAAAGCCGTTTAGAGGATTTGAATGGTCAGAAAATCGATTTATCCCTCAAAGGTGGGTTGATTGATGAATTGAAATTGGCGCTCAATTTACAAGGGCCAATTAATGCCACGTTAGATGCAGAAACTGACCTGTCTCAAGCAGATTTACCAATTTTATTAACCCTAGAAAGCGATAAATTAGCCTGGCCGTTAGTCGGCGATGCACAATATCAATTAGATGGCACGCGCTTACGTTTAAATGGTCGACCATCGGCTTATGATCTATCGTTACGTTCTGCAATCACTGGGCAAGACTTGCCGCCATCCACCTTGATGCTTGATGCAAAAGGCAATGAAGCGCAAATTAATTTAACGCGTTTACGCCTTGCTGCGTTGCAAGGAAATGCGTATCTCACAGGTGTTGCCGATTGGAGCAAAGCGATTAGTTGGAATGCGGTGCTGACCCTATCAGGGATTAACACCGCCAAACAGTACCCAGAGTGGCCAGCAAAAGTGGACGGTAAGATTGCCACTCGCGGTAGCTTATATGGTGGAAGCTGGCAGCTAGAAATCCCCGAAATCATGCTAGATGGTAATGTTAAAAATAACTTACTTAAAGCCCGTGGGCAGGCAAAAGGTAATGCCGCAGGTCAGTGGGATATACCCCAATTCAATTTAGCATTAGGTAAGAATAATGTGGATGTTAAGGGCGCTCTCGCGGAGAAATGGGATCTAGATGCTAAAATTAATGCCCCTGCTTTAAATGGGCTACTGCCAGGGCTTGGCGGTGTGATTGTTGGTGATGTGAAATTACGCGGGAATTTGCAAACGCCAGAAGCGTTGGTTGATCTCACTGCACGAGGCGTCAAGTGGCAAAATGACCTCGCGATCGAAAATGTTGCTATCAAAGGGAATGTTGCAACAGGGGAGCAAATCAAAGGGGATTTATCGGTTGTTTTACGTCAGCTTAGGCAGGGTGATTTAGTCGTTAGCAACCTGACGTTAGATGCCAAAGGCAGTGAAAAACAACATACTTTAAAACTGAATATGAAGGGGGAACCCGTTTCAGGGCAGTTGGCGTTAGCTGGTGGGTTTGACCGCCAAACTGAGGTGTGGAAAGGGGCATTATCGAATACGCTATTTGATACAGTCGTGGGCGAATGGCGCTTAAATCAAGCCATGTCACTCAATTATGCTAACCAAACGCAAGAAGTGACTATTGGTAGCCATTGTTGGGTTAATCCCAACGCACGGTTGTGTGTACCAAAGCCGATTAAAGCAGGCAAAAGTGGCAGTGCCGACATAGTGCTAGAACGTTTCGATTTAGCGATGATCAAACCGTTTATGCCAAAAGATACCCGTGTTAGCGGTGTATTTAGCGGTAAGGCGAATGCTATCTGGAAGGCAGATGGTAGCATGTCACAAGTACAGGTCGATCTGCGTGGAAATGACGTTAAAGCCACTCAGTTTGTTGAAGGAACGCGTTTACCAATTGCATTTGATACGCTAACACTCAGTGCCGCTTTGAAAAACGGGAAAGCAAACCTTAATTGGTTATTTGGTCTCGCCAATAATGGGCAAATGCGCGGTAACCTGCAAGTTACGGATATTGAAAAACGTCGCTTGCTATCGGGCAATGTTGAAATTAATTCCATTACCTTAGATTTAATCAAGCCATTACTTGGTGAAAAAGAAGTGGCGAATGGTCGTTTAAATGCGAATTTACGTTTAGGTGGTTCTGCAAATAACCCCCTGTTAAATGGAAATTTATCTCTTTCCAGTTTAGAAGTTAAATCCGCGATGATCCCGTTTGATATTAAAAGCGGTCATTTAGGCATTAATTTCAATGGCACCAGTTCAGTAATGAATGGGCAGATCAATACCCCTGAAGGATATTTGAATATTGATGGTGATGCCGACTGGCGCAATATTAATGCATGGCGGGCGAAAGTGATGGCGCGTGGAAATAATTTACGCGTTGCGATGCCACCGATGATTAAAATTGATGTACAGCCTGATATCGTGTTTGATGCTTCACCGTCGCTCCTAACACTCACTGGCTCAGTGACTATCCCTTGGGCAAGAATTACAGTTCAAGAGCTTCCAGAGTCTGCGGTGAGCGCATCTTCTGATGTGGTCATGTTAGATAGCAACTTGAAGCCAATTGAGGAAAAAGCGCCCTCAATTCCGATTCAAACCAATTTAGATATTAAAATTGGTAATGATGTGCGGTTAGATGCCTTTGGGTTAAAAGCTCGCCTTACAGGGCTGCTGAAAGTGGTTCAAAATATGCATGGCCTGCATATTAATGGTCAGGTGGATATTCCTGATGGTCGTTTCCGTGCCTATGGTCAGGATCTGATTGTGCGTAAAGGGCAAATTCAGTTCTCAGGCCCTGCTGACCAACCATTCTTAAATCTAGAGGCAATCCGTAACCCAGACAACACCGCAGATAGCGTGATCGCGGGTGTGAAGGTGACAGGGCTTGCCGATAAACCCAAAGTCGAGATATTCTCTGAGCCTGCTAAAACACAACAAGAAGCACTTTCTTATCTACTCAGGGGAGAGGGCTTAGATAGCGGTGATGCAAATGGCGCTCAGATGACTTCAATGCTGATAGGTCTCGGTGTTGCACAAAGTGGGCAATTGGTGGGTAAAATTGGTGAGACATTTGGTGTTTCCGATTTAGCCGTTGATACCCAAGGTGTCGGGGATGGTTCGCAAGTTGTAGTAAGCGGTAAAATCACTAATGATTTACAAGTGAAGTATGGAGTTGGTATCTTTGACTCATTGGCAACGTTAACTTTACGTTATCGGTTGATGCCAAAACTGTATTTAGAAGCTGTGTCTGGTGTGAATCAGGCCTTGGATCTCCTTTACCAATTTGAGTTTTAGATTATGCGTGTAATTGTTTATGGCAGCTTAAGACAAAAGCAAGGAAATCATCACTGGATGACTTATGCCCAATTGCTAGGCGAGCATAAGCTAGAAGGCTATGAACTGTATGATCTTGGATTTTATCCAGCGGTGGTGAAAGGCGATGGCTCAATTGAATGTGAGGTATATCGCATCAATCCATCGATTTTGACTGAGCTAGATGAGCTAAAGAAAAATTCTCAAGACTATGTGAGGGAATTAATTCCGACGCCATATGGCAACGCTTGGATTTATATATATAAGCATTCGGTTGATGGTCTGCGCCAAATTAAAAGTGGCGACTGGCTCAAACGTGATGAAGAAAAATAATCCCACGATAGTGTGCCGTGTGGATTATGTGTAGGACGCTGGCGATATCGCCAGCGTGAGGTTGTTGACAAAGTAGGTGAAAAGCGTGGTTTTTCCGACTTTGTGTTATCAGGCGAAAATCAATATATTGATTTTCCCAGTCTATTTTCAAAACCGCTCCATCCTGCTGACAAACAGGTTATGTTTGTCAGCAGTCTGACGCCGGTAATATCACCGGCGTTTTTATTTTAAAGGCATAAAAAAAGCTCTGGGGTTAGCCAGAGCTTCAACGATGTTCATTTTCCGTGAGGGAAAATTATTTTTTTGCAGCGCGCTCAAAAGAAGCAATAATTTCTGCTTTAGCGGCTTCTGCGTTATCCCAACCGTCAACTTTAACCCACTTACCTTTTTCTAAGTCTTTGTAATGTTCAAAGAAGTGAGTGATTTGTGCTTTCAGTAACTCAGGGAGATCGTTCACATCTTTAATATGGTCGTATTCTTTACTCAGTTTAGTGTGTGGAACGGCCACTAATTTTGCATCTTCCCCTGATTCGTCGGTCATTTTCAGGACGCCAACTGGGCGACAACGAATGACTGAACCAGGTTGTAATGGATATGGTGTTGGGACTAACACGTCAACGGGGTCACCATCTAAAGACAGTGTGTTGTTGATGTAACCGTAGTTGCACGGATAGAACATCGCTGTTGACATGAAACGGTCTACAAACAGCGCGCCAGACTCTTTATCAACTTCATATTTGATAGGATCTGCGTTAGCTGGAATTTCGATGATAACGTAGATATCTTCTGGCAGATCTTTACCTGCCGGTACATTGTTCAGGCCCATTTAAATGCATCCTTTGTGTGAATAATGAATTTACCCGCTGACTATTAACATATTGATTCAATAATGTTAGTTACCGATTATTATGTCACTAACATTTTCGGGTAGATAGCGTGGGGGACATTATAGCCGCAAAAAGGGATAAAACTCACTAGTTGGCGAAAAAAAGGGACAAAAAAGGCGGAAAACCCGCCTAAGCTTGTTGACAAAGCAGGGTAAAAACGTGATTTTCCCTGCTTTGTGTTATCAGGCGAAAATCAATAAATTGATTTTCCCAGTTTAGTTTCAAAACTTCGCCAACCTGCTACCAAACCGATTCGGTTTGTCAGCAGGTTGAGGCGGGAAAACTCGCCTGTACATCAGTGAACTTGAATTATTCAGCGTCTGGAAATTCACGCATAAATGATTCTGCTTTTTCCACCATGGACTCTGTTCCGACGAAGAATGGAACACGTTGGTGTAATTCACTTGGAATGATGTCTAAAATACGGTTCGCACCATCGCTCGCTTTTCCCCCAGCTTGTTCAGCTAAGAACGCAATTGGATTGCATTCGTACAGTAAGCGCAGCTTTCCATTTGGGTGACTTGCAGTACTTGGGTAGATGTAGATCCCCCCTTTGAGCAAATTACGGTGGAAGTCCGCCACTAATGAGCCAATATAGCGTGTGGTATAAGGGCGGTTGGTTGCTTTATCTTCTTCTTGGCAGTATTTAATGTACTTTTTAACGCCCATAGGAAACTTAATGTAGTTCCCTTCGTTAATGGAGTACATTTTGCCTTCCGATGGGAACATAACTTTCTCATGGGATAAGCAAAATACGCCTAATGATGGGTCGTAAGTAAAGGCATGTACACCAACACCGGTGGTATAAACCAACATGGTTGATGAACCATAAACAACATAACCCGCAGCAACTTGGCGGTTGCCTGGTTGCAGAAAGTCAGCTTCCGTTACCGGTTGGCCAATTGGGGTAATACGATGGTAAATTGAGAAAATTGTCCCAACGGAAACGTTTACATCGATATTCGAAGAACCATCTAGTGGATCCATTAATACGACATATTTGGCGTTTTCTGCACGGTCTCCTTCGAAAATGACAATTTCGTCTTCTTCTTCAGAGGCGATACCGGCGACTTCTCCGCGTGCTTTTAGAGCCGCTTTCAGTTTTTCGTTTGCGTACAGATCGAGCTTCATCTGGACTTCACCTTGAATATTCGAAACACCATTAGTGCCAAGAATATCGACGAGTCCAGCTTTATTAATATCACGGTGGATAATTTTAGCGCCCAGTTTAATCGCTGACAGTAATGACGTCAGCTCACCTGTTGCATGAGGAAAATCTTGTTGCTTTTCGACGATGAATTCGCCTAATGTTTTCATGACGAAGGTCCTGAATAAAATTAACAAAGGTTTTGCGGGCCGATTATACCCGCGCGGGGGAGAGTTTAACTAAATAAAAAAAAGATTAATAGGTTAATGCATTTATAAACCTGCTATTGATGGGTAGAATAGTGACGAACCTCATGCTAATTGGATGAAAAAGAATGCACATACATATTTTAGGTATATGCGGTACCTTTATGGGGAGCTTAGCGATATTGGCGCGATCTTTAGGCCATAAAGTGACGGGCTCTGATGCGAACGTTTACCCGCCAATGAGTACATTGCTTGAAAATCAAGGCATTGAGCTTATTCAAGGTTATGATCCGGCGCAGCTCGACCCCATTCCGGATATGGTGGTGATTGGCAATGCCATGACACGTGGTAACCCGTGTGTTGAAGCGGTGTTAGACAGAGGTTTACCTTATACTTCAGGGCCTCAGTGGTTACATGACCATGTGTTACCTGAGCGTTGGGTACTTGCTGTGGCGGGAACGCACGGTAAGACCACAACAGCAGGAATGCTAGCGTGGATCCTAGAAGATTGCGGCTACAAGCCGGGCTTCTTAATTGGTGGTGTACCGGGCAACTTTGATGTGTCGGCCAAAATTGGTGAAAGCCCATTTTTTGTCATTGAAGCAGATGAATACGATTGTGCCTTCTTTGATAAACGTTCAAAATTCGTACATTACAGTCCTAAAACATTGGTCTTGAACAACCTTGAGTTCGACCATGCGGATATTTTCGAAAATCTCGAAGCGATTCAAAAACAATTTCACCATCTTGTTCGTATTGTGCCGGCGAGTGGTAAAATCTTTACCCCAGATAATGACAATCATTTAAAACAAGTGATTGGTATGGGCTGTTGGAGTGAGCAACAACTGGTGGGAGGAGAACATGGTGAATGGCAAGCTGTAAAATTAAACCATGATGGCAGTCACTTTGAAGTCTATTATCAACAAGAAAAAGTGGGCGAAGTCGCTTGGCAACAAGTCGGAAACCATAATATCCAAAATGGCTTAATGGCCATTGCTGCGGCTCACCATGTAGGGGTGCCAGCTAAAGAAGCCTGTCTTGCTTTGGATAAATTTATCAATGCGCGCCGTCGCCTTGAACTGCGTGGCGTGGAAAATGGGGTGAGCGTCTATGATGACTTTGCTCATCATCCAACCGCGATTTTAGCCACACTCGAAGCGTTACGCAGCAAGGTCGGTGGAACTTCCCGTATTATTGCGGTGTTAGAGCCTCGCTCAAATACCATGAAAATGGGAGTGAATAAAAACGATATCGCCCCAGCTTTAGGTCGTGCCGATGAAGTCTTTTTATTCCAACCGGCCAACATTCCTTGGATGGTCACGGATATCGCTGAAAAATGCGTACAACCCGCCCGTTGGAGTGCCGATGTTGATGCACTGACCAATATGGTCATTGAAACCGCACAACCCGGCGACCATATCCTAGTCATGAGCAATGGTGGCTTTGGCGGTATCCATGGGAAATTACTCGCAGGCTTAAAAGCCAAAGCGGAAATTGAACTGGATGAATAATTAAGCCTGTTAGTGATGGGCTCAATAAATCCCAGTGATCCTTAAGGTTGCTGGGTTTTTTATTGCTGAGAGTATTTATCTTTCCTGCTGTTTTTACCGCTAAAAATGTCAAAAAATAACCAAAAAAATGAATGGATATGTTAATCAACGATTATGCTTATTTCACTCATTTAATGCTGCGTTGAGAGACGCTTGCCGAGTTCACAAGGCGGCGAACTTCTTGCCTTGCCTAAAATGGCGTTAATTCGAATAAAAATTGACCATCAAAGATACACTCCCCCCTAGAAGACGGTTGGTCTATCACCCAGCTTAATGTCACGGGGTTATCCATTTCTTTCTTTAAGCTGCCCATATAGCAGTCTAACGAATCGGTAAAAAGATGGAACAAACACCCAACCGCGATGGCTTTCAGCTTCCACGATGGCATAAACAGTAGGATAACATAGGCTATAGCGGCCCAAAGGGAGTGAAGAGGATGGAAACCAATACCACAGCGATCCGGATCGAAAATAGGATCTGCCAACAAGTGATCTAAATCGATAGCCATCGTTGCAATCATAATCAAAGCGGCTAACTTCCATTTTTCTCGCCAAAACAGATAGGCGAACAAAATTGGCATTAAAAAATGAAAGCTATAATGCACAATGTTGCGAAAAATCTCGAATAGCACGATAAAGTCCTTAATTATGGCGTCAATAAAAAGGGGGAAAACCGATGCTTTTCCCCCTGAATTTGACATCAATGGTTGATGTTATTAACTAGAGCTCTTGCTCAAACAGCGCTAAAATGGCTTCGTATAGTTCTTTCGTCGTGAAGTTATTTGCAGGGGTAGAGAAAATCGTATCATCTCCTGCGATACTGCCTAAAATGCCTTCTGCTTTACCTAATGAGTCCAGTAAGCGAGCAATTAACTGAGCAGCACCAGGGCTAGTTCTTATCACGACAACCGAAGGGTTGTAATCAATATCTAAAACGAGATTTTTCAATGGGCTGGTGGCGGTTGGCACACCGGGTTCAGCGGGGAGGCAATACACCATTTCCATTTTCGCATTGCGAGTACGAACGGCACCAAACTTGGTGAGCATTCTGGAAATTTTAGATTGATTAATGTTTTCGTAGCCTTCTTCCTGCAAAGCCGTGACAATTTCAGCCTGAGAGCTAAATTTTTCTTCTTTGAGTAGGGCTTTAAAAGCCTTAACTAAGTCTTCTTGTTTAGACGGAGTGCGCATAATTAACCCATTCATCGGCATTAAACTAAGTTGTATTATCCGTAAAAGTGCATTTTTATGCAACAAAATTGCGTTATGATGATTTAATAATCAATGATAATGGTGCTATTTGGCTTTTATGTTATCCCGTTTATAGTGGTTATGGGTAATTAATCTTAAAGAGTGAGTAAGAAAATTAGCATAAGATATCAATAAATTTACTCAATGAATGTTGTAAAATCATTGTTAATAAACTGGTTTTTGCTTGAATAATGAGCAGTAAAAACAACTTATTGTGCGAAAAGCAATAGTGAGAAAAACTATTTGTTAAAAAAGTGCCCGTTATCTCATTAACAGATAAGGAATTTGTTTAGAATAGAAAGAATTAGTCAACGAATTCTCTAGCGTTAAACTCTCTCTCTATCTGTTAACAAATTGTTTTTTATACGTAATGTGTTGAGTGTATAAACAAATAAAGTGATATCTTTTTAAAGTACAAATTAAGGAGTTTCAGAATGAAAGTTGCAGTCCTAGGTGCAGCAGGTGGTATCGGTCAGGCTCTCGCCCTTCTTCTCAAAAACCAGCTTCCAGCGGGTTCAGAACTCTCCCTCTACGACATCGCACCCGTCACTCCAGGTGTTGCTGCTGACTTAAGCCACATCCCAACGGATGTTAAAGTGGCCGGTTTTGCTGGTGAAGATGCGAAACCTGCACTGAAAGGTGCGGACATTGTTCTTATATCTGCCGGTGTTGCACGTAAACCAGGTATGGATCGTTCTGACCTGTTTAACATCAACGCGGGTATTGTTCGTAACCTCGTTCAACAAATCGCAGAAACTTGCCCGAAAGCATTAATTGGTATCATCACTAACCCAGTGAACACCACAGTTGCAATCGCTGCCGAAGTTCTGAAAAAAGCAGGCGTATACGACAAAAACCGTTTATTCGGTGTGACCACATTAGATATCATCCGTTCTAATACCTTTGTTGCTGAATTAAAAGGTAAAAATGTCAATGATATCGAAGTCCCCGTTATCGGTGGTCACTCAGGTGTGACAATCCTCCCATTACTGTCTCAAATCCCAGGTGTTACCTTCACTGATGAAGAAATCGTCGCACTGACTAAGCGTATTCAAAACGCAGGTACTGAAGTGGTTGAAGCTAAAGCAGGTGGCGGATCAGCGACACTGTCTATGGGCCAAGCTGCGGCACGTTTAGGTTTATCCCTTATTCGTGGTCTACAAGGTGAAAGCAACATTGTTGAATGTGTTTACACTGAAGGTGAAGGTGAACATGCACGTTTCTTCGCACAACCTGTTGTTTTAGGTAAAAACGGTATCGAAAAACACCTGCCAATCGGTAAATTAAGCGCATTTGAAGAAAAAGCGCTGAAAGATATGTTAGATGTCCTGAAAAAGGATATCGAATTAGGTGAAAAATTCATTAATGGCTAATGACCATTAAATGTCCCTGAAAAAGAAGGTTGAGTTTTTAAAAGAACTCAACCTTCAGACTGCTGACAAACATAACATGTTTGGCGGCAGGTTGGATAGATTTTGAAAATAAACAAGGAAAATCAATATATTGATTTTCGCCTGATAACACAAAGTGGGAAAAACCACGCTTTTTCCCGCTTTGTCAACAACCTCAAGGTTGAGTTTTTAAAAGAACTCAACCTTTTTGTTTTCTGTCCTATTACGATGCATGTTGCCGCATCCAGTGATCCCAATGGGGATCTGACGGTATTTTTTCGACTAAAAAATCAATAAACGTTCTGATCTTTGGTGAGTGCGTATGAGTTGGATGATATAAAGCATACAGCGCAAAAGGTGTTGATTTTGGGTCGTAATCTAGCAAGACAGGGATCAACTCTCCATTTTCAATATAATTTCCTAACATATAAGTTGGTAAGCAAACTATACCTTGGTGGCAGCGCGCTGCTTCTAATAGACCTAAGCTACTATTTACTTCAATCATATTATTGATTTCTAAAGGATAGGCGCTGCCATCTTTATCTGTCATTCGCCACGTGTCAGGAATATTCGGGTTAATTAAGCAATTATGTGATGCAATATCGGCGGGAGATTGGGGAATACCATAACGCTCGAAATACGTTCGGCTGCCACAATATACCCAATTAATATTACAAATTTTTCGTAATGCGAAATTCTCAGGTGGGTGGCTAGTAATACGTAATGCAATATCAAAATCCACTTCATTTAAATTAATGAGCTCATCATTGAGATCAACGGATAAACTTACCTTGGGATTTGTTTCACGGTATTCACTGTAGATTTGCATTAAATGGCAGACTCCAAATGCAATAGAACAGGTGATTTTTAATTGCCCTTGAGCATGCTGATAAAAACTGGCGGTATTGATCAGTGAATCATCGAGATCGGCTAATAAATTTTGCGATCGTTGCAATAAATAGCGCCCAGCATCCGTCAAAATAAAATTTCGAGTTGTCCGCTTTAGTAATACAACGCCCAGTTGGTCTTCTAGTTGTTGTAACCCTCGGCTAACAGATGATGGCGTTACATTGAGCTTCTTTGCGGCCAGACTAAAACTATTGCATTCGACGATTTTGATAAATAACTCCAAGTGTCGAAAAATCGCGTAGCTGTCAATTTTTGCTTTAAACGCAAAAGTGTTTTTATTTATTAGCATTGTCCTGCCCTATTAAACCCATTTATTCCAGCATACTATAATTGTGAATTTATCTCAGTTTACTCGTGCCACACCAGTATTAAAAAACGGTGATAACTAAAAACTAGCGCCGACAAAATAATGTTGTTCCTAACTTTTTGAATAATTAAATCTATAACGTTGAGGAATAGACTATGTCTAATAGTATTCAGGCAAGTGCAGACCATCCGATTGATACCAAAAAGATCCCTTTTACAAAATATGATGTGGGGTGGGTTATTTTATGTATCGGGATGGCAATTGGCTCAGGGATTGTATTTATGCCTGTGCAAATTGGTATTAAAGGGATTTGGGTCTTTATTGCTGCAACCCTGCTTTCTTATCCAGCAATTTATTGGTTACAAAATTTGTATCTGAGAACCTTATCAGAGTCTGAAGAGTGCAATGACTATGCCAGTGTTATTACACAATACTTAGGCAAAAACTGGGGGATAGCCTTAGGGATCGCGTATTTCTTAATGTTATTGCACGGTATGTTTTCTTACTCACTGGCGGTCACTTTTGACAGTGCTTCTTACATTAAAACATTTGGGTTAACTGAAGGCTTATTATCGGATTCTGTCTGGTACGGGTTGATTATTATTTCCGTATTAGTGGCGATAGCAGCCCAAGGGGAGCGGTTACTATTTAAAGTATCAGGCCCAATGGTTATCGTGAAATTTGGCATTATTGTGTTACTTGGTGTTGTTATGGTGCCGTATTGGAACTTTGGCAATATCACGGCTTTCCCTGATTTTCTGCCCTTTATGCGAGATGTTTTCTTAACATTGCCATTTACTTTGTTCTCCATTTTATTTGTGCAGATCTTAAGCCCAATGAATATTGCGTATCGTAAGGTAGAAAGTGATAAACGTATCGCTACGTACCGTGCGATACGGGCTAACCGTGTTGCTTATATTATTTTAGCTGTAGCGGTATTGTTTTTTGCATTTTCTTTTACTTTCTCAATTAGCCATGAACAAGCGGTATCTGCCTTTGAGCAAAATATTTCTGCATTAGCAATTGCTGCTCAAGTAATACCGGGCTCGGTTGTGAAAGTGATGACTGCGTTACTCAATATTTTTGCTATCTTAACGGCATTCTTAGGGATCTATTTAGGCTTCCAAGAGGCGATAAAAGGCATTGTGGTGAATATTATCAGCCGTTTTATTCCAGAAGAGCGGATTAACCAGACAGCATTGCACTATGGGGTATGTTTAGGTGTGATCATTGCGCTGTGGTTCTGGGTTTCAACACGGTTCTCGATCCTGTTCTTTATGCAGCTAGGTGGTCCATTGTTTGGTATCGTCTCTTGCCTGATCCCTTGTTATCTGGTTTACAAAGTGCCTGCACTACACAAATTTAAAGGCCCAACAGTGTGGTTCATCATTTTCTTTGGTGTGTTGCTGTGCCTATCCCCATTCTTTAAATTTTTCGAATAAATAATGATGTTGATGAGAGGATCTCATGAAGAAAAAAGCCGTTTCTGAATTTCATGTTGATACACAAGTCACCCAGCTTGGGAGAGATCCTGCAAAGCAAGCAGGGTTTGTGAACGCGCCAGTTTATCGTGGTTCAACAGTGGTATTCCCAACAGTTGATGACTTAATCAACGATAGAGCCGAATTTAACTATGGTACTGCGGGAACGCCGACCATAAAGCAATTAGAGCAAGCTTGGTCTGCACTTGCAGGGGCAGAAGGCACCGTGCTTTCGCCATCAGGGTTAGGGGCAATTGTATTAGCCTTACTGACGACATTGAAAACGGGTGATCACTTGCTGATGCCAGATAGCGTTTATCGGCCAACTCGTAAATTCTGTCATGGTTTATTGGACAAAATGGGAATTAAGACAACCTATTATGACCCTATGATTGGTGCAGAGATTGAAAAGCTTCTCCAACCAAATACCAGTACTATTTTTTTAGAATCCCCAGGCTCTCAAAGTTTTGAGATCCAAGATGTTCCTGCAATTGTTGATGTTGCGAAACGGCATAATATTGCCACTATCATCGATAATACATGGGCAACACCTTTGTTCTTTAAAGCACATAAGATGGGCTGTGATATCTCGTTAGAAGCAGGCACAAAATATTTAGGTGGTCACTCTGATTTACTGATGGGGATTGTCTCTGCCAACCAAGCGTGGTGGCCTAAATTACGTGAAACTTATGATTACATGGCGATGCTACCGGGAGCAGAAGACTGCTTTCTTGCTTTGCGCGGACTGAGAACGTTACCGATCCGTTTAAAAGAAGCTCAAGAAAGGGCACTCAATATTGCTCACTGGTTGAAAGAACGCCCTGAAGTGATCCGTATCTTACACCCCGCATTTACTGACTGTCCGGGGCATGAAATATGGAAAAGGGATTTCACAGGATCATCTGGGTTATTCTCCATCGTATTAGATCCTAAATACACCCAAGCAGATATTGCCAATATGCTGGATGGCTTATCGATTTTTGGCATGGGATATTCATGGGGTGGCTTTGAAAGCTTAATTATTCCGTTTGACTGTGCAGAATACCGTACTGTAACCCAGTGGCAACCGGGGGGACCAACATTACGCCTCCAAATTGGTTTAGAAAACTTGGATGACTTAAAGCAAGATTTAGCTGACGGCTTTATGCGGATGAAATAATATTTTTCCCGATTGGGTGATGATAAGAAGATAAAGCCGTGAATAAATTGGGTTATTATTCACGGCCTTATAGCTATTTTCATTCGGTTTTAATCTTCCTCTGGTATTTTTTCTCTTACTTTCCTTTCTAATAAATTACCTGTAATTGGGTCGTAATATCGGCTTGGCCAAATCTCAGATGGGTGGATGCCTAAAAAGTTGGCAATAATCCATTCACCTTTAGGCCAAGGACGTGAAAGGGCATTCGCGAGTGTTGAAGAACTCAGTCCTGCTTCACGCGAAATAGCTGCAAGTGTAGTTCCACGCTTACGTAATGCTGCGATGATGTCGGCTGGGTGCCAGTCTGACTTCCGTAAAATCATTTTTTAGTCCTTTTTTCATTCAGAATCATGTAGAGTTAGTGGTACGAGTAACGGGATATTGTGATACATTCAATACAATCGTCCTGTTATTGGAAATAAAATAACAGAAATTTTCTAAAATAATTTCTGGTTTTTTCTAAAAATTCTATTTTATGAAACTACCGTGGTTTTTGTGAAATTAAATAGAAAACCTGAGTTAATAACTGTGAATTAAGATAAAACTTTGAAAATAAAACTAACTATTTCGAGTTAGTATTGAGAATGGCGTATTTACTGCTACTCGTTACTTGTATCGGTAATATATCTGCATTACTCAATAAAATTACTCAAATTATTAGCGAGTAAATTATTTAATTGTCTGTTATTAAAAGAAATTAGAATGAAAATAACATATATAGTTTGTATATTATTATTTCCTGTTATTAATAAAATGAACAAGTTAACGGGTTTTAAGAAACTATAGATAGTTTTCAACAACTGTAAACACATTGTCATCGGGACTAGGAGGGTCAGTATGTACAAGGAATGGCTAACAGCGAAAGAGTTGATTGGGTTGCAAGGGCTTCCCATGACAACCCAAGGTATTAACGCCATGGCAAGGCGTGAGAACTGGACGTGTCGTAAAAGAAAAGGTATTCAAGGAAAGGCACTGGAATACCATATTAGCTCGCTACCTATCGATATTTTTGAGGGGCAATTTGTAAACGAGGTTTCGCCAATCTATCAGGTAAAACGAAATGATAATTTGTTTATCTGGCAGGAAGCTTACAACCAACTTTCCA
The DNA here is from genome assembly GCF_041075285.1 of Providencia rettgeri. Taxonomy (NCBI): domain Bacteria; kingdom Pseudomonadati; phylum Pseudomonadota; class Gammaproteobacteria; order Enterobacterales; family Morganellaceae; genus Providencia; species Providencia rettgeri. The sequence continues at coordinate 3,222,043 of NZ_CP163512.1, read as the reverse complement.
ATGATGAACGCGAGGTTATTTTGGCATTTATTATACGAGAAGGTGCGTTGGCACTAATTGATTTAATTAACAAAAAGTCGTTTACAAATACTTAAGTTGTAAATAATTTTTATATAAAAATAATATTATATTTAGTCTGTTTTTTACAAATAACGATTCGATAAAGCTGCAATAGCAGGTTTCATAATATAAGCGTGAAAGTGAAGATATGAAAAAATTGTGGTTCACTGCGAAAGAACTCGCAGGGCTTGAAGGTCTCCCAACCTCGCCGCAGGGCGTTAATCTAATGGCTAGGCGAGAAGGCTGGAAACACCGACGCAAACGGGGCGTCCAAGGTAAAGCCGTTGAGTATTATATTGAGAGCTTACCCGGAGAAATTCAAGGTCAATTGAGTTTATGCGAACCGCCCGTGCCTTACCAGAGCCAAAGAACGGATGCATTACAAATTTGGTCGGAAGCGTATTATCAACTAACCGAGGCTGAACGTAATAAAATCGTTAAATATATTTTGCGTTATGGCCTATCTTCACTTCTGGCACAAATCGATGAAGACGAAAAAGGGGAAAAATAATTTCCCCTTTTCTTAAACCTTTTTTAGCTGTAAAAATTAGCAGCAAAGATAAACCGCCCCTAAGAATGGCGTTGGATAGCGATATGAGCAAGTCCAATTAACGCTTCTTTATAAATAGAATCATCAATGGCACTAAGGGCATCGATCGCTTTTTGGGCTTCTTCTTGTGCACGTGCATAGGTGTACTCAAGTGACCCACAGCGTTTCATCGTTGCTAAAACGGTCTCTAACAAGTGGCGACCGTTACCTTGTTCGATGGCTTGTCGGATCAATGCAGACTCTTCTTCATTCCCATTTTGCATCGCGTGAAGAAGTGGAAGCGTTGGTTTACCTTCGTCCAGATCATCCCCTGTATTTTTACCTAACTGAGCATTATCTGCATCGTAGTCCAGTAAATCATCGATTAACTGAAAGGCTGTACCGATATAGCGACCATAATCCTGTAACGCTTTTTCTTGCTCAGGTGTTGCACTTGCTAAAATGGCAGATGCATGAGCCGCAGCTTCAAATAAACGAGCCGTTTTACTGTAGATCACCTGCATGTAGTTTTCTTCAGTAATATTAGGATCATTACAGTTCATTAACTGTAAAACTTCACCTTCGGCGATCACGTTAGTGGCTTCAGACATCAGTTTGAGAACGCGCATCGAATCAAGATCCGTCATCATTTGAAAGGATCGAGTATAGATAAAGTCACCCACTAAAACGCTTGCAGCATTGCCAAATACGGCATTGGCGGTTTGCTTTCCACGACGCATATCGGATTCATCAACCACATCATCATGCAGCAATGTTGCCGTATGAATAAACTCGATCAAAGCGGCGACTTGAGTATGTTTATGTCCCGAATACCCCAAGGATCTTCCTGCCAATATTGCGATCATTGGGCGGATCCTTTTACCTCCACCACTGACAATGTAATAACCAAGCTGGTTAATTAGCGCAACATCTGAATTCAATTGGCTGAGGATAGCTTCGTTTACTGCTGACATATCCTCAGCTGTTAGTTCAATAATAGATTCTAAATTCATCGTAATTTATTCATATTATTAGTTTTTGGTTCATTCCCTGACGAACAAAATGGGAGACCGAATAGAACACTTATACCATTAGCATAACATTATTAATAATAAGATTATCAGGTGTGATGCAAAAAATGTTTAAATAAGTAACAATTTGAGTTATTGATGCTAAATCAGCACTAAAAAGAGGTTGTTGACAAAAAAGTCGTATTTTTTGTCATCTAACCGCATTATTGGCTTGTGTTCTGATGCTTTTTTGCGTAGAATTCGCGCCCTATTGTGAATATTTTATAGCGTACTCTGGAATTGAAATATTTAGCGAGTACGCGGAAAGCGGAGTTAATATGTACGCGGTTTTCCAAAGTGGTGGTAAACAACACCGAGTTAGCGAAGGTCAAACTGTCCGCCTAGAAAAGCTGGACATCGCAACAGGTGAAACTGTTGAATTTGATCAAGTTTTAATGGTTGCTAATGGCGATGAGATCCAAATCGGCGCTCCTGTCGTTGAAGGCGTTAAAGTGAAAGCGGAAGTGGTTGCACACGGTCGTGGCGAAAAAGTAAAAATCGTCAAATTCCGTCGTCGTAAACATAGCCGTAAACAACAGGGTCACCGTCAGTGGTTCACTGATGTTAAGATCACTGTCATCGCTTAAGATTTAGGAGAGCAGATTAATGGCACACAAAAAGGCTGGTGGTTCGACTCGTAACGGTCGTGACTCAGAAGCAAAACGTTTAGGTGTTAAACGTTTTGGTGGTGAAGCTGTATTAGCAGGTAGCATCATCGTTCGTCAACGTGGTACTAAGTTCCACGCAGGTAACAACGTAGGTTGTGGCCGTGACCACACTCTGTTCGCATTAGCGGATGGTAAAGTGAAATTTGAAGTTAAAGGTCCAAACAATCGTAAATTTATCAGCATCGAAGCTGAATAAGTTTTCTGATCTTTAATTCAGACTTAAAGCCCTGCAAAACTTTTTGCGGGGCTTTTTATATTCAGATATTTGATCTTTAATGAACTACACACGTATTAAAGATGCACCATCTCTGAGTAGAACAGCCATCCAGCGTTATGCGGCTCAGAAGCGGAGAGAGAATTATGAAATTTGTAGATGAAGCCAAAATATTGGTCGTGGCAGGAGATGGTGGCAATGGTTGTGTCAGCTTCCGCCGTGAAAAATACATCCCGAAAGGGGGACCAGACGGTGGTGACGGTGGCGATGGTGGGGACGTTTACTTACAAGCAGACGAAAACCTCAACACGTTAATCGATTACCGTTTTGAAAAATCGTTCCGTGCGGAGCGTGGGCAAAATGGCCAAAGTCGTGAATGTACAGGTAAACGTGGTCAAGATATCACGATTAAAGTGCCTGTAGGAACGCGTGTACGCGATCTTGGTACCAACGAGGTACTTTGTGACATGACGCGCCATGAACAGCGTCATATGGTCGCTAAGGGCGGTTTTCACGGTCTGGGTAATACCCGTTTTAAATCATCAGTCAACCGTGCTCCACGCCAACGTACCATGGGTACCAAAGGTGAAACACGTGAAATACTGTTAGAGCTAATGCTGTTAGCAGATGTTGGGATGTTGGGAATGCCTAATGCAGGTAAATCCACATTCATTCGTTCTGTTTCTGCGGCAAAACCCAAAGTGGCAGATTATCCATTTACCACATTAGTACCGAGCTTAGGTGTGGTACGTATGGACAACGAACAAAGCTTCGTTGTTGCAGATATTCCTGGATTAATTGAAGGGGCTGCGGAAGGTGCTGGCCTTGGGATCCAATTCCTGAAACACTTAGAGCGTTGTCGCGTATTACTGCATCTGATCGACATTTGCCCGATCGATGGATCTGATCCGGTTGAAAACGCGAAGATCATCATTAGCGAATTAGAAAAATACAGTGAAAAATTGGCGGCAAAACCACGTTGGTTAGTCTTCAATAAGATTGATATTTTAGGGGAAGAAGAATCTGCCACACGCGCAGCTGAAATTGCTAAAGCAATGGGCTGGGAAGATAAATTCTATATGATTTCAGCGGTTAATCATGAAGGTGTAAAAGCACTGTGCTGGGATATTATGGAATTTATGAATACCCAACCACGGGATATGGCAACGACAGAAGATGCGCAGCAAGTAGAAAAAGTGGAATTTATGTGGGACGACTACCACAAAGAGCAGCTTTCGGGTGCTGAAGACGTTGATGACTGGGATGATGATTGGGATGAAGATGACGACGAAGGTGTCGAAATTATTTACCAAAAATAAGTTATCTTAGAAATACAAAAAGGCGCAAAAGCGCCTTTGAGGTTGTTGACAAAGTGGGATAAAAGCGTGGTTTTTCCCACTTTGTGTTATCAGGCGAAAATCAATATATTGATTTTCCTTGTTTATTTTCAAAACCTATCCAACCTGCCGCCAAACATGTTATGTTTGTCAGCAGTCTGAAAGGCGCAAAAGCGCCTTTTTTTAATGAATGTAATTTAACAACTAATTATTTTTATACAGATCTTTATACAACCGGCTTTCGAAACGCACTAACGGTACTCGGCGGCTGCGTTGTTGGCTTTGTGGAACCGCGTAAGCTGAAATAAACTGCACAAAAGCAACACGTTGCCCGCTGGCAGTAGTAATAAAGCCTGCGAGGTTGTACACCCCTTGTAATGCCCCTGTTTTTGCTGAAACTTTACCATTTACGCCAGCTTCATCAAAGCCACCACGATAGCGCAATGTGCCATCATGGCCAGCAAGAGGAAGCATGGAAATAAAGTCAAGCTGTTGATCATTTTTGGCAATAAACTGAAGGATCTCCATCATGGTTGCGGGGGTGATCAAATTATGGCGCGATAGCCCAGATCCATCTACCATGACGGTATTGCCAAGATCGATCCCTGCTTTTTGTTTTAGCACTTGTCTTACGGCATCGGATCCAGATCGCCAAGTTCCTGGTACACCATAATATTCACGGCCAATCGTCCGAAAAACCGTATCGGCTATCATATTGTCAGATTTTTTCAGCATCACGTTGAGCAAATCATGGAGTGGCTTAGATTCCGTTTTAACCAAAACTTGTGATTGCGCTGTTGGCTGTGTGCGTTTTTTCACGCTTCCAGTGAGTTCAATGCCAGCGGTTTTTAGTTCATTTTTGACAATCGCTCCAGAATAGCTTGCCCCGTTTTGTACAGCAAAGGCGAGAGGAAGTGGTTCACTACGTTGAGTTAAGCAGCCTGTTAAGGTGTAGCGGTTTAATTCTCCGGGCACGACATCTAACTCACAATAGCGTGCTTCAGGTGAACCTTTGGCCAGTGTTTTGACTTCACTGAACATATTAACCGGATAAAAATTGGCCGTTTTAATAAACGCGGTATCGCCAGCACGTTCGGCAGGGTAAAGGGAAACTGAAAAACAGTTTCGGTCAATAATTGCCGCAGCGGGTGGAGCACTAAAACACTGGGTCATATCATTCCACACCCAGCCCGGTGCTTTATCGTGGCTGGCGAAGGCAGAAATATCGACAATTAAATCCCCATCAACTTTCTGGATCCCTATTTGTTTCAACGCATTAGCCATATTACGAATTTGCTGACGAGTCAGTGTCGGATCGCCACTAAAGCGGATCACCAAATCCCCTGATAAGGTATTCTTGTTTAGCTTGGCGCTGGTTTCGAAATTGGTGACAAAACGATAGTCTGGTCCTAATTGCAACAAGGCGGCGAGTGCAGTAACCACTTTTTGTGTACTTGCAGGGAGTGCCATTTGTTGTGCATTATAATCAATCAATGGGGTATTGCTTCCCACTTTTTGCGCGACCAGAGCAAGATTAGTGCCATCTGGTAGGTATTGCTTGTAGTCATCAATGGGGATAGCAAAAGCTTGACAACTGGCTAAGGCAATCCCAAAAGTGAGCATCCATTTTCTGGTTAAGTTAAGTAATGACATAGATTTCACGCATTAAAGTGGACATACTGCACATACTAAAGTGTAATGCCTTATAAAGTAAACGATGACCCGTTATTAAGTCTCAGTTAAAATAACGTACATTATGATAAGATAAATGAGTACATGAGTCTGATTGAGTTATTTACTTAGAGCCCCCTGGTTTCCAGCGGTGTTCAGTGTACTGTTGTTACAAAATCAGGAAGATACTTGTTTTTAGATAGGATTGAAACCGAGGTATTTATTAATGAAACAGATCCCAATGACAGTATTTGGTGCGGATAAACTAAGAGAGGAACTTGAGTTCCTAAAATCAGTCCGCCGCCCAGAAATCATTGCGTCAATTGCTGAAGCGCGTGAACACGGTGATTTAAAAGAAAACGCTGAATATCATGCAGCTCGTGAGCAGCAAGGCTTTTGTGAAGGTCGTATTCAAGAAATCGAAGGGAAACTTTCACACGCCCAAGTGATTGATGTGACCAAAATGGTGAACAATGGCCGTGTGATTTTCGGTGCAACAGTGACTGTCTTGAATGTTGATACCGATGAAGAGCTGACGTATCGTATTGTGGGTGATGACGAGGCGGATATCAAAGAAAATTTAATTTCGGTTAACTCACCGATAGCGCGTGGTTTGGTTGGCAAAGAGGTCGATGATGCGGTCTCAATCAAAACCCCAGGTGGAGAGGTCGAGTTCGAAATTCTTAAAGTTGAGTATATCTGATTCCTATTTCCCTGAATTAGCTATATTATTTCTCCTGATTTAAAGAAAAAGGCCGCAGGCGGCCTTTTTCTTCATATAAAACATGCTTTCAATGGCATTTTTATATAAATGATGGGGTATTATTTAGGTAAAATGATTTTGCGATCTGCCGACGGGCGATAGATAACAAGAATTTTACCAATAATTTGTACATTAACTGCACCAGTTTCGCGAACAATCGCATCAGCGATCAAATTTTTAGTATCACGATCTTCGCCTGCGATTTTGACTTTGATAAGCTCATGATGTGCTAATGAGAGTTCAATCTCAGCCAAGACACCTTCGGTTAACCCATTGTTGCCAATCATAACAACAGGGTTTAAGTGGTGAGCGAGACTTTTAAGGTGCTGAATTTGTTTTTTATTAAGATTCATCGATTTTTTGCTTGGTTAGTATTGAAAATGGCTTATTCTACCGCCATCTGATCTCTATCACCATCAATTATATCTGTTCGATGGTAAAGAAGCAGCAATATCGTTGTAGATCTTTTAGTATAGTTGGAAAGTACAATGGCCAATAAAAAACGTTCGGCAAGCTCAAGTCGGTGGTTGCAAGAGCATTTTAGTGATAAATATGTTCAGCAAGCACAAAAGAAAGGGTTGCGCTCACGTGCATGGTTTAAACTGGAGGAAATCCAGCAAGGTGATAAAATTTTTAAACCAGGTATGACCGTTGTCGATTTAGGTGCTGCCCCGGGGGGCTGGTCACAATATGTTGTTAGCCAAATAGGTCATAATGGGCGAGTGATTGCCTGTGACTTATTACCGATGGACCCAATCGTTGGGGTGGATTTCCTGCAAGGGGATTTTCGTGACGAAGCAGTACTCGCCGCTTTGCTAGAACGAGTTGGCGACAAAAAAGTACAGGTAGTCATGTCTGACATGGCACCAAATATGAGTGGGACACCAGCTGTTGATATTCCTCGCTCTATGTATTTGGTTGAATTAGCATTGGATATGTGCCGTGCAGTATTGGCACCTGGAGGAAGTTTCATTGTTAAAGTGTTTCAGGGAGAAGGCTTTGACGACTACCTCAGGGATATCCGTTCCCTGTTTACGAAAGTAAAAGTTCGTAAACCTGAATCTTCGCGGGCACGGTCGCGTGAAGTATACATTGTAGCGACAGGACTAAAACTATAGTACCCTGAGCGTTATTTGTTAACACAGTTGTAATATGAGGTTAATCCCTTGAGTGACATGGCGAAAAACCTGATTCTCTGGTTAGTCATCGCAGTTGTTCTGATGTCCTTGTTCCAGAGTTTTGGCCCAAGCGATTCGAATAGTCGCAGAGTTGATTATTCAACGTTTATCAATGAGTTAGCCCAGGATCAGGTACGTGAAGTTCGTATCACAGGTCGTGAATTGAACGTCAGAAAGGCTGATAATAGCCGCTATACAACTTATCTTCCTATGCAGGATGAAAAGCTGTTAGACACCATGCTGAATAAGCATGTGACTGTCGTTGGTGAACCACCAGAAGAACCTAGCTTACTGACATCTATTTTCATTTCCTGGTTCCCAATGCTTCTGCTGATTGGTGTCTGGATTTTCTTTATGCGCCAAATGCAAGGTGGCGGCGGCAAAGGGGCTATGTCATTCGGCAAAAGTAAAGCCCGCATGCTGACAGAAGATCAGATCAAAACAACATTTGCAGACGTTGCTGGGTGTGATGAAGCCAAAGAGGAAGTGGGTGAGATCGTAGACTTCCTACGTGAACCTGCACGCTTCCAAAAGCTCGGTGGTAAAATTCCTAAAGGTGTCCTGATGGTAGGGCCACCGGGTACAGGTAAAACATTACTGGCTAAAGCGATTGCCGGTGAAGCGAAAGTACCATTCTTTACCATTTCCGGTTCAGATTTCGTGGAAATGTTTGTGGGGGTGGGTGCTTCACGTGTTCGTGATATGTTTGAGCAAGCGAAAAAAGCAGCGCCTTGTATTATCTTTATCGATGAAATCGATGCCGTGGGTCGTCAACGTGGTGCCGGTTTAGGTGGTGGTCATGATGAGCGTGAACAAACCCTAAACCAGATGTTGGTTGAGATGGACGGTTTTGAAGGTAATGAAGGGATCATTGTTATCGCGGCAACTAACCGTGCGGATGTTCTTGACCCTGCATTATTACGTCCTGGTCGTTTTGACCGTCAAGTCGTTGTTGGTTTGCCAGACGTACGTGGTCGCGAACAAATCCTGAAAGTGCATATGCGTCGTGTGCCTATTGACCCAAGTGTAGACACCTTCGTTCTGGCTCGTGCAACGCCTGGTTTCTCCGGTGCGGAATTAGCTAACTTGGTTAACGAAGCAGCACTGTTTGCGGCTCGCGCAAATATGCGTGTCGTTTCCATGGTTGAATTTGAAAAAGCACGTGACAAAATTTGGATGGGTGCAGAGCGTCGTTCTCTGATGATGACCGAAGAGCAAAAAGAATCAACGGCTTACCATGAAGGTGGTCATATGATTATCGGTCACTTAATGCCTGAGCATGACCCTGTCCATAAAGTGACTATCGTTCCACGAGGTCAAGCATTGGGTGTGGCATTCTTCTTACCGGAAGGTGATGAAGTTAGCCGTAGCCGCTTAAAACTCGAAGGTATGATTGCGACAGCTTATGCCGGTCGTATTGCAGAAGAGCTGATTTATGGGCGTGACAAAGTCACCACAGGTGCTTCTTCCGACATTCAGTTTGCAACCAATACTGCCCGTAACATGGTAACGCAGTGGGGCTTCTCAGACCGTTTAGGGCCAATGCAATACTCGAAAGAAGAAGGTCCTGCCTTCTTAGGTCGTTCTTCAGGTAATGGTTCTGGTATTTCTGATGAAACAGCGCGTATTGTCGATGAAGAAATCAAGAAAATCTTAGATCACTGTTACCAACTGGCTTACAAAACACTGGAAGACAATATCGATATTCTACATGCAACGAAAGATGCATTACTGAAATATGAAACTATCGATATGCCGATGATTGATGATTTGATGAATCGTCGTCCAGTACGTGAACCAGCGGGTTGGGATGAAGACAAGAAAGTCAGCAATGTGACTGGTACATTCGGTAAAGGTCCATCAACGGTGGGGAAAACAGTTGAAAAACCGCAATCCGAAGAGCCACAAAACCGTACTGAAGAACAAAGCAATCAGTCTGATGAATCAAATTCATCAGATAATAACGATAACAAGGCACAATAAGCTATCGTTAACATAAATCATAAAGCCCCAGTTCGCTGGGGTTTTTTTCGTTAAGGAAAAAATAAATATGCACATCACAGCTAGAGGTCGCATCCTTGACTTATCTACCCCGCAAGTGATGGGGATTTTGAATGTCACTCCTGACTCGTTTTCAGATGGTGGCACCCATAATCATTATCATGATGCCCTAGAACATGTCGCTAAAATGGTGCAAGAAGGCGCAACAATTATTGATATTGGTGGCGAATCAACGCGGCCGGGTGCCTCTGAGGTTTCGGTCAATGAAGAGTTAGATCGGGTTGTCCCTGTCGTGGAAGCGATAGCTAAGCGGTTCGATGTATGGATTTCTGTCGATACCTCAAAAGCGCAGGTCATGGCCGAAGCTGCAAAAGTCGGTATGCATATCATCAATGATATTCGCTCACTCCATGAACCGGACGCATTAAGTGTGGCAGCGAAAACTGGCTTGCCAGTTTGTATTATGCATATGCAAGGGCAGCCAAGAACCATGCAAGAAGCGCCGAATTATCAAAATGTGGTGCGTGAAGTTCAAACCTATCTCGAAGGTGAAATTGCCCGCTGTGTGGCGGCAGGGATTGAGCGACAACAAATAATCCTTGATCCGGGCTTTGGATTTGGTAAGAACTTGTCGCATAATTATCAGTTATTGGCAAACTTAGACCAATTTCATAATTTCGGACTACCGCTATTGGCAGGCATGTCACGTAAATCTATGATTGGACAATTATTGAATGTTCCACCACAAGAACGCCTCGCAGGCAGCCTCTCTTGCGCAGTGATTGCTGCCATGCAAGGGGCTCACATCATTCGTGTTCATGATGTGAAAGAAACGGTACAAGCGATGCAAGTGGTACAGATGACTCTGTCAGAAAAGGAAAAATAAGCGTATGAGCTCTCGTAAATATTTTGGTACTGATGGTATTCGTGGCAAAGTGGGTGACAGTCCAATTACCCCTGATTTTGTTTTAAAATTAGGCTGGGCAGCGGGGAAAGTGTTGGCACGCCATGGTTCACGCAAAATTATCATTGGTAAAGATACGCGTATTTCTGGCTATATGTTGGAATCTTCCTTAGAAGCAGGCTTAGCCGCAGCGGGTTTATCGGCTTCTTTTACGGGGCCAATGCCAACACCTGCGGTTGCTTATTTGACTCGTACATTCCGTGCTGAAGCGGGGATCGTGATTTCGGCATCTCATAACCCTTATTATGATAACGGTATTAAATTTTTCTCTATCGATGGCACAAAGCTTCCAGATGAAGTGGAAGAAGCTATCGAAGCGGAAATGGAAAAGCCGATTACCTGTGTTGAATCGGCAGAATTAGGTCGTGCAAACCGTATCGTGGATGCGGCGGGTCGTTATATTGAATTCTGTAAAGGCACATTTCCGAATGAACAAAGCCTTTCTAGTTTAAAAATTGTCATCGACTGCGCAAATGGTGCTACTTACCATATTGCCCCAAACGTCTTTCGTGAATTAGGTGCTGAAGTTATCACAATTGGTTGTGATCCTAACGGTATCAATATCAACGAAGAATGTGGTGCAACAGATGTTCGCCAGTTACAACAAAAAGTTTTGCAAGAGCAAGCCCACGTTGGCTTAGCATTTGATGGCGACGGTGACCGTATCATTATGGTTGATCATCTTGGCGAAAAAGTGGATGGTGACCAAATCCTGTATATTATCGCCCGTGAAGCGCTACGCCAAGGCCAATTAAAAGGGGGGGTCGTGGGTACGCTGATGAGCAATATGGGCTTAGAAATTGCGCTGAAACAGCTCGGTATTCCATTTGAACGTGCAAAAGTGGGTGACCGCTATGTACTGGAAAAATTACAGGAAAAAGGCTGGCGTATGGGGGCCGAAAACTCAGGCCACGTGATTTTACTGGATAAAACCACCACTGGTGATGGGATTGTTGCGGGCTTACAAGTTCTTAGTGCAATGGTTCGCAATCATATGAGCCTCCATGATTTATGCAGCGGTATGAAATTACTCCCTCAAGTATTAGTCAATGTGCGCTTTAAAGGTCAACACGATCCTCTGCAAAGTGATGCTGTCATTGCAGCCAATGAAGAAGTTGAAAAACAATTGGCAGGCAAAGGGCGCGTGTTACTGAGAAAATCAGGGACTGAGCCGTTAATTCGTGTCATGGTCGAAGGGGAAAATGAAGCCGATGTTACAGCGATGGCAAATCGTATTGCGGATGCTGTTAAAGCGGCGGGCTAAATAGACTCATCATGCTTCAAGTTGCAGCGTTGTTGGCTGCATTGTTGAATTATTGAGTGTATAGATCTTTCGCGCCGTCAATGAGTTAGAATATAGATTCTTTCTTGTGTAAATGATTTGGTGTGTAGAATGTTATTGGTGAGCACGGTATTTCGCTGATTTGGTGTTTTTTTCTGCAAATAAGCAAGAGAAACTCAAAATAGACTTGCTTGTCGGCTCAGCTTTGGTTAGTATTCGCACCTGCTCAATCCTGTAAGGTCTATCCTTTATCACAGTGAATGAGCAGGTGTGCAGTAATAAAGGTCATAGCACAGGCTATGCACCGCAACTGAATAGGTAACTCAAATGTACGTAGCTCTTTTAATTATCCTCTTGATAGCAGCTATCAGTCTGATTAGTCTGATTATGTTACAGCAAGGTAAAGGTGCTGACATGGGTGCATCATTCGGTGCGGGCGCTTCTGCAACACTGTTTGGTTCATCGGGTTCAGGTAACTTCATGACCCGTATGACTGGGATCTTGGCTGCTGTGTTTTTCATCATCAGTTTAATACTTGGCAATATGACTGCTAATAAGTATGGAACAGGTAGTGGTAGTAAGTGGGAAAACATTAGTGAACCTGCTAAAGTCGAGCAACCAACAGACGTTCCGGCAGCACCAGCGGCACCAACGAGCGACATTCCTCGTTAAGTGTTCGAGATTCCCGAATGAAGGCAGTTATGCCATCATTATGCAGTAAGCTCAGAGATGAGTGTGAAGTTAAAAATTTGAGGTTATTGATTATTGATTGATAGCCTCGCCTCAGTGCCGAGGTGGTGAAATTGGTATACACGCTACCTTGAGGTGGTAGTGCCTACAAAACGGGCGTACGGGTTCAAGTCCCGTCCTCGGCACCATTATTTTAGATAGCTTGTGATTTACAGGTTATCTGTGTAGAATATGTCACGTTTTCGAACGCGGGATGGAGCAGCTTGGTAGCTCGTCGGGCTCATAACCCGAAGGTCGTCGGTTCAAATCCGGCTCCCGCAACCATTTCTTACTTAACATACCTTGTCATTATCGCAGTCAATAGTAGTTATCCGATGTAGTAATCAGGTTTATTATCAAACCTAGCTCTCAAAATTTCTCATCGATTTCTCTAGACTTTAAAGGTATAATAAGAACATGGTGAACCCGTGCACTACAGGGTCCAGTTGCAAAAGCCCCGAATTTCGGGGTTTTTTGTTATTTGACAATCGAATTAACTGGGCTATATGCCCTTTTTTTATGTCTGGGGGTGGGCTTGTCCACATTAGAACAGAAATTAACAGAGATGATTTCAGCACCGGTGGAGGCACTAGGCTTTGAATTTGTTGGCTTAGAGTTTGTCCGTGGTCGCACATCGACACTGCGTGTCTTCATCGATAGTGAAGAAGGCATCACTGTTGATGATTGTGCTGATGTCAGCCATCAGGTGAGCGCGGTATTGGATGTCGAAGATCCAATCTCCGTAGTTTATAACCTGGAAATATCGTCACCAGGGCTTGAACGTCCATTATTCACCGCTGCTCATTATGAGCGTTTTATCGGTGAAGAAGTTGCCCTGGCTTTACGTATAGCGATGCAGAACCGCCGTAGATGGCAAGGTATTATTAAGTCGGTAGACGGTGAAATGATTACGGTTACTGTAGATGGTAAGGATGAGGTGTTCGCCCTCGGCAACATCCAGAAAGCTAACTTGGTACCCCACTTTTAATAAAGTTCAATGAGGCAACTAGGATGAATAAAGAAATTCTGGCTGTTGTAGAAGCGGTTTCTAACGAAAAATCCCTTCCTCGTGAAAAAATCTTCGAGGCACTGGAAACTGCACTAGCGACGGCGACCAAAAAGAAATACGAGCAAGAAATCGATGTACGTGTTGAAATTGACCGCAAATCAGGTGATTTTGATACCTTCCGTCGTTGGTTAATTGTCGAAGAAGTGACAATGCCAACGCGTGAGATCACGTTAGAAGCAGCACAATTTGAAAACCCAGAACTGCAATTAGGCGGTTATGTCGAAGATCAAATTGAGTCTGTTGTGTTTGACCGTATTACCACACAAACAGCAAAACAAGTTATCGTACAAAAAGTGCGTGAAGCGGAACGCGCGATGGTTGTTGACCAATTCCGTGAGCACCAAGGTGAAATTATCACCGCGCAAGTGAAGAAAGTTAACCGTGAAAATATCACGCTAGACCTAGGTAACAATGCTGAAGCGGTTATTTTACGTGAAGATATGTTGCCACGTGAAAACTTCCGCCCAGGTGACCGCATCCGCGGAGTCCTGTATGATGTTCGTCCCGAAGCGCGAGGTGCACAACTTTTCGTTACACGTTCTCGCCCTGAAATGCTGGTAGAATTATTCCGCATTGAAGTGCCGGAAATTGGCGAAGAAATTATTGAAATCAAAGCGGCCGCGCGTGACCCTGGTTCTCGTGCCAAAATCGCAGTAAAAACCAACGATAAGCGTATTGATCCTGTGGGTGCTTGTGTTGGTATGCGTGGTGCACGAGTTCAAGCTGTCTCAAGTGAATTAGGCGGCGAAAGAATTGATATTGTGTTATGGGATGATAACCCAGCTCAATTCGTTATTAATGCAATGGCTCCGGCTGATGTTGCATCTATCGTGGTCGATGAAGACAAATGTACGATGGATGTTGCCGTAGAAAGCAGCAACTTAGCACAAGCAATCGGACGTAACGGACAAAACGTGCGTTTAGCGGCTCAGTTACTGAAAAAACACCGTGGTGATGACAAATGGGAATTGAATGTCATGACCGCAGAAGAGCTGAATGCAAAACATCAGGCAGAAGCACACGCTTCTATTGACACATTCACCAAGCATCTTGATATTGATGAAGAGTTCGCCACTGCACTTGTTGAAGAAGGCTTCTCGACGTTAGAAGAACTGGCTTACGTGCCTATTAATGAACTTCTTGAAATTGACGGCCTTGATGAAGATACCGTTGAAGTTCTGCGTGAAAGAGCGAAAGCAGCCCTCACTACGATTGAATTGGCTCAAAAAGAGAGCCTCGGTGATAATCAGCCAGCAGAAGAACTGTTGAATCTTGAAGGTATGGATCGTACTCTGGCCTATAATTTGGCAACTCGTGGTATCTGTACACTGGAAGATCTTGCTGAGCAGGGCATCGACGATCTGATTGATATTGAAGGTCTGGATAATGAGAAAGCAGGTTTGCTCATTATGGCCGCACGTAATATTTGCTGGTTCGGTAACGATGCGTAAACACTGTAGCAGGAAGGAACGGCATGACAGAAACTGTAAAATCATTGGCAAGGGAAATTCAAACCACCGCTGATCGCCTGGTACAGCAATTTGCTGAAGCAGGGATCACAAAAGGTGAGAATGACTCGGTTAGTCAGTCAGAAAAAGAAGCTTTACTGAACCACTTAAACCGCGAACAAGGCGGGGCAGCGGGGCAGCCAAGCAAATTGACACTACAGCGTAAAACTCGTAGCACGCTGAGCGTCCCCGTCACCGGTGGCAAAAGCAAATCGGTAAATGTTGAAGTCCGCAAAAAACGCACTTATGTGAACCGTGACGCTGAAGAAGCAAAAGCGGAAGAGCAGGCGCAGCGTGAAGCGGAAGAGCAGGCACAGCGCGAAGCTGAAGAACTGGCACAACGTGAAGCTCAGGCTAAACGTTTAGCAGAAGAAGCTGCAAAACGTGAAGCACAGGAATTGGCAAAACGTGACGCCCAAGAGAAAGCAAAACGTGAAGCAGCAGATAAAGCGACGCGCGAAGCAGCGGAAAGAGAAAAAGTGAAACCAAGCGAAAATCCACAAAAAGCAGGCAAAGCATCAGAAAGCAATGCCGACAAACAACGCCGTGAAGCTGAAGCCGCGGAGTTAAAACGCAAAGCGGAAGAAGAAACTCAACGTAAAGTTGAAGCTGAAGCGCGCCGTGTCGCTGAAGAAGCTCGTAAAATGGCTGAAGAGAACAGCGAGAAATGGACCGCTGAAACGAAAGCTGAAGAAGACAGCGATTATCACACAACGACTTCTACGCACGCTCGTGCCGCTGAAGATGAAAGTGATGAGAAAGAAGAAGGTCGTCGTTCACGTAACCGTACAGCGAAAGCGCCTCGCCAGAAAAAAGGTAACAAACTGTCTGAAAAAGCGGATCGTGAAGAAGAGCGTGCCGCAGGTCGTTCTGGTCGTACAAAAGGCAAACAGCGTAAAGGGAGTTCTTTACAGCAAAGCTTTACTAAGCCGGCGGCAGTTGTAAACCGCGATGTGGTTATCGGTGAAACCATTACTGTTGGCGAACTGGCTAACAAAATGGCGGTTAAAGGTTCTCAAGTCATCAAAACAATGATGAAGATGGGGGCAATGGCAACCATTAACCAAGTGATTGACCAAGAAACTGCACAATTAGTGGCAGAAGAAATGGGTCACAAAGTTATTTTGCGTCGTGAGAACGAGTTAGAAGAAGCGGTAATGAATGACCGTGACACTGGCTCAGCGCTGAAAGAACCACGTGCACCAGTTGTGACCATCATGGGTCACGTTGACCACGGTAAAACCTCTTTACTTGACTACATTCGTTCAACGAAAGTGGCATCAGGCGAAGCGGGGGGGATTACTCAGCACATCGGTGCTTACCACGTTCAAACTGATAAAGGTATGATTACCTTCTTAGACACCCCAGGTCACGCCGCGTTTACCTCAATGCGTGCTCGTGGTGCTCAGGCAACGGATATTGTTGTTCTTGTGGTTGCAGCGGACGATGGTGTAATGCCACAAACTATCGAAGCAATCCAGCACGCAAAAGCTGCTGGTGTGCCAATCGTGGTTGCGGTAAACAAAATTGATAAGCCAGAAGCCGATCCAGATCGCGTCAGAAACGAACTGTCTCAGTACGGTGTTATTTCTGAAGATTGGGGCGGTGATACACAGTTCATTAGCGTTTCTGCTAAGAAAGGAACAGGTATTGATGAACTGCTTGATGCAATCTTACTGCAAGCTGAGGTTTTAGAACTGAAAGCGGTTTACGCTGGCATGGCAAGCGGTGTCGTTGTTGAATCATACTTAGATAAAGGTCGTGGTCCAGTAGCAACCATTCTTGTTCAAGAAGGTACGCTGAACAAAGGCGACATCGTTCTGTGTGGATTTGAATATGGCCGTATTCGTGCAATGCGTAACGAACTGGGTAAAGAGGTTCAATCAGCGGGCCCATCAATGCCTGTTGAGATTTTAGGTTTGTCTAATGTCCCTTCTGCTGGTGATGAAGCGACTGTTGTCCGTGATGAGAAAAAAGCACGTGAAGTTGCCCTGTACCGTCAAGGTAAATTCCGTGATGTTAAATTAGCACGTCAGCAAAAATCTAAACTGGAAAACATGTTTGCTAACATGGAAGAAGGTAAAGTTTCTGAACTGAATATCGTACTGAAAACTGACGTTCAAGGTACTTGTGAAGCGATCACTGACTCTCTGATGAAGCTGTCAACTGACGAAGTGAAAGTGAAAATCATCGGTTCTGGTGTCGGTGGTATCACCGAAACAGATGCAACATTGGCGGCAGCATCTAACGCAATTATTCTTGGCTTTAACGTCCGTGCAGATGCATCAGCGCGTCGTGTTATCGAAAGTGAAAGCGTTGATTTACGCTACTACTCCGTTATCTATAGCCTGATTGATGAAATCAAACAAGCAATGAGCGGTATGTTGGCACCAGAGTACAAACAGCAAATCATTGGACTTGCAGAAGTTCGTGACGTATTTAAATCACCGAAATTTGGTGCTGTTGCGGGTTGTATGGTGACCGAAGGTACGATTAAACGTAACAACCCAATCCGTGTCCTGCGTGATAACGTAGTTATCTACGAAGGTGAGTTAGAATCACTGCGTCGCTTTAAAGATGACGTCAGTGAAGTTCGTAACGGTATGGAATGTGGTATCGGTGTTAAGAACTACAACGATGTTCGCGTTGGTGATATGATCGAAGTCTTCGAAGTCATTGAAGTTAAACGTTCTATCGACGGTTAATTTTGTGACAACCCACGAAGTATCGTGACTGCAAAATAGTGTTAAGGGGGCGATAGCCCCCTTTATTGTCAGGAGACATAACGATGGCAAAAGAATTCAGTCGTGCTCAGCGCGTTGCGCAAGAGATGCAAAAAGAAATTGCGATCATCTTACAGCGTGAAATTAAAGACCCGCGAATTGGTATGGCTACCGTTTCAGGTGTTGAGTTATCTCGCGATCTCGCATACGGTAAAGTCTTTGTGACCTTTTTCAATATCGCCAATGATAAAAGCGAAGAAGAGATGGTTGCTGATGGCATTAAAGCATTAAATGAAGCATCGGGTTTTATTCGTTCATTAATTGGCAAAGCAATGCGTTTGCGCATTATTCCTGAGTTAACATTCGAATATGACAATTCCCTTGTTGACGGTATGCGAATGTCTAATTTAGTGTCAAATGTGATCCGCGATGATGAAAAACGTCGTGCGGATGTTAGTGATAAAGAGGAAAAATAATGGGGCGTCGTCGTAGCGGCCGTCATATTGACGGCGTAGTGCTGCTGGATAAACCCACGGATATTTCTTCAAATGATGCGCTGCAAAAAGTGCGGCGCTTTTTTAATGCTAATAAAGCTGGGCACACGGGGGCGCTTGACCCCCTTGCGACAGGTATGTTGCCTGTTTGTCTCGGTGAAGCAACGAAATTTTCCCAATTTTTACTCGATTCAGATAAACGTTATCGCGTTATTGCTCGCCTAGGGCAACGCACTGACACGTCGGATTCACACGGCGAAATTATCAGTGAGCGTAATGTAGAGTTTACACAGCAGCAACTGGATGATGCCTTAGAATTTTTCCGTGGTGATACATTACAAGTTCCTTCAATGTATTCAGCGCTGAAGCATCAAGGCCGTCCGTTATATGAATATGCCCGCAAAGGGATCACTGTTGAGCGTGAGGCACGCCCAATTACTGTCTATGAATTACTGTTTATCCGTTTAGAAAATGACGAGTTAGAACTGGAAATTCATTGTTCAAAAGGCACCTATATTCGCACTATTATTGATGACTTAGGCGAAATGTTAGGTTGCGGTGCACATGTTACTTACTTGCGTCGCTTACAAGTCGCTAACTATCCTTATGAACGCATGGTGACCTTGGAACAATTAGCTGCATTGCGAGCGAAGGTGGATGCTGGGGAAGGGACGTTTGAATCCCTTTTGGATACCTTGTTATTACCAATGGATACCGCAGTTGTTCACTTTCCTGCTGTAAATATTACAGAGGAAACAGCCGCTTATTTTAAACAGGGGCAACCTGTGCGAGCTGCCGTTCAAGATCTTGAAGAGGGTTGCATGGTTCGTGTTACCTGCGGCGAAGAGCAACGTTTTATCGGTATTGCGCTCATCAGTGAAGATGCTCGCCTTGCACCAAAGCGTTTGGTTGTGGAAAATGAACAATCCGCTTAGTGGCGCTTATTGCTTTGCTGCGTTAAGCAGCGTAGAATAGCGGCGCTTAATCTTGAGATGCTAAATTAGAGATTGGCTCTCACCACTTACATTAATTTTTTGGAGTTTATTATGTCTCTAAGTAATGAAGCGAAAGCTAAGATCGTTGCTGAATTCGGCCGCGGTGAAAATGACACTGGTTCAAGCGAAGTTCAAATCGCGCTGCTGACTGCACAAATCAACCATCTGCAAAGCCACTTTGCAGAGCACAAAAAAGATCACCACAGCCGTCGTGGTCTGCTGCGTATGGTTGCACAGCGTCGTCGCTTACAAGCTTACTTGAAAGGTAAAGATATCGCACGCTACACAGCTCTGATCGAGCGTCTGGGTCTGCGTCGCTAGTCTTACTCTCAATAATTCGAGGTGCAGCTAGGCGACAAGTGAGTGAGATACTAGCAACATGTATAAATATGTGACTAGTGCGAGTGAGTGTAGTCAACAATGCTGTATCTTGAAATATGACGAGTATAGTCAGTTTCAGTGAAAAGGGGCTCTGGCCCCTTTTCTGCTAAAAGTTATTTTGAAAGTTGAAGTAATACTCGAATTGTACTTAACTTAAATGTTAAGCTATAAGTCGTAATTAACTGTTTTAATATGCCTCTTCGCTACATCCGATTCGCGCGGCTAATGAGAACGTTGATGATTGGAAGATCAATCTTCTCATTAGTCGCGAGGCTGTAGGAAGAATAAGCCAATGCTACCCGAGAAGCTCAGGTAGCCTTACAAAAAGGGTACTATTGTGTTAAATCCTATTGTTCGTAAATTCCAATATGGTCAACATACCGTCTCCATTGAAACAGGCATGATTGCTCGTCAAGCATCAGCCGCAGTTATGGTTAATATGGATGACACCGCAGTATTTGTGACTGCGGTAGCGCAGAAAAAAGTTAAAGAAGGCCAAGATTTTTTCCCTTTAACTGTTAACTACCAAGAGCGTTCTTACGCTGCAGGTCGTATCCCAGGTAGCTTCTTCCGCCGTGAAGGTCGTCCTGGTGAAGGCGAAACATTAATCGCTCGTTTGATTGACCGCCCTCTGCGTCCTTTGTTCCCAGAAGGTTTCTTAAATGAAATTCAAATCATCGCTACCGTTGTTTCTGTTAACCCACAAGTTAACCCAGACATCGTTGCCATGATTGGTGCTTCTGCAGTATTAGCACTATCTGGTGTCCCATTTAATGGCCCTATTGGTGCTGCACGTGTTGGTTTTATCAATGATCAATATGTACTGAACCCAACGGCAGATGAACTGAAAAACAGCCGCTTAGATTTAGTGGTTGCAGGTACGGATAATGCCGTGTTGATGGTTGAATCTGAAGCTGATTTGTTAAGTGAAGAACAAATGTTAGGGGCTGTGGTATTTGGCCATGACCAACAACAAGTTGTTATTCAGAACATCAATGAGTTAGTTAAAGAAGCGGGCAAAGAGAAATGGGATTGGCAGCCAGAGCCAGTTAACCAAGCGCTGCATGACCGTGTTGCTGAATTAGCAGAAAGTCGTTTAGGTGACGCTTATCGCATCACTGAGAAACAAGAGCGTTACGCGCAAGTTGATTTAATCAAAGAAGATGTTATCGCAGCTTTAGTTGCTGAAGACGAAAACGTCGATGTATCTGAAGTATCTGAGATCCTGGCTAACCTAGAAAAACAAGTTGTTCGTTCCCGTGTTATTCGCGGTGAGCCACGTATCGATGGTCGTGAAAAAGACATGGTGCGTGCACTGGATGTCCGTACTGGTGTGTTACCACGTACTCACGGTTCTGCGTTGTTCACCCGTGGTGAAACTCAGGCACTGGTAACGGCCACTCTGGGTACAGAGCGTGATGCACAGGTTATCGACCAATTAATGGGCGAATACACTGATCGCTTCTTATTCCATTACAACTTCCCTCCATACTCAGTTGGTGAAACTGGCATGGTGGGTTCACCAAAACGTCGTGAAATCGGTCATGGTCGTTTAGCGAAACGTGGTGTGTTGGCTGTGATGCCAGATCACGCTGATTTCCCATACACAGTCCGTGTTGTATCTGAGATCACTGAATCTAACGGTTCATCATCAATGGCATCTGTATGTGGTGCATCATTAGCACTGATGGATGCGGGTGTGCCAATTAAAGCTGCTGTTGCAGGTATTGCAATGGGGCTGGTAAAAGAAGGTGATGATTTCGTTGTGCTGTCTGACATCTTAGGTGATGAAGACCACTTAGGTGATATGGACTTTAAAGTTGCAGGTAGCCGCGAAGGTATCAGCGCACTGCAAATGGATATCAAAATCGAAGGTATCACACGTGAAATCATGCAAGTTGCTTTAAACCAAGCAAAAGGTGCCCGTCTGCACATTCTTGGTACAATGGAACAAGCAATCAACAGCCCACGTAAAGAAATCTCTGAATTTGCGCCACGTATTTATACTATCCGCATTAATCCAGACAAAATCAAAGATGTCATCGGTAAAGGTGGTGCAGTGATCCGTGCGCTAACGGAAGAAACTGGCACAACGATCGAAATCGAAGATGATGGTACTGTGAAGATTGCGGCAACTGATGGTCTGAAAGCGAAGGAAGCAATTCGTCGCATCGAAGACATTACTGCTGAAGTTGAAGTGGGTCGCATTTACCCAGGCAAAGTAACGCGTATCGTTGATTTCGGTGCATTCGTTGCAATCGGTGGTGGTAAAGAAGGTCTGGTTCACATTTCTCAAATCGCAGACAAACGCGTTGAGAAAGTCACTGACTATCTGCAAATGGGTCAAGAAGTTCCTGTTAAGGTATTAGAAATTGACCGTCAAGGTCGTATTCGCCTGAGCATGAAAGAAGCGGTTGTGCCAACTGAAGAAGAAGGCACACAGCCACAGGACTCAGCAGAGTAAGCTGACCTAAAAGACAGCGCTCTACTTTAGTAGAGCGCTATCGGCCAATTGGCTGAAACCATAATTTGTAAAGCGTGGTAATGTAAGGACGGAGTATGTTGAACAGTATCTGTCTTCGGGTGAGAGATTATCGCACGCTCCAGCGTGTGCTCTTGGCGCTTATCTTTTTTGTTATTATTGGATGTAGTAGCAAAGATTGGCGAAAGAACGAGGTGTTTGCCGTTCCACTTCAACCTTCATTACAACAAGAAGTGATATTGGCGCGTATGGAACAAATCCTTGCGAGCCGATCTTTAACCGATGATGAGTACGCACAGCTTTTATATGAGCGCGGTGTGTTGTATGATAGTCTCGGTTTAAGGGCGTTAGCGCGTAACGATTTTTCGACTGCGTTAGCCATACGTCCTGATATTCCTGAAGTTTTTAATTTTTTAGGGATATACTTTACGCAGGCAGGCAATTATGATGCTGCCTATGAAGCGTTTGATTCTGTTTTAGAGCTTGATCCAACTTACAATTTCGCGCGGATGAATCGTGGCATCGCATTATATTACGGTGGACGATACAAACTAGCGCAGGATGATCTGCTGGCGTATTATCAGATAGATCCAAATGATCCTTTTCGCACTCTATGGCTTTATCTCGTAGAGAAAAACATAGATCCGCGTATGGCACAAGATAATCTTGCTGCCCGCTACAACCAAGCGGAGAAAGGGCAATGGGGCTGGAATATCGTAGAGTTCTATCTTGGCAACATCAATGAAGATACATTGATGGCGCGTTTGAAAGAAACTTCTACGGATAACACTTCGCTCGCTGAGCATCTCAGTGAAACTAACTTCTATTTAGGTAAGCATTACCTAAGTCTGGGGGATAAGGATAGCGCAGTTGCGTTATTCAAACTGACGGTAGCTAACAACGCTCACAGCTTTGTTGAACACCGCTATGCATTGTTGGAATTGGCGCTGTTAGGCCAAGAACAAGACGACCTTTTAGAATCGGGCCAGCAATAGCTGACGAACATTTCATTGAAAAATTTTAAGTCATCATCCCTTGGGATGACGGCCTATTTGTTCGTTTAATAAACACAATTTGAGCCAGTTCACATTTTAAATGAAAATGACCGAAATGATTTTCCCATGGTTATGTAAACTGGCTGCCACTATGTATGAGGCACCTTTACATGACTACTGAGACCGATATTTCTTTTGCTGATTTAGGTTTATCAGCATCTATTTTGACAGCACTGAACGACCTGGGATATGAAAAACCCTCTCCAATCCAGCAACAATGTATTCCATTGTTAATGGATGGCAACGATGTATTAGGTATGGCGCAAACAGGTAGCGGTAAAACCGCTGCGTTTAGTTTGCCATTACTGCACAATATCGATGCAGATTTAAAAGCGCCACAAATTTTAGTGCTGGCGCCAACTCGTGAGTTAGCTGTGCAAGTTGCGGAAGCAATGAGCGATTTCTCTAAACATATGAACCGCGTAAACGTTGTTGCCTTATATGGTGGCCAACGTTATGACGTACAATTACGTGCATTACGTCAAGGCCCACAAATTGTTGTGGGTACGCCAGGTCGTCTGCTTGACCACCTGAAACGTGGCACGTTAGATTTATCTAAATTAAAAGGCTTAGTTTTAGACGAAGCTGATGAAATGCTGCGCATGGGCTTTATTGAAGATGTTGAAAACATCATGAGCCAAATTCCAGCAGAACACCAAACTGCGCTGTTCTCTGCAACCATGCCTGAACCGATTCGTCGTATTACACGTCGTTTTATGAAAGATCCGAAAGAAATTCGTATTCAGGCTAGCATTACAACTCGTCCAGACATTGCTCAAAGCTATTGGACTGTGTATGGCATGCGTAAAAACGAAGCATTAGTGCGCTTTTTAGAAGCAGAAGATTTTGATGCAGCGATTATTTTCGTGCGCACTAAAAATGCAACCTTAGAAGTGGCTGAAGCGCTAGAGCGTAATGGTTATAACAGTGCGGCCCTAAATGGCGATATGAACCAAGCACTGCGTGAGCAAACGTTAGAGCGCTTAAAAGATGGCCGCTTGGATATTTTGATCGCAACTGATGTTGCGGCACGTGGTCTGGATGTTGAACGCATTAGTTTAGTCGTTAACTATGACATCCCAATGGATGCGGAATCTTACGTTCACCGTATCGGTCGTACAGGGCGTGCGGGTCGTGCAGGTCGTGCATTACTGTTTGTTGAAAACCGTGAGCGTCGTCTGCTGCGTAACGTTGAGCGCACCATGAAGCTGACTATTCCTGAAGTTGAATTGCCAGATGCTGAGTTGCTAAGTCAACGTCGTCAAGCGAAATTCGCGGATAAAATTCAACAGCAATTAGAAAGCAGCGATTTAGACCAATACCGTTCACTGTTAGCAAAAATGTCTCCATCAGAAGATGTCGACATGGAAACTTTAGCCGCAGCATTGTTAAAAATGGCTCAAGGTGAGCGTGCGCTGATCCTGCCACCTGATGCACCGCGCCGTCCACGTCGTGAATTTAATGATCGCGATGATCGCCGCCGTGACCGTAATGGTAACGGTTTTGACCGTGCTGAACGAGGTGAACGTGGTGGTCGCCGTGAACGCCGTGATGTTGGTGATATGGAAATGTACCGTATCGAAGTGGGGCGTGATGATGGTGTAGAAGTTCGTCACATTGTTGGTGCAATTGCAAACGAAGCAGATATCAGCAGCCGTTATATCGGTAATATCAAATTGTACGGAACTCACTCTACAATCGAATTACCAAAAGGTATGCCAACTGATGTGCTGACTCACTTAAGCCGTGCTCGCATTTTGAATAAACCAACGCAAATGCAACTGATCGGCGATGCACAGCCATTCGAACGCCGTGGTGGCGAACGTCGTGGTGGTTCACGTCGTGAAGGCGGTAGTGAAGGTGGTTTCGGTGCAGGTCGTCGTAATGATCGCGGCGGCGAGCGTCGCGGGGGTGGTGAACGCCGTGGCGGTGGTAACCGTGACCGTGGTAACTCAGCGCCACGTCAAGATGGTAATAATGCAGCTCCACGTCGTCGTAGCAGCAGCCATAACGCGTAATAGCTAGGTTTTAGGGAATTTAATTCCTAATAAAATGAAACCCGCATTTCTTGGAAATGCGGGTTTTTATTAATCATTCTCACCTAAGTAGATAGTAGCGATAATGCGTTTTATCTACATCCTGTAGTGACCATAATGCAGTTTCTGTCAGGGTGACCACATATGGTTGTTCCACCACAATTTCCGTTTATTATTTTCTTACTGCACGTAATTTTTCTAGTGCTTTTTCAGGAGACGAAGTTGTTTTATTTTTAACATTATCTTTTGCTGCCATCACCAATTTTAGCAGCGCATTTGCTTGGCGCTCTCTTTCCCTTTCTTTTAACTCTATTTCACGTTCTTCACTTGTTTGGATAAAAACTCAGATTGCCCATTTTTTGTCCCCCCATTAAACAGTTCTGGGTTACCAAGGCCTTCACGTGCTGCTTTTTGCGACATTGTATTAGACATATTTTGTCACTATAAATGGTGAGCACACAATGGGAAATACCGAATAACCTATTGTGTGTTTTTTGAGCGTATGTTTCTGACTATGGAAAAATCGGCTTGCTGTACCAATTTATTATTAATTTACACGCTAAGTTCATGTGTGAGAGGTTGAAAAAACACTTAAACTAACCCCAATGCCTCTTTTAGCGGTTTGAGGTAACGGCGGCTGACAGGTATATGCTCACCGGAACTGAGTACCAGTTCGGCTTGTCCTCCGTCGCCAAACAAGATTTCGTTTAATTGAGTCATATTGACCAAATATTGGCGATGGCAGCGCACTAAAGGTGTACGAGTTTCTAAGGTTCGTAAAGTGAGTTCTGTAAAACCTTCCTGCCCTTGTGTACTCATCACATACACACCACTCATACGGGATGTCACGTATAAAACTTCATCAAGCTTCATTAAATAAATCCGACTATGACCTGTACAGGGGATAAATTTCAGCGGCTCATTGTTGCTTAGAAGCTCAAGGTTCTGTTTTTGTGTGCCTTGGCGTAGGCGATTTAACGTTTTTTCGAGTCGTTCAGATTCAAGGGGCTTTAACAGGTAATCAAAAGCATGTTCTTCAAACGCTTGGATAGCAAATTCATTGAAGGCAGTCAGAAATACAATATAAGGGCGGTCTTCGGGATCAAGCATGCGCACCATTTCTAAGCCGGTTAGACGTGGCATTTGGATATCAAGAAAGACCACATCAGGCTTTTTTTTATGAATAATGCCAATCGCTTCAATGGCGTTAGCGCATTCGCCAATGATTTCAATATCATCGTGTTCTTCAAGCAAGCAACGGACGTTTTCCCGTGCAAGGGGTTCATCATCAACAATTAATACATTCATAGGGTTACATTATCATTATTAGGAAGCCGCCAAATATGGCAGACAAATTTTCATTCGGGTATATTTTTCTGGCTCGTGTTCGACACTAATGCCATATTGTTCGCCATATTTTAAGCGCAAGCGTTTATCGACCAAGCCCATCCCAAGGCCATCACTTTGTTTTGCGGGTTTATATAACCCAGCGTTATCTTCTATTTCGATATACACATGCTCACTGCGGATATAACTGCGTATTGTAATATATCCGGTCTCTAATAACTGTGAGGTGCCATGTTTAATTGCATTCTCAACAAGGGGTTGCAAGGTAAATGCGGGCAATTCGACGTGTTTGACTTCTTCTGGGATTTCAATATGAATTTGCAAACTATCTTGGAAGCGTGCTTTTTCTATTTGTAAATAAGCATTGATATGTTCGATTTCTTCCCCCAAAGTGGCGTTTTGCTCGGGACGTTTGAGGTTATTACGGAAAAAGGTTGAAATATACTGAACCAATTGCCCGGCTTGTTGGCTATCTTTACGGATCACGGCCTGTAACGTATTTAACACGTTAAATAAAAAGTGGGGATTCACTTGCGCATGGAGCAACTTCACTTCCGACTGCAACAGCGACTGTTTATTGCGCTCATATTGCCCCGCTAAGATTTGAGCTGAAAATAAACTCGCAATACCTTCACCTAACGTGCGGTTTATCGAGCTAAATAGGCTATTTTTGGCTTCATAGAGTTTTATCGTACCGATCACACGGTCATTCTCACCCCGTAAAGGGATGACAAGGGCAGAGCCGAGTTTGCAGGTCGGGCACAGGGAGCACTTATACGGCGTTTCATTGCCATCAGCATAAACAACTTCATTATTATCAATGGCTTGTCTTGATTGGCTTGATGAAATAGGTGTGCCGGGGCGGTGATGATCTGCTCCGATACCAATAAAGGCAAGTATTTTTTCCCGATCTGTAATGGCAACCGCACCAATTTCAAGCTCTTGGTAAATAATTTTGGCCACTTTCATACTGTTATCCGCATTAAAACCCTTACGCAAGATGCCTTCAGTGGTTAAGGCGATTTTAAGGGCTTGTGCCGAAAATGCGGTGGTGTATTTTTCAACAATTGCCCGGCGGTCGAGTAAAATACGAATAAACATGGCGGCACCAATGGTATTTGCAACTAACATCGGTGCGACAATACTTCTTACTAGCTCTACCGCTTCGTCGAAAGGACGGGCGAGTAATAGAATAATTAACATCTGAAGGAGCTCAGCGACAAAAGTCGCACAACTCGCGGTCACAGGGTTAAAAATTTTATTTATTTCGCCGCGTTTCATATAGTAACGATGCACCAACCCACCAATCAGCCCTTCCACGATGGTTGAAACCATGCAGGCAAATGCGCTCA
Organism: Providencia rettgeri; assembly: GCF_041075285.1. NCBI lineage: Bacteria > Pseudomonadati > Pseudomonadota > Gammaproteobacteria > Enterobacterales > Morganellaceae > Providencia > Providencia rettgeri. The sequence goes on along the minus strand of NZ_CP163512.1, from coordinate 3,194,135 downwards.
TTCCCCCTAATGAGTAACGGTGGATCCCGCCAGTAAAACCGACAGCAAACCCTACTACAGGACCGCCAAGTAGCCCACCTAATACCGCGCCAATAGCACGGGTATTAGCAATGGAATCATTGATATGTAAGCCAAAATAAGTACCGATAATGCAAAAAACCGAGAAAATCAGGTAGCACATCACCTTATGAGGTAAGCGGATGGTGACTTTTAACAAAGGAATGACGAGCGGGGTGCGACTGAGTGCCCATGCGATTACTAGGTAGACGCACATTTGCTGGAGTAGGAGTAATATTAAGTCAAATTCGTACATGCTCATCCCATGCTCGTCATATTTCACATTGTGGGGGTGTTGACTGCGTCATCTCGCCCTAGTCACATACTCAAGTATGCTCCTAGGGTCTCGTTTCTTTGTCGCCTAGCCACAATGCGAACTATTTAGAGCATGGCTCGTCATATTTCACATTGTGGGGGTGTTGACTGCGTCATCTCGCCCTAGTCACATACTCAAGTATGCTCCTAGGGTCTCGTTTCTTTGTCGCCTAGCCACAATGCGAACTATTTAGAGCATGGCTCGTCATATTTCACATTGTGGGGGTGTTGACTGCGTCATCTCGCCCTAGTCACATACTCAGGTATGCTCCTAAGGTCTCGTTTCTTTGTCGCCTAGCCACAATGCGAACTATTTAGAGCATGCTTCATTATGGTATAGAACATGGCTCATCGTATTACCCATTGTGGGGTGTTGACTGCGTCATCTCGCCCTAGTCACATACTCAGGTATGCTCCTAAGGTCTCGATTCTTTGTTGCCTAACCACAATGCGAACTATTTAGAGCATGGCTCGTCGCGATCACGTTGTGGGATTCTTATTTTGGGGTGGAGTTATTTACTCTTGTAATCTATTTTGGTCTTTATTTGGTGAGTGATTATATCGTAAGTCATTGGTTAAGTAATCGACATTTAAATTAAGCAATTCCATCATTATTTGACATAAGGAAAAAATCGATTCAATATTAAACGATGGCCTGCCTTTTCGTGATCTTGCGCACGAATTTATTAACGCTGTACTTAATTTTCTTGTCATACTCTAGGGATAATAGTTTCCTCCGTTATTATTTAAGGTTTGCATAAATAATGAAAAAAAGAACAATAGCACTGATTTTGCTGATGCTTATCTTAATCGCAGCAGCGGCACTGTTCCATTCCCATAATCAATATCTATTGCTACAGGGTGAGGTGGATGCACCTGAAGTGATTGTCACTTCGAAAGCCAAAGGTCGTGTGGTGCAACGGCACGTAGAGCGAGGAGATGATGTCAAACAGGGGCAATTATTATTGACGCTTGAAAGCCCTGAGTTACAAGCGCAGTACGAAGCCACTAAGGCAGCGAGAGACCAAGCGAAAGCACAACTCGACCAATCACTAAATGGAACAAGAGCAGAAACTATTCGTGACTTACAAGCGTCGTTAGCTCAAGCTAATTCACAGTACCAAAATGCGTCCCGTGAATATGCGCGTTTAAGCAATTTAAAAAGCAAAGGCTATGTTTCCGCAAATGAGTTGGATAATGCACGTAAAGCTAAAGATGTTGCGTTCGCACAAGTACAAGGAGCTAAAGCGCGTTTAGATGAAGGCGAGCAAGGTGACCGTATTGAGCAGCGTCACCAATATGAAGCGGCTTTACAACAAGCAGAGAAAAAACTCGCTGAAATCCAAGTACAAATTGATGATTTACAGGTCAAAGCGCCTGTCGATGGTGAGGTTGGTCCAATCCCAGCAGAAATCGGTGAGTTATTTAATGCGGGTAGCCCTCTAGTGTCGCTGATCCGTCTACCACAAGCATATTTTATCTATAACCTGCGTGAAGATATCCTAGTGGATGTGAAAAAAGGCGATAAAGTTCAGTTGGATGTCCCTGCTTTAGGTAACAAAATGGTTGAGGCAGAAATTCGTTATATCGCACCAAAAGGTGATTATGCAACGAAGCGTGCGACTCGTGCTACAGGGGATTTTGACTTAAAAACCTTTGAAATTCGTTTGTATCCAGTGGAGCCAATCGAGGGGTTAAGGCCCGGTATGAGTGTGTTATGGCACTGGGATAAATAAAGGTGTTGCCATGAAACTTAAGTTCGCTTGGCACGGCTTTGAACACGCTTTTAGCCGCGAAACGCAAATGGCTGTCCGTAGCCCTGTTTTTCACTGGTTAAGTTGGTTGTTCCCGCTGATGTTGTTTACGTTAGTTAGCGCTAACTTTTCAGAGGGAACCTTGATGGATCTGCCTGTTTCGGTGGTGGATGACAATCATAGTCCAGTGTCTCGGCAAATTATTCGTGACTTAAATGCGGGTCCTCATGCAGATGTCAAAACGGTGGATGATAACCTCAACACTTCATTGAAAAGATTAGGAAGTTCAAAAGATTATGCGCTTTTGTATATTCCTCATAATTTTGAAGAGGATGTCCTGCGTGGTCGTCAGCCTGAGTTGCGGATGTATTATAATGCGTTATTTTATGCATCTGGAAGCTATGCTATTCAGGACTTTAGCGGGCTGGTGGCAGAACTGAATGGGAAATACCGCCAAGAAATGGCGACATCGATGGGAAAAGCCTTGCCGCCTTTAGCGCAAGTAACCCTTTCCTATGACAGCTTATTTAATCCAAGTGGCAGCTATATTTATTATCAACAGTTTGCTGCGACTATTCATATGCTCCAACTGTTTGTGGTGACAGCGACAATCTACACGATGTCTCGTGGTACAACGTTGCAGAGTGTTAAACCTTTTGCGACAGCGTTGTTAGGCAAAATGGCACCTTATACCTTATTTTTCAGTACATTATTAGCGGTTGAACTCGCTGCACTGGTCACAATTTTTGATGCTAAAGTGATCGGGAACCCGGTGTATATGATTGTGGTGGGGTTCTTTTATGTGATAGCGGCACAAAGTATTGGGTTGTTGCTATTTAGTTTTACCTCCAGTGCCATCATGGCTTATAGCTTAATTGGGATGCTAGTGAGTATTGCATTAGCTTTCTCGGGGATGGCGGTGCCTGAATTAGCGATGATTTTACCTGCGCGGATTATTTCCAATATTGAACCGCTAACCCATACGCTTAATGCGATGTTCGATATTTTCTTACGGGAAATTTCATTTGGGCGGATAGTCGAGGTCTGCTTATTTTTACTCATTTACCCTGTTGTTACCGCTTTCTTAGTGCGTAAGCGCTTAGTGAAACGATTAGAAACCCAAGGAGGCGCTGCATAATGACTGTGTATTTTGCGACCTTCCGCAAGGTGTTGCTTGGGATGTTGGAAAAGCCCATGTGGCTGCTCCTTTTGGTGTCACTATGTGTGATGAGCTTGGTATATGCGAGGCCGGTATTATGGGACTTGCCCGTCGCTGTGATTGACATGGATCATAGTACCGCGAGCCGCGAGCTGATCCGTGATTTAGATGCGACTCCTAAAGTACAGTTACACAGTTACGATAATCTTGCCCAAGCTCGGCAAGATATGATTGCACGAAAGCTATTTGCGATCATCATCGTCCCAACGGATTTCCAGCAGCATTTATTAAGTGGTAAAAATATTACCGTACCTGTATATGGGGACGCGACAAACCGCTTGGCGAGTGGGCAAATTCAGCAGGAACTCTCTAAGGCATACCAGACATTGCTCAATGCTTATAACACTCAGTTATTAACTAAAGCGGGTTATAGTCCAGAGCAAGCTAAGGTGATCATTACCCCTGTTCGCAGTGAAACGGAACCCTTGTATAACCCCGGGATCAGTTTTGCGGCAATTGTTTTTCCTGGCTTATTAGTGATGTTATTACAGCACTCCTTGTTGATTGCTTGTGTGCGAGTCAGTATTGCCGTTCGTTCTACGCCTAAAGGAAAACCACCGTTAGCGGTTTATTTAGGGGCTCTATCAGCCTTGCTTCCGATTTGGTTATTTTTATCTACCGTATTTTTCGCACTTTGGCCGTGGGTATTAGGCTATCGACAAGAAGCACCACTGTATGTGATTTGGTTGTTTACTTTTCCATTCCTATTAGCGGTTCTTGGCCTAGGTAAGTTGGTGACAGAATGTTTGCGCAGTGTGGAGATGATTTACTTAACACTGGCATTTATTACTACCCCTGTGTTTTATATGTCAGGCACGATTTGGCCGTTGCAAGCTATGCCAGATTGGGTGCGAATGATTGCCTCTGCACTGCCCTCCACGTGGGCAACAAATGCCATGGCGAGTCTTAACCAAATGGGCTTACCATTTAGCGATGTTCTGATGGATATCGTGATGATGCTGACGTTAGGCGTGATCTATACCGTTATTGGTGTGCTTATTGGCATGCTGCGTGATGGGGAATTACGCCATCTAACGCATATATTTAACCGCTGGCGCAGGCATCGGCATTAATCGTGACTTTTGAGTAGAAAATCTGTTGCTAAGTCAGGAACACAGGTTTTTGCCACCATTTTTTGCTTCTTGGCTTCGGCTTTTCAAGTCATCAGTTAGTATTGAGTAAATAATCGATAGGCATCATTTGGGGAGTCATATGGCGGTAATGTACTGCAACCTATAATGGTGGTTTTATCTTTTTCACAGCAGCGAAAGCATATACGGAATTGTTGTAAAATTTTAGCCCGAAACTGAGGAGACCCCCAATGTTTGTGGTTTGTCCCTTTAAATTGTGGGCTATCTGCGCAAATCAGTTCGACGTCAATATCATGGAGCACCGAACCAAATTGGGGGGTACAGTTTGGGAGATTAACGCGAAAAATACCGTGCTTATCACTGTAATTTTAGTGAAGTAAAGACATAACGCGAAGCTTAAAACCATCAGAAAAGCTGTGATTACCTTGTTTCCCACGCTGTGCATGAGCCAGTACTGAAATAGCTAACTTCCGATATCGGTTAATAAGCCTTTGTACCTGACGATCGGTCAAATGAGCTGAAATGCAGCATCACGCCGCCGTAATCGTTTCTCACAAACTGCCTGAATAACATTAATCCGATTTAATTCTTTATCTGACATAGTCACCAACATTTTGAATGTCCTTATCGCGGCAAAAGGTTTACTCCTTTATGCCGCAAAAAGTGACATTTCTAAATGGCTAAAAAGTGACATTACTAAATTGGAGCTACATTCTGAGGGCAACTAGTCACTTTTATGTTAAACGAGCTAATTAGTAGGTAAAAACCGGCCATACATCTACGTTAACGTTCATCGAAGCGATTTTAAGATACGACTAACTGAATATCTATGCTGAAAATTTAGAGCCGTTTCTATGTCGTATTGATTCGTCTTTTACATCATTCAGATTGACGAAGAAATTGGCCTGAAATCGGTGAAAGAAGGGGAGGAAACAGGTTGCTTTGAATGGCAAACTCACCATTATTTAACACCATGGGGCTTGTGAGGATATAACCGTTTCGCCAGAATCTCACTGTTGTTTTTCTTAATTTAGGTTATAATTTAAATATAACCTAAATTTAAAGTGTGCATCATGAATCAGAATGAACAAAACGAAACCATCCAACATTGCTTTGCTGATTTTGACGATAACAAATGTGTTGTCTGGAAAGACCTACAACTAAAACACAAATCTGAAAATGCTAAAGCCCTCTGTTATCTTCCATCAACTAAAGTTGTCCCTGTTATTTTTTTACCTGGCATTATGGGATCTAACTTACGAAGCAAAAAAGATAAAAAATCAATCTGGCGTATCCGAAAGAGTACGGGAGGTATGGCTTGGGATGCACTTGGTTGGCTTTTCACTTCAGGTAATAAACGAAAAAAATTACTCGACCCAGCAGAAACAGAAACAGACACAACTCAAGACGTCGATAAAAATGACAATGAGTCCACGTACTTTGCTAATTCAAGACAAAAACGAGGGTGGGGAAGTGCCTTGGCGTTTTCGTATGCTGAGCCTCTCGATATGTTACAAAAAGAATTATTAGTCTGGGAGGACTATTATAACCAAGCGAAAAAAGACGGTACTGCCTCAGCGGGTTTAGCGAAGGAACATTTCAGCCAAAAATCTATCTTTCGTTTTATCTTAGAAAAAGAACTCACTCCCAAAGATGAAAAACCTCTTTCTATTAATGAAACAACGAATTACCGAAATCTATTACTTCCGCTTCATGTCTTTGGTTATAACTGGCTACAAGACAATGCTCAGTCGGCTCAAGACCTTGCAAAATACATCGACGACGTTTTAAGAATGTATAACACCAATGAAAACTGTGGTGTTGGACATGGGATGGCGTTTGAAAAAGGGCATGAAAAAGTCATTCTGGTAACTCACTCCATGGGCGGATTGGTATCACGTTACGCATCAGAATTATTAGATACCCCCTACAAAGACAAAATCCTCGGAATTGTCCATGGCGTGATGCCAGATTTAGGCTCTCCGACAGCCTACAAAATGATGAAGATTGGGGAGCATTCGATGCCGATGGGGTTAGTGCTGGGTATGAGTGCAACGCGTCTCATGTCGGTATTAGCGCAATCTCCAGCACCTCTGCAACTCTTACCTTCTCCGAAATATAATCATGGGAAACCGTGGTTACGTATTGAAAAAGGCAGTTCGGATGGCGTGACGGATTTGTTACTGCCTCAAACGGGGGATCCATTTGAAGACATTTATCTTCAAGATGATGTGTGGTGGCGAATGTATGAGGCTGATGTTTTGGACGGAAAATCGGAATTAATTGATTCTAACTTGAAAAAATATAAAAAAATAATAAGGGACACTGTTAAGCCGTTTATTCAAGATATGGACAATAAGTATCATGCGAATACCTATCAATTTTATGGGGCGTATTTTGATGAAAATGATCCGAAAGACTCGCGCCGCTCAGATGAAACGGTGACATGGAAATTACGCGATAAAACCTCGTGGTTATGGGTGTCTGATGACAGCCGTTCTACTGATATTTATGGTGATAAGCGTGAATATACGTTACTCAAATCCAGTGATAAGTGGAAAAGTACACCCTCAATGGATTATGAGGGGGGACCCGGTGATGGCACCGTGCCTAGATATTCCATCAATTTAGATAGAAAAGACCTGTTTAAAGAAATTTTAGAAATGAATGTCGACCATCAGAATGCTTATCAGTTTGCGCCATTGAAAGGGGATACGGAATTTGATACATACGAAAAAACAGGAGATGTCTCCCCCGCCATTAAATTTACCTTGCGTTCCCTGTGTCGTATCTTGCAAACGGATGAGGTGAAACCTTGATGAAAAAGGGATTGATTGGTTTTATTTATTTTGTCTTGGTTGGTGCTTTGGCTGCGTGCTCAGTGCCCAATAAAACGTATTCACGTTCACTTAATGTAAAGGATTCTGCTGTGATTAATACTCTCTTTGATGATGCCCCGATGTACTGTTTAGGGCGATATACCTTTAATTATCCGAAAGCCTTAACACAAGAACTTTCTTCCATTGTCAAAATTGATGAAATGACGATTGAAAGTCAGTTTATTTACCCCCCTTCGTTTAAACAACGCATTGAGTTGCGCGAAGATGAACTAAAAAAAGCTACTGTAAGGCGTGATTCTAATGCACCATTTTTGAAAGAGACTATTCGATTAGATAATGGGGTTATTTTTGATCATAATATCAATAATGTTAAACCTGATTCATCAAGAGAGTTGGAAGCACATGTTTATATCGACCATGTTGCTTTTATTATTAAGACCGAGATAGATGATATATCTAGCTCTAAGTATGAAAAAGAGCAATTAGATTATAAAAAACATAATTGGCTTATCAATGATAAGCCTGAAAAACTAGCAGTGATGCAATCACTAATTTCGCGTTTACATGGTCGCCCAAAGAATGAAATTCCAACCGAAAAAGGGGTCTGCATTCCTTATGGTTTTATTCAGGATGACGGGAAACCGCATCAAGAAGAAATTTCCATGGTGTTTGAAAATCCGCAATTTTATTGGGCGGTCGACATGGATAACACGATAGAAAGTGAAAAGGAAAGTATGCTTGATAGGGCTGATGAAATTAAATCTGTTCTTTCTCAATATGACGGTAAAACGTTACGAAAAGGAAAAACGCAATTTAATAATGTGTCAGGAGAGGAATGGCTCACGTTAGGTCGAGATCCTCGTTATGACAATCAATCCGATAAGTTTTATTATTTCCAATATTACGCAAATGAAAAGAATATCGGTTATCTACACCCTTCCGTTAGCATACTAATGCATTCATCAAGTAAGGTTGTTCATTATACGGATGAACAGATGGTTGATATTTGGGATAGGGTTTTGCAATCCTTTAAAATCCGCCCTAACGCATACTAACGCTTATAGCGCAATAATATATCCATTATTGCGCTTATTTAATATAAGGGTGCTTAAGCGTAATGTGACTGTGATTCTTTTTCGTTTGCGTTATATTGATCTGCTTTTATCAAAAAAATGGACGGTGAATATCATGCGAATACTTACCAATTTTACGGAGCGTATTTTGATGAAAATGATCCGACAGACTCTCGCCGCTCAGATGAAACAGTGACGTGGAAATTACGTGATAAAACCTCGTGGTTATGGGTGTCGGATGACAGCCGATCTACTGAGATGTATGGCGATAAGCGCGAATATACGTTACTCAAATCCAGCGATAAGTGGAGGGATACTCACTCAAGGGATTATGAGGGCGGTGGCGGTGATGGCACAGTGCCTCAATACTCTATTAATTTACAAGCAAAAGGTCGGTTTAAAGAAATTTTAAAAATGAATGTTGACCATCAGAATGCCTATCAGTTCGCACCACTGAAAGGCGATGCGGAGTTTGAGACGTACAAAAAAACGAAAGATGTGTCACCCGCCATTAAATTTACCTTGCGTTCCCTGTGTCGTATCTTGCAAGCAGATGAGGTGAAACCCTGATGAAAAAAGGATTGATTGGCTTTTTCGGTTTTGTCTTGATGGGCGCTTTAGTAGCTTGCTCAGTGCCCAATAAAACGTATTCACGTCCACTTAATGAAAAGGATGCTGCTGTGATTAATAACCTGTTTGATGACGCGCCGACCTATTGTTTAGGTCGTTATACCTTCAATTATCCGAAAGCCTTAACACAAGAACTTTCTTCCATTGTCAAAATTGATGAAATGACGATTGAAAGTCAGTTTATTTATCCCCCTTCGTTTAAGCAGCGCATTGAGTTGCGCGAAGATGAATTAAAAAAACAACGCGTGAGTGATGAGTCAGATGGGCCGTTTTTGAAAGAGATAATTAGAATAAATAATGGTGTTATCTTTGACAGAAATGAAAGTTATGCTTATCCAGATGCCGCTAGAGAATTAGAAGCTCATATATATATTGATAGTGTGGCTTTTATCATCACTTCAAAATATACAGATATTACTAAAGATAAATATAAAAATAGACAAGAAAGATACAAGAAAAATAATAGATTATTTACAGATAGAACACCAAAATTAGCAACAATGCAATCGTTGATTTCTCGTTTGCACGGTCGCTCGAAAAATGAAATTCCAACCGATAAAGGGATCTGTATTCCTTATGGTTTTATTCAGGATGACGGGAAACCGCATCAAGAAGAAATTTCCATGGTGTTTGAAAATCCGCAATTCTATTGGGCGGTCGACATGGATAATACGATAGAAAGTGAAAAGGAAAGTATGCTTGATAGGGCTGATGAAATTAAATCTGTTCTTTCTCAATATGACGGTAAAACGTTACGAAAAGGAAAAACGCAATTTAATAATGTGTCAGGAGAGGAGTGGCTCACGTTAGGTCGAGATCCTCGTTATGACAATCAATCCGATAAGTTTTATTATTTCCAATATTATGCGAATGAAAAGAATATTGGTTATCTACACCCTTCCGTTAGCATACTGATGCATTCATCAAGTAAGGTTGTTCATTATACGGATGAACAGATGGTTGATATTTGGGATAGGGTTTTGCAATCCTTTAAAATCCGCCCTAACGCATACTAACGCTTATAGCGCAATAATATATCCATTATTGCGCTGATTTAACATAAAGGGGCTTATGGGAATCTAATAAATCAGACATATTAAGCGGAAATTTAAGCTAAATTACGTTATCTTGTTTACCTTAAGGAAAACTCTAAAGGAACTGCGTTATGTCAGAAAAAGACACCCCTGAAGCAGGAGAATGTCTACACGTTTCGTATCACTTACCTCAATGGGATGAAAAAGGAAAATGTAGTTGGGTTGATATACAGCTTCAACATAAATCCCTCAATGCAGAAGCTAAATGTATCGTTCCACCAACTAAGGTGATACCGATTATTTTTATTCCGGGGATCATGGGAACAAATCTTAAAAGTGATGTTGGCGAATCATCGTGGAATGCGGAATGGTTTATGGGGGCTGATAGTCTAAAGTTTGTTCCTAAAGATGGCGCTGAACGTCGAAGAACATTAGATCCGGATACGACAACAGTTGAAAATAGATATAAAAGCACTAGTTACATTACTCATTCTGTTTTCTCTGATGATGGAAATTTATTTCCAACTCGATACAAACGGCAGTGGGGACAAGCGCTGAGTTTGAGCTATGGGGAATTTTTAGAAGTATTCCAATATGCGTTGTTAGATGATTGGCAAACGGATATTTATAATTTTGTTCCCGAAGTTAAGGCTACAAGTACAAAAATTAAAGGTGTGTTAAATGATTTAGTGGGTGATAAACTCGGAGATACTCATGACTCTCCGCTAACCGCTCCTGAGCTAACGCACTTTAAACGCTTTCTCTTTCCTGTGCATGTCTTCGGTTATAATTGGTTAAAGGATAATGCTATATCCGCTGAAGAACTGACTCTATACATTGATAATGTTTTAGATATGTACAAATATGATCATGGGTATGGTTTAGCTATCGAAAAAGTCATTTTAGTCACCCATTCTATGGGAGGCCTAGTTGCTCGTTATGCCATGAATCCGCCGAAAGAAGTAACTTTCAACGGTTGCCAAGATAAGGTGTTAGGGGTGGTGCATGGTGTTATTCCTGATTTGGGATCTCCGGCGGCTTATCGTCGCATGAAGACGGGGGCTGGCAAAGAAGGGACTCCAGGTAAAGTATTAGGAGCAACTGCTGAAAAATTAATGCCTGTGTTAGCCAGAGCTCCTGCCGCACTACAACTTCTACCTTACCCCAGTTATAAATCACCATGGCTCACTATCGAAGGCGAAGGCAGCTACCCCAAAACAAAAGATCCTAAAACAGGAAAGTTAGATCCCTTCACTGATATTTACTTGCGTAACGATGTCTGGTGGAAATTATATCAATCCAACATCATTGATTCTGAACAGGTTAAAATTGATAGTAATTGGAAGTCTTATGCTAGATTTATAAACATAAATGTTAGAAATTTTATGGAGCATCAAGAACAAGGGTTATATCACCCGAATACCTATGTATTCTATGGGACAGAAGAAAAAACAGATGGTTTTTTAGCATGGAATACACTCAATGATAATAGACAAACTGTTACGCTTTATTATGCAGGAAAGGAATATACTCGCAAAGTTCCCTATGTCGACCCCAATAGAGAAATGCCTCATAACCAAAAAAAAGTGCTCCTTTCTGATGGTCAGTATTGCGATTTTATTTTAACACAATCAGATACTGCTGGGGATGGAACAGTTCCCATTGAATCATTGGAATTCATAAAACGTAATCCTCTAATTAAAAGTGTCCTTGCGACAAATGTTGATCACCAGAATGCATATGCATTAAATAGTGTGAGGTATTCAGAGTTCAGTGATGCCATTAAATTTACGTTAAGGTCGATAATTAAGATCGTACAAGAGGTTGATGCTCGTGCGGCTGACTAAACTACAAAAAATTGTAGGGTTGCTTATTGCGATAATTATTATGGCATTTTTTTGGTTAACTCGTGAAATTTTGCCATCACCGTTAACAGACAAGGAAAAGGTTGTAATGGAAACATTGTTTGAAAAAGTCAAACCTCAATGTATTGGACGTTATGTAATGGATGTCCCTGAATCATTTAATAATAAGCTAAGAAATAAAATATTTATTGGTGACTTTAAAATTGAAAGTCAATTTATCTATCCTCCTGCATTTAAGCAACGAATAGAGTTACGTGAGAAAGCCTTAAGAGATAGAACAACGAGCGAAGAAAACGCTCCAGTGCTTAAAGAGATTATTCAATTACCGAACGGCAAAGGTGTTATTTTTGACAGGAATAATTCAGGGCAGGATGATTCAAGTCGTACACTTGAGGCTCATGTATATACAGAGCATATCGCGTTTATTATTACTGTAGATATATTGGATTTATCAAATCCGAAACACATATATAGAAAAGAATCGTATAAAAAAGCAGGTTTTTCTGAAGTTGATATGAATGAAAAGCCAGCTAAGTTAGCTGCAATGCAATCATTGATTTCACGACTGAGTGGACGATTAGATCATGAGATCCCAATTGAAAAAGGCGTTTGTATCCCTAATGGGTTTATAGTTGATGATGATAGTAAGCCTACAGAAAGATTATATTTTTTATATGAAAATGATGATTTTAGTTTATCGGTAAATATGGAAGACCATGTTACGGCTGTTGATGATACGTTATTGAATCGCTCATCAGAAATAAAAAAATCAATGGTATTAAATAATATGCACACGTTTAAAAAAGGTGAAATAAAACCTAATGGCGTTCCGGTTCAAGAATGGCTAATGGCGGGGCAACAAGATGTTTATAATGAAAAAGAAAATAAAGTGGAGTCAGGTTTTCCCTACTATTATTTTCTGTTAAAGGCAAATCAAGGTACATCCTCGTTTGATAAACCATTTTTAAGTCTGACATTGTTTAATGATAACAAAAAAACAACGTACAGTGATGCTGAAATGGTTGAAATTTGGGATAGAATTGTTGGTTCGCTGCGTTATAAACCAAATGCGTTTTAATTCACGCTAGAGCGATAATTTTGTGGTTATCGCTCTGATTTAACATAATGGGTCTTATGGCAAATTAATAAATCGGACACATCAAGCAGAAACTTAAGCGAAATTATGCTATCCTGTTTTTTTTAATGATTAGTCAAAAGGATTAGCGCCATGTCAGAGAAAACTCCCCCAGATATTGGCGAATGCCAGCACGTTTCCTATCACCTACCGCAGTGGGATGAGAATGGAAAGTGTCAGTGGATTGATATTCAATTACAACACAGATCCCTTAATGCCGAAGCAAAATGTATCGTTCCGCCAACCAAAGTTATTCCTGTCATTTTTATTCCTGGGATTATGGGAACAAATTTAAAAAAAGGTAAGAGTCAAGGATATGAGTCAGTTTGGAGGGGAGATCATTTACCAAGTGTTTTGTTTAAATGGGCAGGAATGTCTGGAAAAACTCGAAGTGAATTACTGAACCCAGAAACTACATATGTTGATGATCGTGGTGATATAGACAATACAATTCATACTCCATTTTCGGATGATGGATGTTTATTTCCTTCTCGAAGAGAACGTGGTTGGGGAGAAGCTCTCGGATTCAGTTATAGCCAGTTTTTAAGTATTTTTCAGGGAGCATTATTGGATGATTGGCAATGTGATGCTGTTGGTGTTAAGCAAATTCGAGGTTATTCATTTAAAGCTCGAGGGATACTAAATGAACTCGTAGGTAAACGTTTTAATACGGAAGAAGCTGAAAATGAATCTGTATTGACTTCAGATGAACTGACTCATTTTAAGCGTTTTTTATATCCAGTTCATGTATTTGGTTATAATTGGTTGCAGGACAATGCAATTTCAGCTGCTAGCCTAGCCAAATATATTGACGAGATACTTAATCTTTATAGGTATAAACATGGTTATGGATTAGCCACAGAAAAAGTCATTCTAGTAACACACTCTATGGGGGGGCTAGTAGCTAGGTACGCAATGAATCCAGCTGAAGGTTCATTTAATGGATGCCAAGATAAAGTATTAGGTGTCATACATGGAGTTATTCCTGATCTAGGTTCGCCAGCTGCCTATCGACGAATGAAGACGGGAGCAGGTCAAGAAGGGGTCGCTGGAAGTGTTTTAGGGGCTACAGCTAAAGAGTTAATGCCTGTATTGGCAAGAGCACCTGCAGCACTGCAATTATTACCTTATCCTAAATATAAATCACCATGGTTAATGATTGATGGTGACGGAAATTATCCTAAAGTAGATAGCTCTGACCCTTTTACGGACATTTATTTAAGAAATGATGTTTGGTGGAAATTGTATCAATCCAATATTATTCATTCCGATAAAATAAAAATAGATGAGAACTGGAATAAATACTCTATCTTAATGAAAAATAAAGTTAAAACATTTATTCTCCATCAAGAAAAAGGAAATTATCATCCTAATACTTATGTTTTTTATGGAAAAACAATTAATACTGATGGTTATTTAGAATGGAGTAAAACTACTCTAGGACGCTTAATTACTTCGACTAGAACTGATAGTTTACCACAAGATAGGTATCGAATTATTCAAGACAACGTAATGAACGAATATAAACTAAACTCATCAAATTCACCTGGGGATGGTACTGTGCCTGTAGAGTCATTATTATCTATTCGATATGCGGCCAAAAGTGTATTAGCAACAAATGTTGAGCACCAAAGCGCATATGGAGTAGAGAATATTTTTACAGCCAATTTATTAACTCCTGCCGTAAAATTTACTCTAAGATCTATCATCAAAGTAGTACATAAGGAAGTTGCTCGTGAAGCCGCAGATTAGTGCCCTCATAGGCCTATGTGGGGCTTTGTTTTGTGGATTAGCTAGTTATTTTATCATTACTTCTAATGAAACTTCGCGTCAAGTATTAACGGAAAAGGAAAAGATCGTGGTAGATGCATTATTTGAACAAACTAAGCCGCAATGTATTGGACGTTATATCATTGATGTTCCTGCCAACTGGGAAAATAGTTCACGTGATAGTGTGTTTATTGATGATTTTCATATTGAAAGTAGATTTATTTACCCTCCAGCTTTTAAACAACGTATTGATTTACGCGAAAAAGAATTAAGAGAGTGGAAGCAAAGTGTAGAAAATTCACCTGCACTTAAAGAAGTGATTCTATTATCGGATAACAAAGGTGTTATTTTTGATAGAAATCAATCCGGCTCTAATGACGCTTATAGAACATTGGAAGCACATGTATATCTCAATAATATAGCATTTATAATTACAACTGATATTTTAGATTTATCCGCTGATAAATATGCCGATGAAAAAAAATCGTATATGGAAGTATCGGGATTTAGCGAAGCTGATACGAATAATCGATTTTTAAAAATAGCTGAGATGCAATCTCTAATTTCTCGGCTAAATGGGCGATTAGATAATAATATTCCAGAAGGAAAAGGCTTGTGTATTCCTAATGGATTTATTCTCGATAATGGAAAAAAACATTCAGAAAAAGTTGGGTTTGCTTATGATACTTCAGATTTTATTATTGGATTACAATCAGATAATACTATAGTTGGTTCAGATGACACACTGTTTAATCGAAGTGGTGCAATAGATGAGTCACTTAATTATACTTATTTTAAATCTATTCAGAAACAAAAATTATCGCCGAATGGTATTCCAGCAGAAACATGGTTATTTGGTGGTGAACAAAATTATGATGGCGTAAAAATGAAAGTATATAAATTTGATTTTTATGCGAACGAAGCTACATCGACATATCAGAAGCCATGGTTAAATATTGTATTAAATAGTGAATATCGACAGACTAGTTACAATGAAGCTCAAATGGTCGAAATTTGGGATCGAATTGTCGGTTCGCTACGTTATAAACCGAATGCGTTTTAATTAATGCTAGAGCGATAATTTTGTTGTTATCGCTCAGATTTAAAATAAAGGTGCTTAAGCGTAATGCGACTGTAGCACCAATATTATAATGTCACTTTTTAGCCATTTAGAAATGTCACTTTTTGCGGCATAAAGGAGAAAACCTTTTGCCGCGACAATGACATTCAAAATGTTGGTGACTATGTCAGATAAAGAATTAGATCGGATTAATGTTATTCAGGCGGTTTGTGAAAAACGATTACGCCGACGCGATGCTGCCGGACAACTTGGATTGACCGAACGACAGGTTCAGAGGCTTGTTAACTGTTACCGTGAGTCAGGCGCCGCTGGACTGGCTCACGGCCACCGGGGAAAACCGAGCAATCACTGTCTACCTGAATCTTTTAAACTTCATGTGCTGGCTCTGGTGCATCAGGATTACTCCGACTTCGGTCCGACTCTGGCGGCTGAAAAACTCAGGGAACGGCACGGTATAGTTATTTCCGTTGAAACACTCCGCAAATGGATGATCGCTGACGACCTCTGGGTTCCTTATGTCAGGCGCAAGCCCCGTATTTACCAGCCCCGCAACCGGCATGACTGTTTCGGTGAGTTGGTACAGATTGATGGTTCCCCGCATGACTGGTTTGAAGGATGCGCCCCGAAATGCTGTCTGCTGGTCTTTGTTGACGATGCTACCGGTCAGTTAATGCACCTGCGCTTCGGGGAAACGGAATCAGCATTCGATTATATGCTGGCAACCCGTGAATACATTCACAAACACGGCAAGCCCCTGGTGTTTTACAGCGATAAACACGGCATATTCCGGGTAAATTTGTAAGTTTGATGAGAAAAAACGGGTTTCTTGGGAGTGTACGACTGAGCATCAATCACGGAACGCTAAAGCCCATCTTTATCTCCCTGCAACCAAAGTTGTCCCTGTCATTTTTTTACCCGGTATTATGGGGTCTAACTTAAAACATAAAGATACGGGCGATTCGGTCTGGCGAATACGCAGTAATCAGGCATTAACCGCATGGGATGCACTCGGGTGGGTTTTTACATCAGGAAAGCGTCGTCGTGAATTACTAGACCCTAACGCAGTTGAAACGGATTTTGGTCAAAAAGTAGGTAATGATGATAACGAATCTACCTATTTTGCTAATTCTCGCCAAAAAAGGGGATGGGGAAGTGCGTTGGGATTTTCTTATTTCGACTCATTAGAAAAGTTACAAAAAGAATTGCTGATATGGGAAGATTATTATAATCAAGCAAGAAAAGACGGTATTGGCTCTGCGGCTGCGGCAACGGAATATTTTGAAGGTAAAGGCAAAGATTCGAAGTCTATATTTCAGCATATCTTAGATAAAAAACTTTCAGATGATGATGAAAATCCTCTTTCGCTTTCTGAAGCAACTCATTACCGCAGTCTACTCCTTCCTCTTCATGTTTTTGGCTATAACTGGTTACAAGACAATGCTCAGTCAGCGCAAGACCTTGCAAAATACATCGACGAAGTTTTAAGAATGTATAACACCAATGAAAACGGTGGTATTGGACATGGATTAGCGTTTGAAAAAGGGCATGAAAAAGTTATTCTGGTGACCCACTCCATGGGGGGATTGGTATCCCGTTACGCCTCTGAATTATTAGATGCGGCCTACAAAGATAAAATCCTCGGGATTGTGCATGGCGTGATGCCAGATTTGGGCTCCCCGACAGCCTACAAAATGATGAAAATTGGTGAGCATTCCATGCCGATGGGGTTAGTGCTGGGAATGAGTGCGACTCGTCTCATGTCGGTACTAGCACAATCTCCTGCGCCTATGCAGCTCCTACCTTCTCCGAAATATAATCATGGTAAACCGTGGCTACGGATTGAGAAAGGAAATCAAGATGGAGTGACAGACTTTTTATTACCTCAAAATGGTGACCCGTTCGAAGAAATCTATCTTCAAGATGATGTGTGGTGGCGAATGTATGAGTCAGACATTCTTGATAAAAACGATGCTACAAGCAAAAAAAACTTTATTAATTATAAAAATATAATTGAACGGAAAGTCGCTCCTTTTATCCAAAAAATGGACAATAAGTATCATGTAAACACCTATCAATTTTATGGGGCGTATTTTGATGAAAATGAGCCGAAAGACAGTCGCCGATCAGATGAAACGGTGACATGGAAATTACGCGATAAAACCTCGTGGTTATGGGTGTCTGATGATAGCCGTTCTACTGATATTTATGGTGATAAGCGTGAATATACGTTACTCAAATCCAGTGATAAGTGGAAAAGTACACCCTCAATGGATTATGAGGGGGGGACCCGGTGATGGCACCGTGCCTAGATATTCCATCAATTTAGATAGAAAAGACCTGTTTAAAGAAATTTTAGAAATGAATGTCGACCATCAGAATGCTTATCAGTTTGCGCCATTGAAAGGGGATACGGAATTTGATACATACGAAAAAACAGGAGATGTCTCCCCCGCCATTAAATTTACCTTGCGT
The DNA here is from genome assembly GCF_041075285.1 of Providencia rettgeri. Lineage (NCBI taxonomy): Bacteria > Pseudomonadati > Pseudomonadota > Gammaproteobacteria > Enterobacterales > Morganellaceae > Providencia > Providencia rettgeri. Next base: position 3,175,799 of record NZ_CP163512.1, on the reverse strand, counting down.
TCCCTGTGTCGTATCTTGCAAACGGATGAGGTGAAACCGTGATGAAAAAGGGATTGATTGGTTTTATCTATTTTGTCTTGGTTGGTGCTTTGGCTGCGTGCTCAGTGCCCAATAAAACGTATTCACGTTCACTTAATGAAAAGGATTCTGCTGTGATTAATAACCTGTTTGATGATGCGCCGACCTATTGTTTAGGTCGTTATACCTTCAATTATCCGAAAGCCTTAACACAAGAACTTTCTTCCATTGTCAAAATTGATGAAATGACGATTGAAAGTCAGTTTATTTATCCCCCTGCATTTCAACAACGTATTGAGTTGCGCGAAGATGAATTAAAAAAACAACGTGTGAGTGATGAGTCAGATGGGCCGTTTTTGAAAGAGATAATTAGAATAAATAATGGCGTTATCTTTGACAGAAATGAAAGCTATGCTTATCCAGATGCCGCTAGAGAATTAGAAGCTCATATATATATTGATAGTGTGGCTTTTATCATCACTTCAAAATATAGAGATATTACTAAAGATAAATATAAAAATAGACAAGAAAGATACAAGAAAAATAATAGATTATTTACAGATAGAACACCAAAATTAGCAACAATGCAATCGTTGATTTCTCGTTTGCACGGTCGCTCGAAAAATGAAATTCCGACCGATAAAGGGATCTGTATTCCTTATGGTTTTATTCAGGATGACGGGAAACCGCATCAAGAAGAAATTTCCATGGTGTTTGAAAATCCGCAATTCTATTGGGCGGTCGACATGGATAATACGATAGAAAGTGAAAAGGAAAGTATGCTTGATAGGGCTGATGAAATTAAATCTGTTCTTTCTCAATATGACGGCAAAACGTTACGAAAAGGAAAAACGCAATTTAATAATGTGTCAGGAGAGGAATGGCTCACGTTAGGTCGAGATCCTCGTTATGACAATCAATCCGATAAGTTTTATTATTTCCAATATTACGCGAATGAAAAGAATATCGGTTATCTACACCCTTCCGTTAGCATACTGATGCATTCATCAAGTAAGGTTGTTCATTATACGGATGAATAGATGGTTGATATTTGGGATAGGATCTTACAAACCTTTAAAATTAGACCTAATGCATATTAAAAGCTTAATAGCGCAATGATATGGTTATTATTGCGCTTATTTAATATAAGGGTGCTTAAGCGATCCACCGCTGTAGTTCCCATTTAGAAATGTCCTTATCGCCGCCGAAGGTTTACCTTTATGCCGAAAAAAGTGCCATTACCAAATGGGAACTACATCTAGTACTCTAATTAATTTTGTCACCTATAAACATCAAAGTGCCTGTAACGTCCTTTGCTTGATTTATAGTGGGGAGCAATTTAATAATTCTAGTGGCTGAAAACCTATTACTGTGCGTTAGATCCCATTAACTAGATGGGCAGGGATTAAAGCAGACTAATAATTTACATATCGAAAAACGAGGTGTTTCTGACAAAACTGTCGAGTTATTTACGGATAATTTCTTTTCTATTTTTTCTTATTCTCGGTACTTTTATTATTTATAAATCATGGGAATGCTGGTCGATAAGCTCAGTTTTTAATACAAATGCATTGTGCAATGCATTTGCATGATTTTAGCTTCTAGTACTTAAGAAGATGTGCATTCAAGGCACCAACGATAACCCTGCAATTTGTCGCCAATAGCCATTGCAGCTTTGGCTTTCGATACTTAATGGCATCATGCCATCTTCATTGGCCTTAAACTGCGCGAGCACATCAAGGGAATCAACGCCTTCGGGGGAAATGCGAACGATATCGACCAAGCCTTTCATTGAGGCCAATTCGTTCCCGAGGTTATAACAGTCACCACTGAGCGTTTGGATACCATTTAAGGTAAACACTTGTTGTTGCTCTTGGGAAAGTACTTTACGCCCTTGAGGGTAATTAATGCAGCAAGTTTCGCAATCATCTTTTTGCCTGTTCTCTGAACGTGCGGTGAAACAACGGGCAGAATAGGCGAGGGGCAGATGACCATAGCTCATGACTTCGACTTCGAATTGATTGCGAATACCGAGCTCCTCACACTGATTGAGCAAGTTAACCAGCCAATCACGGGAGAGCTCTACCGGCATGCACCAACGGGTCATTCCTTGGCGCAGTAAGATATTCAATGCTTGTGCGTTATAGCAATTGAGACCATGGCCTGCAACAAATGGCAGCTTTCTCTCTACTAGCATGTTGATGACGCCAAAATCATGGGCTTCAAGTAAAAATTCGCCGTTATCCACCAATTTTGCGATTTCTTTCAACTCTGAAGGGGCTTGTAGGAGCGCGAGGGAACTCAATACAATCTGCTTGCCGCTTTTGGCTAATTGATGTGCGAGTTCAATCCAATCGCTAGGCTTCATTTCACGGCGTTTACTGCACACCGTTTCGCCGAGATAGATAATATCGGCTTCGCTTTGCATCGCGAGTTGATAAAAGTCGTTTAATGTCTGTTTTGGCCAGTAATAAAGTACTGATCCTAAAGAATACTGCATGATATTTTCACCTTCTTTATTACTGCCATTTACGATGGTAAGCACCGAGTGTTGTTTGGCTTCCTTCAGAAAGCTTACCGAGTGCTTTCATCCATTTCGGATCAGTGACAAAGTTATTGGGGTTAGCTTTATAACGGTCGATAGCTTGACGCCAAATCCGCGCTACTTCAGAGACATAAGCGGGGCTACGCTGGCGACCTTCAATTTTTACAGATGCAATATTGGCAGCCATAAGCTCAGGTAATAATTCGATGGTATTAAGGCTGGTGGGCTCTTCCAACACATGGTATTTTTGCTCATCCACTAAATAACGACCTTTACACAGTGTAGGGTAACCTGCATTTTCATCCACGTTATAGCGGTCGATAAGCACATCATTTAAGCGAGACTCCATGCCATCAGCCGTTTGTTGCCAGCGTACAAAGCGGGCAGGGGAACAGGCGCCAACGGTATTTGGCGATTCTCCTGTCAGATAAGATGATAAATAACAGCGCCCTTCTGCCATAATACATAGGCTGCCAAAGGCGAACACTTCGAGGGGGACAGGGCTATTTTTCGCCAGTTGTTTAACTTGATGGATCGAGAGTACGCGAGGCAGTACCACGCGGTGAACATCAAAGTTGCGTTGATAAAAGTGGATAGCTTCCGTGTTGGTAGCAGAGGCTTGGACAGAAACATGTCTTTCTATATGTGGATATTTGGTTGCGGCATACTCTAACATGGCAATATCGGCGATAATTAGGGCATCGGCACCGAGATCGGCGGCAAGATCCACGGAATCCTGCCATCTCTGATATCCATCAGGGTGAGCGAACGTATTGATGGCAATGTGTAATTTACGATTGTGGCTGTGAACATAGCGCTCGGCTTCGTGGAGTTTTTTTTGCGTAAAATTCAAGCCAGCAAAATGTCGAGCATTGGTATCATTTTTTAGCCCGATATACACCGCATCAGCGCCATTATCGACTGCGGCTTTTAAAGCAGGCAAGTTTCCTGCTGGGCAGAGTAATTCCATTGACCTATCCTGTATAAATTTTGACAGTCGCTATTTTAATCAAGGGAACTGTTATAGATTTTGATTTAGAGCAGAGAAATTGTTAATGGATGTTTGTATTCGTTACACAATTGGCAAAACGGACAGATAAAAAATAAATACTGGCGAGATGGGTAAAAATTGATATAGGATCAAACCAGAGCCCCTATTTTTTGGCAAGATACTTATCATAACTCAAATAGCACATTAATAATATCAACGAATGTGATTATTGATTGTTAGGATTTTTCTAAATTATGTGTATAGACAACATGTTACCCTAATTACTTCGAGCTGCTACTCTGATTAAGTAGTTACACGAATACGGGCAGACAATGAATACGGGAGTCAGTATTGTGTTAGGTAAAATTCGTTCTCAACTCATCACAAAAGGCCCTTCACTTTTGAAATTGCCTTTAAAAGTGACCCCATTTGCTGTGCAACGTCAGGTGCTTGAACAATTATTAAGTTGGCAGTTTCGTGAGTCAGTTAAAGAAGGGGAGCTTGATTTTCTAGAAGATAAATGGCTCAAAGTGGAAATCCGTGATTTAGCGCTGGTATGGTTTATCAGTTTGCAAGAGGGGCAGCTTGTGGTTAAGCAACATGCTCAAGCGGACGTCAGTGTTAGCGGCAATGCAAATGATTTAGTGCTAATAGCGGCTCGTAAGGAAGATCCTGATACGTTATTTTTCCAACGCCGTTTGGTAATTGAAGGGGATACCGAGTTAGGGCTGTATGTGAAAAACTTGATGGATGCGTTTGAGCTCGAAAATATGCCAGCGCCATTGCGTTTTGCACTGTTGCAACTAGCGGATGTGATTAAAACGGTACACGATAGCGAGGACGCAGAGCATAAAGCCCCTGCGTTGACCTCATGTTAATTCGGGTAGAAATCCCAGTTGATGCCATGGGCATTGATAGATTACTGCGTGACACTTTCCCTACTGAAGCAGAAGCCAACCTTGTTCAGCATTTACGAGAGGACGGTTTGCTGACATTAGGTGTGGTTGCCACTAATGATAGCGGCGAAGTGATCGGTTATGTTGGTTTTACTCCCGTTGATCTAAATGGTGAGGACGTGCAGTGGGTGGGGCTAGCCCCATTGGCGGTTAATAAAGCGCATCAGAGGCAAGGTATTGCAGCGAAACTGATTTATGAAGGGTTAGATAGCCTGAATGAATTTGGTTACGGTGCTGTGGTTGTCTTGGGTGATGAGCAATACTACTCACGCTTTGGGTTTGTGCCTGCATCTAAGCATGGTATTCGTTGCCAATGGCCAGAACAACAAGCTCACTTTTTAATTTGCGGATTAGAAAATGGTGAAATAGGTGAGCAGCACGGTGATGTGCTCTACTCTTCACATTTTGACAACTTAGCGTGAGCTAAATAAGCAATAATATCGTCAGGCTGGTCAATGACCAGCTTTTCTTTTGCTTTTTTATTCAGTTGCTTAATTTGATATTCCATTTGAGAAGCGGCTGAACGCGAGCCTATCAAACATGAAAATGCTAATGTTAGAGGCATTTTTCCTTTCAACGCTTTTGCACCCGTTCCCGCTTTGTGTTGCGCAAATCGGCGCTGCACATCTGTCGTGATCCCACAATAAAGTGCGTTATTTTTTTCTCTCACCAGATAGAGATACCAGCTATTTGGCTTTAACTCGCTTTTTTCTGAGGTGTTTTTTGTCATTTTGTGCTGATATGTCTTATAAAAACGATAGGTTAACGACGAATATATTTGTTAAAGAAGTTATTTATAACACATTAATATATAAATAAAAAACACAATAAAACCTTCACAAATTTGTAACCTCAATATAGGTTATCATTCAATTTTTTTGAATGATGATAGCAAAATATGCTAATTTTCATTCCAAGTTAAAGTGCATAATATGATCAACATCACAGGGTGACAGTAAAAACCCGATTAAAAATCAATTTTACAAAAAGGAACGCAATATGAAAAAATCAACATTATTCGCTGCTGTTTTAGCTTTGGGTGCTGTATCATTTGGTTCAATGGCTGCTGATGAAGTTCAACATTCTAATCAGCCTGTAGCGGGTTATGTTTCAGTTACCGGTGCAGTTAGTGTAAATGACTTGACCGCACAATTGGCCAAAAAAGCTGATGAAGCTGGGGCAGCTTCTTTCCGTGTGATCTCAGCAGGTGGTGAGAATTCCATGAGTGGGACAGCGGCTATTTACAAATAATCTTTGTACTCTTTATACTTCGAGTCGTAGCGTTGTTGGTTACGTTTATTCGCACTAGTTACATATGTGTGCCTTATACAGTTGCCGCCTAACTACAACTCGAATTGTTTTGAGTGAAAGCTCTAACTAATTAGAACCATCTTCTAATTAGTTAGGCTATAGTAATAGCGAACTTTATACCTGCGTTCAGAACTGTTTTAGCAAGCTTATGGAGTGATCTCCATGAGCTTGTTCTGAACGAGCCTATATGGAAACCGCTATGACGCCTGAACAAACCTTAAAACACATTCAGCGCTATATTTCTCGCCAACACGTTTTTTCCTTATTCACCCATCATCACAATGATATCTGGCCCGCCAGTTGTTATTATGCATTTGATGCGAAAAATATGTCATTGATTTTAATGACAGACACTGATTCTAAGCATGGTCAATTGATGGTTGCTAACGCCCATGTGGCAGGCACAATCTCCACACAAACCAAAGCCGTTAATACAATACAGGGGATCCAATTTATTGGTGAAATTAAAAGACTTGTCGGGGACGCGGAACAGCAAGCTCGAAAGGTCTATTGCCGACGATTCCCTGTTGCCCTAACAGCGAAACTGCCAATTTGGCAGCTTCAGTTAGAAAAGGTCAAAATGGTGGACAATAAATTGGGGTTTGGCACAAAACTGCATTGGGGACGAAAAGCCTAGCGCAAATAGTGGATCACTTGATTTGCACTGCCGCGCCAAATTAAGCGCGGGTCATGAAGATCTTGTTCAAACTTGCCGTCAATCAAGGTATTGACCAAGCTGACTACCTTTTGTTGTTCGAGAGTCAGCTCATTTAATTTATAACCCGTCCAAAGCCAGATATCCTTATCTGGGCAAACTGCTTTTACCCGTTTTACTAATTTAAGTATCGCTGGCAAATTAGCAGGGTGTAGTGGGTCTCCACCAGAAAGGGAAAGCCCCTGCCGACGGATGCGAGTATCTTGCAAATCTTGAATAATTTGGTCTTCCATTTCTTGGGTGAATGGTACTCCTGAATCCACACGCCATGTACTTTGGTTGTAACAACCACGACACTGGTGAACACAGCCCGCCACAAATAGTGTGCAGCGGGTTCCTGGACCATTAACCACATCAACAGGGTAGTATTGGTGATAATTCATACCATTAGCCTATTTGACCATTACCTAAGTGTTTGATACGACGCTTCACTTCTTCTTGTTTACCGGCGTTGAATGGCCTTGCATCTGGGCTACCTAAATAACCACAGACACGGCGGATCACTGAGACTCGGTTAGTGTCATGATTGCCGCAAGCAGGGCAGGTGAAACCTTTACTGGTACAGGAAAACTCTCCAGAGAAACCACATTCATAACACTCATCTATTGGTGTATTGGTGCCATAATAAGGAACATGTTGATAGCTATAGTCCCACACATCTTCCAGCGCCCTGACGTTGTGTTGCAAGTTTGGGTACTCACCGTAGCAAATAAAACCGCCATTCGCGAGTGCAGGGTAAGGGGCTTCAAAGTCAATTTTGTCGTATGGATTGACTTGTTTTTCAACATCTAAATGGAAGCTATTGGTGTAGTAGCCTTTATCTGTGACGCCTTCAATGATGCCAAATTCAGCTGTGTCGATGCGGCAAAAACGGTCGCACAGGTTTTCACTAGGAGTGCTATATAAACTGAAACCGTAGCCTGTTTGGGCTTTCCATTCGTCCGTTGCCTGACGTAAACGGTTGACGATAGCCACCGCCTTTTCACGCAGTTTTTCGCTATCATACACATGGGTTTTTGAACCAAAGAGCGCATTGATAGTTTCATGTAGCCCAATGTAGCCTAAGGAAATTGAGGCTCGACCATTTTTGAAAATTTCAGCGACATTATCATCTGCTTTTAACCTTACGCCGCAAGCGCCTTCCATATAGAGAATAGGGGCAACGCGGGCTTTCACCGTTTCTAGGCGGGCAATCCGTGTCATTAAGGCTTTTTTCGCGATAGTGAGGCGCTCATCCAATATCGCCCAAAATGCATCTTCGCTACCTTGTGCTTCAATAGCAATACGTGGCAAGTTCAGGCTAATAACGCCTAAATTATTGCGACCATCATGAATTTGCTCGCCATTTTCTTCATAAACACCTAAGAAGCTACGGCAGCCCATTGGGGTTTTAAATGAGCCAGTAACATCAACAACACGGTCATAATTGAGAATATCGGGGTACATACGCTTACTGGCACATTCTAACGCGAGTTGTTTGATATCGTAATTTGGGTCGCTCAGTTTGTGGTTTAATCCATCTTTGATGGCGAAAACGAGTTTAGGGAAAACCGCGGTTTTACGGTTTTTGCCAAGGCCTGCAATGCGGTTTCTCAAAATAGACTGTTGAATTAAACGCGCTTCTTTTGATGTACCTAACCCAAAGCCAAAAGTGACAAATGGCGTTTGGCCATTAGCAGTATGTAGCGTATTTACCTCATACTCTAAAGATTGGAATGCATCGTAACACTCTTTGTCTGTACGGTTTTGCGCGTAACCTTCTGCGTCAGCAATTCCCCACTCTTGCGCCACTTTTAAATGTTTTTGATAACTAATTGCCACATAAGGGGCTAAAATTTCATCAATTCGGTTGATGGTTGTGCCACCATAAATGTGGCTAGCGACTTGAGCGATGATCTGTGCAGTGACCGCTGTGGCTGTAGAAATTGATTTAGGGGGTTCAATTTCTGCATTTCCCATTTTAAACCCATTGGTTAACATGCCCTTAAGGTCAATCAGCATGCAGTTAAACATCGGGAAAAATGGCGCATAGTCGAGGTCATGATAGTGAATTTCGCCTCTTTCATGAGCTAGAACGACGTCGCGAGGTAAAATATGCTGCTTGGCGTAATGTTTTGCCACGATCCCGGCAAGCAAGTCTCGCTGAGTTGGGATCACTTTACTGTCTTTGTTGGCATTTTCGTTCAACAAGGAAACATTACTTTGCTCAATTAATCCGCGGATATCATGGGTAAGTTGGCTGCGTTTTTCACGCTCGCTGTCCCTATCATGGCGATATTCAATATAAGCACGAGCTAAATCTTTGTATGGTCCCGCCATTAGCTGGTTTTCGACAGCGTCTTGGATTTCACCAATATCCACTTGGCTACGGTCGCAAAGTTGCTCTGTTACAATAGAGGCAACTTGAAGACAATAATCGTCATCCTTAACATTCACCGCAGCAGCGGCACGCTTTACAGCTTCTTGAATTCTCGGAAGGTCAAAATTGACCTGACAACCATCTCTTTTAATGACAACCGTTCCCACTGTCTCTCTCCTTTTATGTTATCCACCGCGCTACGGTGTTATCCGTTGTTTTTCTGCTTAGCGTTTATCTGTGGATAAAATGTGAATAAATACTACATATAGTGTCTATGCTGGCAATTAAAACACAATATGTGGGATATTACTTTTTTTTAGCTGACATTAATTTGATCTAAGACAAGGAAAATAATTAAGTTCCTGAATATTCAACGTGGGGGGAAAAATAAATAATTTTGTGGGTAATCAAAAAGTTTAACTTAAGTTTCCATTAAGTTAACGAAAATTGCCCAGTATTGGCGATGAGTTTAATCATGAATTAAGAAAATGAAATCATCATGTATCTATAATTAATAACAGGTATTCACAGTATGAATTCGCTTTATTGCCTTCAGGTATGATGGCACTTGTTGTCACCATGCTGATGGGTTGAATTATTGACGCGTCGGTTGGTTTAGGGGAGAAACCTGACGGTAAAAAAGAAAAGAAGGGGGAGACGTAGAGAGCCGCGTAATATTTGACAATGGACGGTGATTAACACCCCATCAGGATAATGGGGTGCCTGCATAGAATTAAGCGTTATTTGCGTACTGCGATTGCTTCGATTTCAATTTTTACATCTTTTGGAAGACGGGCGACTTCAACGCAAGAACGCGCTGGGAATGGCGCATTGTGTTGCTTGAAGAATTCTTCATAGGTCGCATTGACTGTCGCAAAGTCATTTAAGTCTTTAACGAATACAGTGGTTTTGACGATATCGGCTGCTGTTAAGCCTGCTTTCTCTAAGATCGCTTTGACGTTAGCCAGTGATTGGCGAGTCTGTGCGGCGATATCTTCTGGCACGTCCCCCGTTTTTGGATCAACAGGAATTTGGCCTGAAGTGATAACCATGCTACCCAAATCAACGCCTTGAACGTATGGACCAATGGCAGCGGGTGCGTTTTCTGTATTGATTTCGTATGACATAATTACTCCGTTTCATCACGTAAAAGAAGCGACTCGTCTGATATTACTTAGGTGGAGTCACATTTTTATGGCTATTAGGCACTATTAAAACACGGATTGCGCCCAGACAACACCGAAGTCTACGCTGAAATAACCTATTGGTTATTGATCACAGCATCTCTATCGAACTCTTTTTCACAGAAACGACAGGTCAATGCGACTTCTTTGCCCAATTTCTTCACGCGGAAACTGCTTGCAACGGGTTCATTGTGGCTAATACAGTTACTGTTAGGGCATACCAGCACATTATCGATATGTTCAGGTAATGTTAATTCCAATTTTTCAACGACTTGGTAGTCTTCAATGCGATTCACGGTCGCTTCTGGGGCATACATCGCCAATTGGTTAGCTTGCTCAGGGGTTAAAAAGGTATTCTCGATTTTGATAATGTCTTTTTTGCCCAGATGACTTGAGGGTAAATTTAGCCCAATGGTAATGCGTTCATCTGTTTTGGTCAGCCTAAATAATTTTAGTAGCTTAAAGCCAATTTGAGCAGGAATGTGGTCGATAACGGTACCGTAGCTGATTGCTTCAACTTGTAGTTTATGGTCGTGTGTCATGATAAGTTCCTCCTCAGATAGCCAATTCTTTATTTAAAACCAGTGATAGCAACGCTTGGCGTGCATAGATACCGTTACCTGCTTGTTGGAAGTAATAGGCATAAGGTGTGCTATCCACGTCTACGGTGATTTCATCAATACGTGGCAGTGGGTGTAAGACTTTTAAATTTGGTTTGGCTGAATGTAAATCTTCGGCACGCAAGATGAACTGTGCTTTCACATTCGCATATTCAGACGGGTCAAGCCGCTCTTTTTGGACGCGTGTCATATACAGAATATCCAGCTCTGGCATCACTTCATCGATATTATTGTGCAAGCTATAAGTTGCGCCTTTTTCTTCCAAAATATGCAAGATATGGTTCGGCATAGATAGCGCTTCAGGGGCGATAAAATAGAAGTGGTTTCCTTCAAACTTAGACAAGGCCTGCGTTAGTGAGTGTACGGTTCTGCCGTATTTGAGATCACCAACCATTGCCACCTGCAAGTTTTCTAAACGGCCTTGTGTTTCTTGGATAGTGAACAAATCCAGTAGAGTTTGTGTTGGGTGCTGGTTAGAACCGTCTCCAGCGTTGATGACAGGGATTTGGCCTGCAAATTGGCTTGCTAAACGTGCTGCGCCCTCCTGTGGGTGACGCATGACGATCGCATCAACATATTGGCTAATAACCGAAATCGTATCCGCTAAGGTTTCGCCTTTTTTACCTAACGATGTGTTGGTGCTATCAGAGAAACCCACAACCGACGCCCCCAAGCGGTGGATTGCAGTTTCGAATGATAAACGTGTTCTGGTTGATGCCTCGAAGAAACAACTTGCAACGACTTTATGTTTCAGAAATTCAGGTTGTGGCTGTTTTTTTAATGATGCAGCCACGGTGAGCACAAGCTCAAGATCTGAGCGGTCTAAATCGTTAATCGAAATGATATCGCGAAGATATAAAGGATTCGGCATGGTTGTTCTCCTTTTGTCAGCAAGACATGTTAAGTCTATAGGCCAAAAAAAAGCCCCTCAATGAGGGGCTTTTTTATCAATACGGAGGGAAAAAACAGGCTGTCCAGACCGCTCGAAGGCAGTACGTTGGAGGTGTTCTGTGTAAAAAATACAGCAGCAGCGTTCATGGTTTCTCCCGACAAATTGTGGCGCATTATACCCATGTCTCTTGCTGACGCAAGCGTTTGCATAAAGAAAAATGAAAATTTTATTTTTTATTTTTGGATTGAAAATTAGTCAAATCAATAAAAATTTAAGAAATCAGCAAGATGGAAAACTTATCATCACAGATATCATTGGAAATTATTTAGGGGTAATCTATCGCCAAATTCCCTGCGATGTTAAACGTGTGTTCGCCATAATCACCTACGCCACTCGGTGCAACTCTCACTAATGCAGCGTCGAGATAATAAATTTTTTGATTTTGCGTCATCGTGATAGCAATGCTTTTATTCGGTAGTATTTGCTCACCTTGCCAGCTTAATTTGATAGCATGTGCTTTACTCGACGTCTGGAATAGCTGACTAGAATGGGCACTTGCCGGTGTTGTAAATGATAATTGAGCGTTAACTGGTGCTTCGCAATCAATGGAAAGCGGAACTTTGTGTGCTGTGGTTTCTTGCCCTATTTTTTTAGAGGAATTAGCCTCATGAGTAAAGTTTGAAAAGGTCGAATTGTCAGTAAGTTGACATAATGGGGCATTTGAAAATGTTCCACTAATATGAATAGGCATATTTTGTGTTGCAGATAAAGAGTAAGGTGTAATACCGAATAATAATATAGATGGAATAAATATTTTTAAGTTAATGGCATACATTATAAATATCTCAAATAAAATAAGCGTTATTACTCATTTATTATAATCAAACATTTTGAACTGAGTAACACGATGACTCAGTTCAAAATGTAGAGGTAATATATTATTGGTAAGTAATCGCCAAATTACCGATGATATCAAAAGTATGATTACCAAAATCGTTAGGGCCATTGGCTAATACACGTTTCATGCTTGTTTGGAAAGAAATATAATTACTTCCTTGGGAAACGTTAAGATCATTAGACTGACCCGGTTTTACTTCCACATCATTATATTTTAATTTAACACCAAAAGCATCACTCGATGTTTTAAATAAATCAGGTGCATTTGGTGCATTGTTGGCGGTGAACGTTAGTTTTGCTTTAGCAGGGAATTGGCAATTAAAACTTAAACCGCCTGAGCTTCTATAGGATGTTTCATCACCCACTTTTTCTAGCGTGTTAATAGCGCCGAAAGCCGTGGTAAATTCAAGCTTAGTGTCCGTACAAGGCTGAGTGACATTTGAAAATGTACCTTTAATATTAATTGGCATATTTTGGACAGCAGATAACGCAGGTAAAGAAACACAGACGAGCAATGCTAATCCACTTTTTTTTAGCAAATTCATGAAAAATTCCTTTTTATTAATATAAAGAAAGAGCATTTTAGACAATATGTGATTGTTATTAAATAGCGATAGTTTAAATAAAAACTTAATATTGATTTTTCGCTTAATGCAATGGAAAACGCTTTTTTTAAGCCTCAGTGGATTAATGATATTTAATTTTCAGTATAAATACTCAGCGATTTATTTTAAATTGTCCGCCTAATTACTTAAGTGTCATTTCAATGCTTTTATGATTAATAACTTAAATTATTTTTAAATATGTTAATTGTATTAAATATGTTAAGCATGTTAAAAATACGATTATTGAAACACTCGATGATATGGATGAAAAGTGAAAAAGCCTTTTTAGGCTTTTTCGTGATTATTTTTGCCCCAATTTTTTGGCTATTCTTTCTAGCTTCATCATTAATAGTAGGGTTATTGCCACAAGCACTATGGTGAGTGCAGAGCCATCGGCGATATTCCCCCGATCGGTTAAGCTAAAAATCGACACTGGTAATGTAACCCACCCAGGTGGATATAGCATCATGGTTGCGCCTAATTCCCCTAAAGACAGTGATAGGCTTAATGCTAAGGCTGATATCATCCATGGCATCAATAATGGTAACGTCACATGACATAACCGATACCAAGGGGAAGCGCCTAAGCTGGAGGCAATATTTTCAATATCGGGAGAAATACGTGCTAACCCTGTGGAAATGTGGCTAAAAGTAAACGCAGAGATCAGAACAAAGTGGGCACTAAACACGATCCAAAATGTGCCGTTCATCTGAAAGTAACCTTGGCTAAATGCCACAAGGATCCCAAGTCCAATCGATACAGATGGGATGGCGCTGGGTAAATAAAATACGATACCGCAAAATTTTTGCCACTTGGTGCTTTGCCTTCTGAGCGCTAATGCAGCCCAAAGTCCACAAAACAAAGCAAATAAACTGGCACACAACCCAACGATTAAGCTTGATAAGATGGCATCCCATGCAGGTCCACTAAACGCATTCACAAAATGTTCAAACGTAAACCCGGTGGGTAAAATGCCATTCCATTGTCGGCTAAAGCTCGACAGTAAAATCATCATCAATGGTAGTAAAAATAAGCTACTAAATAGCGTGACAGCGATAACGATGACCGTTATGCGCCCTTTTTTAGACCAAATCAACATTATTAGCTCCTAAGGGCCGTTTATTTTGATGGTGAATTTTTATTTGAATTAAAACCATTTTAGCTAACAGCCTCTCACCTAGCGCTAAGGCGAGTTGTCGCCAGTCTATAGAGGGAAAATAACCCGATCGACAGCACAATATTGACCATGGCAATCATACAAGCCACCGTATAATCAGATTCTAGTATAGCTTTGCTGTATACCATCATGGGTAAGGTGTTGACGCCTTTTGCCCCAATAAACAAGACAATGCCAAATTCATTGGTGGTTAGTAGTAAGCAGAGGCTACCACCAGCAAGCAGTGCAGGGATGGCGGCAGGAAAAATAACTTGGGTAATAACACGCGCAGGATGCGCACCTAAAATACTGGCGGCTTCGAGTTGGCTTTTGTCTATCTGGCGCAGTGCAGCCATTAATGGACGCATGATCAGCGGGGTAAATACGGTGATCTCAGCTAAAATCACCCCATTAACGGAATACAGGAAATCAATAGGGGGAAGCTCAAAATCGAACATCGCTATTAATGCCCCGTTGAGTAATCCCGCTGAGCCATAAATGAACGTAAACGAAAGGGTAATTAAAAATGTCGGTAAAGCAATAAAAGTATCAATCACTTGAGTGATAAATCGGCTGCCCGGAAACGGCACAAAAACCAATATCAGCGATAGAACACTACCTACAACCAGACAACCCATTGTGGCAAAAAAGGCAATGTGTAGCGTGTTCCATAACCCACTAATAAAACGCTTTGATTCAATAAGTTGCCAAAATGCGTCTAGCCCAAATTCCCCTGTTTTAGTTTGTAGTGCTTGTGCTGCAATAAGCAATAGTGGGTAAAAAAATAGTGTGATGAGCACCAGTAGGGGTGGCAAGACCCAATACAAGGGATTGAGCGTCAAGGAGGGGCCTTTTGACAATCTGATGTGTGACATATCATTCCTCAATCAAAACGGTATCAGTAGGAGAAAACCATAACGTGAGCTTATCGCCAACGTGAGGAGGGGTTGCTAAGTGTGTAACAGCAACACTCATCGTTTCCCCTGCAACATCACAAATTAAATGAGTAAGATCCCCCTGCCAGCGAATGGATTGCAATCTGCCATGGAGTTGATTAGTCGCTTTAGAATGAGGAATTAAAGTGATGTGCTGCGGGCGAATACACACAAATTTTTGGGTACCCGCTCGCATTCCTAATGTTTGTGCCTCTAACAATGTACCCGCACAACTGACATTCACTTGAGCAGGCGTGGCGGAAAAGGAGAGAGGTGTGGCGGGTAAAATATTAGCTCGCCCCAAAAACTCAGCCGCAAAACGGTTTGGCGGTCGGTGGTACAAGGCGTTTTTTTCACCATGAGCAACAAGATAGCCCTCTTTCATGATGCCAATTTTATCCCCTAATGCGAGGGCTTCAGTTTGGTCATGAGTGACATATAAGATGGTGAGTTCAGGGAGCTCGCGGTGTAAACGCGCAATTTCCTCTACCATATTGTGACGAATTTGCGCATCCAACGCACAAAGCGGTTCATCGAGCAGTAACACGCGAGGACGTACCGCAATAGCTCTTGCAATGGCGACACGCTGTTGTTGCCCACCGGAAAGCTGATGAGGGTAGCGGGTTGCATAATCCGTCATACCAACAATATTTAATGCCTCAGCGACTCGCTCCTTAATCAATGAATTAGACTTTTTTTGTGCTCGAAGCCCAAATGCGACATTGTCTTCAACTTTCATATGGGGAAAAAGCGCATAGTTTTGCACCACCATTCCCAGACCGCGTTGATAGGGGGGAAGGTGGGTGATATCCATATCACCCAATAAAATTCGCCCGTTATCGGGCTGTGCAAACCCTGCGATTGCGCGTAATACTGTTGTTTTGCCTGAACCTGATGGACCAATGAGCACTAATATTTCACCTGGCTCGATGGTTAAGTCGAGTGGTTTTAGCACGACATGATTGTGGTAAGACACGCGCAAAGACTCTAAGGTAATACCAGAGTGTGCGGTTTTTTGCATCGTGGTGATAGGTTGTCGTTTCATTAACATGCCAAATTACTCGCTATCTGTGACTTGCTGCCAGCGGGAAATATCAGCAGAAAGAGACACTTCGACATCGTCCCAATTGGGTTGCCAAGTTTTCACTCCCTCTAAGGTTTTCACCGCAGTACGATATTGTGCATCTGATGGTGTGATATCCGAACGGACAGGCATGCCCCAAGAAAGCTCACTGACACGGCTTTGGGATGGCTTATCTAACAAGAAATTAATCAATTTTTTGCCATTTTCAGTTTCTGGACCATTATTCACTAAGCCGACGACGTACGGCAGAACCAGAGCACTGCGTTCACCATTTTCATTTTTGGGCCAGAAAATTTGCACATTTGGATTTCGTGCCATTTGGGATAAGTTCATTTGTAAGTCACCGTTAGCAACATACAATTCCCCTTTGTTGACAAGGGCGGTGAGCTTTCCTGTAGAAGCAGATGGCCCCACATTATTGACCTGTAACTTTCCTAAATAATCGAACCCAGCGTCTTTGCTTTTGAAACTATGAAAAACTTGTAGCATCACTGCCGTCCCGTCGCCTGCTTGTCCAGGTGTGGAATACTGCAATTTATTTTTAAAACGAGAGTCGAGTAGTGCATCCCAATTTTCAGGCGGTGATTTTAATAAGTTCGCGTTATAGATAAACGTTAGGTAATTATTGACAATGGGGGTGTAGTAAGCGTTTGAATTTGGAATATGAGTGGCTGCGTCCGGGGTAAATTCAGCAAGTAACTGATTTTTAGCGGCGCGTTGAATAAAGGGAGGAACGGTGATCAGCACATCCGCTTGAGGGTTAGTGCGCTCTTTAGCCAGCCTTTCTACGATGGCACCTGAACCGCTTTCTACATATTGAACTTTAATGCCTGTTTGCTTGGTGAAAGCAGCAAATTGGTTCTTATACCAACTATTGTTGCCATCGTGTAGACCATCAGCGGAATAAACTGTCACAATATCAGCTGCAAATGCAGAGGTAGAACAAAAGGCGGCTATCAATAATCCAGCTAAATAAGTCGGTTTCATGGTTATCTCCAGTTAGGTAAATCGTATTGGTATATACCAGATGTTTTTACGCTAACGGGTTTATATGACAAAAAGATGAAATGCGATTAAATAGCGAAAAATATTTTATTGGCCTAGGGGCTGTTGATCTTTGATGGTTAATTTTTATTCGAATTAAAGTTAGATTAGGCAAGGGGCAAGGCTCGCCACCTAGTGAACTTGGCTAGAACCTCTGTTTATAAGGTATCAACTTCAATACGCAGGCTATCGTGTCGCCAATATTCCACATCGTAATCCAAAATTCGGCCATATTGATCATAGTTTAAACGCTGTAACAGCAAAGCAGGTCGACCAACCGACACACCTAGCGCATGAGCCGCTTGCGGGGGCATTGCGGTTGGATAGAAGGATAAATGCATGCTGGTATATATCAGCCCAAAATGTGCTTCATACACTTCGGTTAAGCTACCGTTGAGATCATGGCTCAGTAGCTCGGGAACGCGAGCGGGTAGGCAGTGGTTTTCGCAATAACAAACCGCTCTATCATCAGCGAAACGTAAACGAGTCAGGAGATAGATTTGCTCAAAAGGCTGAAGTTGCAGTGGGGACATCGCATCAAGAGGTACGGTGGCCACCCGTCCGTCCAGTAACCTAGTTTTCGGTTGCCGTCCTTGCTCAATGCAGAGTTTATGAAAATTGGTATTTTGCGTGGGATCTAGCCAAAGGCGCTCCGGTGTGACAAACCAGCCTCGGCGTTCAGAGCGGTAAATTGCACCACTGGACTCTAACTGCGCCAAACTTTCGCGAATGGTTACTCTTGTCGTATTAAAAATGGCACAAAGCTCGCGTTCAGAAGGGAGCTTGTCGCCACTTTTTAATGCGCCATTTTGGATACGCGCCTGCAACTGTGCCTTAATCAGCAAGTATTGAGGGGTTTCCTCCGTTGATAATTTCATCGCTATTTCCTGTTATTGTTTTTTCACATTATACATAGTTATATGAATTTTTTGTTTCATAGCGACTTTTCCTTTGACCTTTTGGCTTATTTACGACCATGATAATAGTTATCTGGTATAGACCAAGGGTGAATTGAATGACAACGGATCATTATTTGTTATTAACTCCAGGGCCGCTGACGACCTCGAAAACCGTCAAAGAGGCGATGTTATTTGATAGTTGCACATGGGATGATGATTACAATCTGGCGGTGGTACAGCGTATTCGCCAACAGCTTGTTGAATTAGCGACAACTCAATCAGGGTACTCCGCTGTTTTGCTGCAAGGTAGTGGAAGTTATGCTGTAGAGGCGGTTTTAGGTAGTGCAGTGAGCGCTACGGACAAAGTATTTATTATCAGTAATGGGGCTTATGGCACACGGATGGCCGAAATGGCTCAGCGACTGGCTATCAATCATTGTGTGTATGATTGTGGTGAAATGACTTTACCTGATGAGCAATGGATTGAGCAAATATTACAACAAGATAGCGCAATTACACACATTGCCATGGTGCATTGTGAAACCACGACAGGGATCCTCAACCCTATCGAAAAAGTGGCGAAATTAGCCAAACAGTATCAAAAACACTATATCGTGGATGCAATGAGTAGTTTTGGGGGGATCCCTATGGATATTGCTGCGCTAAACATCGATTTCTTAATTAGTTCAGCCAATAAATGTATTCAAGGTGTACCCGGTTTTGCCTTTGTGATCGCGCGAACTCAAGCCCTTGAACAATGTAAAGGGCATTCACGTTCACTCTCACTTGATTTATATGCACAGTGGCGCTGTATGGAGGATTATCATGGCAAATGGCGGTTTACTTCACCCACACATACCGTGCTGGCTTTTGCTCAAGCACTTAAAGAGCTTAGCGAAGAAGGTGGGGTTGTGGCAAGGTTTCAACGTTACCAGCAAAACCAACAAAAGTTGGTCGCGGGTATGAGAGCATTAGGTTTTACCACATTACTCGAAGATAACGTGCATTCGCCAATTATCACTGCATTCTACTCACCAAGTTCACCTGATTATCAATTCAACACATTCTATCAGCGCTTAAAAGTTCAAGGCTTTGTTATTTACCCGGGGAAAGTCTCTCAGAGTGATTGCTTTCGTATTGGAAATATTGGTGAAGTATATGAACAACAGATAGATGCATTGCTGGTGGCAATTGAAAAAGCCATTTACTGGAAATAATAAGGGAAAAATATGGTTCGCATTCAAGCTGTTATTCTCGATTGGGCGGGCACTACCGTCGATTTTGGCTCTTTTGCGCCGACTCAAATTTTTATTGAAGCCTTTAAAGGTGCGTTTGATATTAACATTGCCCTAGCACAAGCACGGATCCCAATGGGGCTAGGCAAGTGGCAACATATTGAAGCATTGGGGAAATTACCTGAAGTTGATGCCCTTTGGAATGCAAAATTTGAGCGCTCAATGAACAATGAGGATATTGATGCTATCTACGCTGCATTTATGCCACTGCAAATTGCCAAAGTTGTCGATTTTGCCTCTCCAATTGAAGGTGTTATCGACACTATTGCGACACTACGTCAGCAAAACATTAAGATAGGTTCCTGTTCTGGGTATCCTAGAGCCGTGATGGAAAAACTGGTTCCCGCAGCTGCTGCACAAGGTTATCAGCCGGATTATTGGGTGGCGAGTGACGATATCCCAGCAGGGGCACGCCCAGGGCCATGGATGGCACTGAAAAACGTGATTGAATTAGGTATTCATTCCGTGTTCACCTGTATCAAAGTGGATGATGCGGTACCGGGGATCGAAGAAGGGCGTAATGCTGGGATGTGGAGTGTTGGGGTGGCTCTATCAGGGAATGAGTTTGGTAAAACATGGGATGAGTATCAAAGGATGCCCAAATATGACGTCGATATACTTAAACAGCGCGCGGTAGATAAGCTGTATGCCGCAGGTGCTCATTATGTGATTGATACCTTGGCTGATTTGCCGGAAGTGATTGAAAGCATCAATCAGCGTTTAGCAAAAGGCGAGCGACCTTAGCGGATTCTATTGCCCCTCAACCCAATAGTTTGCATTGAGGGGCATAGGCTTAGAAAACAGTAACGGGTAATTCAGGGGCTAATGTCGCCACCATCACGGCTTTAATGGTGTGCAAGCGGTTTTCTGCTTGATCGAACACAATGCTGTAAGGGGACTCAAACACTTCTTCAGTCACTTCTAATCCGCCAAACATATTGAACTCTTTTGCTAATTGTGCCCCAAGCGTAGTGTCTTCATTGTGAAATGCAGGTAAGCAGTGCAGGAATTTTACATTTGGGTTACCTGTTAACTTAATCACATCCATATTGACCTGATAAGGTTTTAACAGATGAATTCTTTGTGCCCAAACCTCTTTGGCTTCCCCCATTGATACCCACACATCGGTATAAATAAAGTCTGCCCCTTTGACACCTTGTGCCACATCTTCAGTGAGCGTGATTTTCGCCCCTGTCGTTTTGGCAATTTGTTGGCAGGTATCAATCAGCGCCTGTTCAGGCCAGCAACTCTTAGGCGCCACTAAACGCAAATCTAACCCTGTCAGCGCGGCCGCTTCTAACATAGAGTTACCCATGTTATTGCGCGCATCGCCTAAATATGCAAATTTAATTTCAGAGAAAGGGGTATTTGGTCGGTGTTCTTGAATCGTCAGCAAGTCGGCTAATAACTGTGTGGGATGGAATTCGTTAGTTAGTCCATTCCACACAGGCACTCCCGAATGCGCGGCTAATACATCAACAGTGCTTTGCGCAAAGCCCCGATATTGGATCCCATCGTACATTCTGCCGAGGACTCTTGCGGTATCTTTCATCGTTTCTTTGTGGCCAATTTGGCTACCAGAAGGCCCTAAATAGGTCACTCTAGCGCCTTGGTCAAAGGCGCCAACTTCAAATGCGCAGCGGGTGCGTGTGGAATCTTTTTCAAAGATAAGGGCTAAATTTTTACCAGCAAGAAGGGGGGGCTCAGTCCCTGCTTTTTTTTCTGATTTTAACCAAGCAGAGAGTTTTAATAATGAATGAATTTCGCTAGAAGTAAAATCCAATAATCTGAGAAAATGCTTATTATAGAAGGGATTCATAAAATGCAGCCTTTTTTAGTTGAATTAATATTCAATTTATATTCATAAAAATTCAAAATCAACCCCAAATGAAAAAGAATTATTTTGAAAAGTATGGTTTCACTGCTAACCCTATGGGAGAATGAGGCAGAGAATAGCGATAATGGAATAAGGGGTGTGGATATGGTTGATAAAGCAGAACTCGATGCACAGCACGAAGAAACTCGGCTAATTATCGAAGAATTACTGGAAGATGGCAGTGACCCAGATGCACTGTATGCCATTGAACATCACTTTTCTGCGGATAACTTTGCGTTATTAGAAAAGGCCGCAGTTGAAGCGTTTAAACTCGGTTATGAAGTGACGGATGCAGAAGAGCTCGAAATCGAAACGGGTGAAACACTAATGTGCTGTGATGTGATCAGTGAAAGTGCATTAAATGCAGAGTTAATTGATGCTCAGGTTGAGCAATTAATGAAACTGGCTGAAAAAATGGGCGTCAATTACGATGGTTGGGGCACTTATTTTGAAGATCCAGACGCAGAATATGACGACGAAGACGGTGACGATCCTGAACCAGAAGATCGGGTTCATTAATAATTAGTCGAATCGTTTATAGACTTAAAAGGATAGCTAAAAACTATCCTTTTTTGTTTTACGGATTAAAATTATAACGCCTTCAACATGCGAATTTCACAGTCACTATGACCAGTATTACCCAGAGGCTCATCGATAAAGTCGAAGCCTAATTTTTCATATAATTTAATCGCAGCTTGCAGCTCTTTAGTGGTTTCTAAGTAGCAGCGGGTATAACCTTGCTGTTTAGCAAATTCCAGTGACTGAAGGACGATTTGCTTGGCTAAGCCTTTACCGCGTAATACAGATGAGAGATACATTTTTTGTAGTTCTGCGGTTTGTTCGTCGCCACCGGCAACTTGAGAAATCCCGCCGCCGCCAACTACCTTACCGTCCATTTCGACCACCCAGTACGCGCTGCGTGGCTTACTATACACTTCATATAAGGTATCTAAAATAGGGTCCGCTACAGCAAAACCTTTATCTGCGGTTAAACCATGTTCTGCGGAAACTTCACGAATAACTGCCGCGATCCCTGGATTATCTTTAGGTTCAATTAAACGAATTTGAACAGTAGAGGTTGTGTTTGTTGTCATGAGAACATCTCTTTTTATTTGTATTGATTATAACTTCAATTGAACCATTGGTTGGTGCAATGCTTATGATATTGAGGATCTTTCAAGGTTTTTCAATACTCAGAGATAAAAAAGCCCTGACTCATCGATGACAAGTCAGGGCGAGAGATGCAAAACTTAATGATTACAAAGAGGCAATAGTCACTTTCTGTGCTTCAATTTTCGCTTTCGCTTCAATATTTGCAGTTAAACGCTCACGCTCTTTTTCCACTACCGCAGCAGGTGCACGGCTAACGAAACCATCGTTTGCCAGTTTGCTTTCAATAGCGTCAATTTCTTTAACCACTTTTTCCAGCTCTTTATCTAAACGAGCCAGTTCCGCGTCTTTGTCGACAAGACCAGCCATTGGGATCAGTAGCTCAGCACCACCAACCAGTTTAGTGACAGAAACAGGGGCCTCTTCACCTTCAGCCAGTATGCGGATGCTCTCTAAGCGTGCCATCGATTTGATAAAGCTTTGGTTTTCTTCTACACGGCGTTTAGCATCCGCAGAAGCACCACGCAACATCACATCCAGTGGTTTGCCTGGAGAAATGTTCATTTCTGCACGGATATTACGTACAGCAATAATCGCTTCTTTGATCCACTCAAGATCGCTCAGTGCAAGTTCATCGACTTTAGCCGCATCGAACTCTGGAAACGCTTGTAGCATAATGGTATCGGCATCAATACCTTTAACCACTTTAACACGTTGCCAAATGGTCTCAGTAATGAATGGAATGATTGGATGAGCAAGGCGCAGCAAGCCTTCTAGTACCTCAATTAAAGTAAAACGAGCGGCACGAACTTGCGCTTCGTTACCTTTATGAACCGCAGGCTTAGACAGCTCTAAGTACCAGTCACAGAACTCATTCCATGTGAAATCATACAAAATACCTGCGGCGATATCGTAACGGTGAGTATCTAGCGCTTCACGGTACGCTTTCACGGTTTGGTTGAACTGTGCCATGATCCAGCGATCAGCCAATGAGAAGCTCATTTCACCGCCATTTTGACCGCAGTCTTGGCCTTCCGTATTCATCAGAACGAAACGGCTTGCATTCCATAATTTATTACAGAAATTACGGTAACCAGACAGGCGTTTCATATCCCAGTTGATATCACGACCCGTTGACGCTAATGCTGCTAACGTAAAGCGTAGTGCGTCAGTACCATGGGCTTCAATTCCTTCCGGATACTCTTTACGGGTTCGTTTCGCAATTTTTTCAGCCAATTGTGGCTGCATCATGTTGCCCGTGCGTTTTTCCAGCAGATCTTCGAGTGAAATTCCATCAATCATATCCAGTGGGTCAATAACGTTCCCTTTGGACTTAGACATTTTTTGGCCTTCTTCATCACGGATCAGACCTGTCATGTAGACCGTTTTAAATGGCACTTGTGGCTCGCCGTTTTCATCTTTGATGAAGTGCATGGTCATCATGATCATACGGGCGATCCAGAAGAAAATGATATCGAAGCCACTAACTAATACATCTGTTGGATGGAAAGTTTTTAGTGCATCGGTATTTTCTGGCCAACCTAATGTTGAGAATGTCCACAGACCGGAAGAGAACCATGTGTCCAATACGTCTTCGTCTTGGCGCAGTGCAATATCTGCCGCTAGATTGTTTTCACGACGAACTTCGTCTTCATCACGGCCTACGTAGACATTGCCTTTATCGTCATACCATGCAGGAATACGGTGACCCCACCATAACTGACGAGAAATACACCAATCTTGAATATCACGCATCCAAGAGAAATACATGTTTTCGTATTGGCGTGGAACGAATTGGATACGACCATCTTCTACGGCTTTAATCGCGTCTTTCGCTAAAGGTGCCGTGCGTACATACCATTGGTCGGTCAGCATTGGCTCAATAACCACACCACCACGGTCACCGTAAGGCACGGTTAAATCGTGAGGTTTAACTTCAACTAATAAGCCGAGTGAATCGAATTCGGCAACGATGGCTTTACGTGCAGCAAAACGCTCCATCCCACGGTAATTTTCTGGAATTTCACTGCTATAGGCAGTAGAAGGGTGGCCGTTGGTATCGAAAACCTCTGCTTCGTGACGTACATTACCATCTAAATCCATCATATTAATCATTGTTAACTGATGGCGTTTACCGACTTCATAGTCGTTAAAGTCATGAGCAGGGGTGATTTTCACGCAACCCGTGCCTTTTTCCATATCCGCGTGTTCGTCACCCACAATTGGAATACGGCGATTAATAATCGGTAGAATAATTTCTTTGCCAATTAAATCTTTATAACGTGGATCTTCTGGGTTAACGGCAACACCAGTATCCCCTAACATGGTTTCAGGGCGGGTGGTGGCAACCACTAAATAATCTTTACCTTCAGCCGTTTTTGCGCCGTCAGCCAGTGGATAGCGCAGATGCCACATGGAACCTTTGATTTCACGATTTTCAACTTCAAGATCAGAAATGGCGGTATGCAGTTTAGGATCCCAGTTAACGAGGCGTTTGCCGCGGTAAATCAGGTTTTCTTTATACATCCGTACGAAGGCTTCTTTTACCGCTTTAGACAGGCCTTCATCCATGGTGAAGCGTTCGCGATCCCAGTCAACAGAGTCACCTAAACGGCGCATTTGCTGTGAGATAGTGCCGCCGGATTCTGCTTTCCACTGCCAAATTTTGTCAATGAACGGTTCACGACCATAATCGTGGCGAGTTTTACCTTCTTCCGCTGCAATTTTACGCTCAACCACCATCTGAGTTGCGATACCCGCATGGTCAGTTCCCGTCTGCCATAAGGTATTTTTACCTTGCATACGTTGGTAACGGATCATAGTGTCCATGATAGTTTGTTGGAAAGCGTGCCCCATGTGCAGGCTACCAGTGACGTTCGGTGGTGGAATAACGACACAGAAACTATCTTGGGTGGTATCCCCATTAGGTTTAAAATAACCGCTTTTCTCCCAGTGAGCATACAGGCTCTGCTCAATTTCTGCGGGGTTATAGGTTTTATCGAGGGAAGGCTCGTTCATTGGGCTATCAGGTTTCTTTTCCATCATCTTTATATTCAGTAAGTTGGCGGCGTCGCCATTGTCAAATTGAAGCCGACGCTGCGGTATGTTTTATACCGTTCACGCGCCAACTGTTTTAAAGTTTCATCAATAGGTACAAAGTCTATCACTTCATGGAAAGCTGTTGCAAAATCTGCGAAATGTGATTGTAAATTAACCAAAACATCACGAGGGGAATTGCCCCGTTTTTCAGGCCAGCAAATTTCAATAGGTGCACCATAACGAGGACCCTCTCCTGCCAAATTATGGGGAACAAATTGATGAGGATCCCGTTGCCACAAGGCTTCATCAATTTTTTCGGCTTCTTGTTGCGTTTCACACGCAATCAAAACCCGTTTTCCATGACGCCACATTTGAGCAGCAAGCTCACAAGCTAACCATTCGTGGGCTTCGTATTCAGCGTGTGGGGAGGGGGTTTTTAGCTGATAGAATGTACCTTTTTTCATATACCCATCTATACCCGTCATACTTAAATTTGTAGGGGTGTTGGCTACGCGCTTTCGCCTTAGTCACATACTTTTGTATGCTCCTAAGGCCTCAATCACTTGCCGCCTACCTACAAATTCAATTATTTAGGGTATAACGTTAAGGGTTATACTTAAATTTGTAGGGGTGTTGGCTATGCGCTTTCGCCTTAGTCACATACTTTTGTCTACTCCTAAGGCCTCAATCACTTGCCGCCTACCTACAAATTCAATTATTTAGGGTATAACGTTAAGGGTTATACTTAAATTTGTAGGGGTGTTGGCTACGCTTTACTCAGCGGTCAGTGCAAGATTATCTCTACGCTGAATTATATACTTTTTTATAGCTGCCTCAAAATGGCTTTATTCGTATATCGAAAACCAAAAAAAACATATCCCGAATCGCTATTGCTCTTCGGGATATTATTACAGACGAAGTACTGTTAAGCCACTAAATGGGATTACTCATCACCATTTAAGCCAGCACGATTCAATAAGAATTGTGCCAACATCGAAACAGGGCGACCGGTTGCGCCTTTCGCTGCGCCTGAACGCCATGCCGTACCCGCGATATCGAGATGTGCCCAATTATATTTGGTCGCAAAACGAGAGAGGAAGCAGCCTGCGGTAATTGCACCTGCTGGGCGACCACCTGTATTCGCTAAGTCAGCAAAGTTCGGCGTGATTTGGTCAAAATATTCATCCGCTAACGGTAAGCGCCATGCACGGTCGCCAGCCTGCTCAGAGGCATTTAACAGCTCATGAGCCAGTGGATTATGATTCGACATCAAGCCCGTATAGTGGCTACCTAAAGCAATGACACATGCACCCGTTAAGGTCGCGATATCGATAACCAACTCAGGATCAAAACGTTCAACATAGGTTAGCGCATCACACAGCACTAAACGACCTTCTGCATCGGTATTGAGTACTTCAACAGTTTGGCCTGACATCGTCGTGAGAATATCACCAGGGCGATAAGCACGGCCTCCCGGCATGTTTTCACAACCAGCCAGTACCCCAATCACGTTAAGAGGTAACTGTAGCTCAGTGATAAAGCGCATGACACCGTAAACAGAAGCCGCACCACACATGTCGTATTTCATTTCATCCATGCTATCGGCCGGTTTGATAGAAATACCACCTGAGTCAAAGGTTAATCCTTTACCTAACAGAACGATGGGTTTGCTGTCAGGATCTGGACTGCCTTTATATTCCATGATGGACATCAGTGATTCGTTTTGTGAACCTTGACCCACGGCTAGATATGCATTCATACCTAACTCTTTCATCTGCTCTTCACCAATCACACGAGTGGTCAGTTTGCTGTCTGAAAGATCGGCTAATTGACGCGCTTGAGACGCTAAATAACCTGCATTACAGATATTTGGAGGCATATTGCTCAGGTCTTTAGCGGCTTTAACCCCAGAGGCGATAGCCAAGCCATGAGAAATTGCACGTTCACCACTGGTGAGCTCACGGCGTGTAGGGACATTAAATACCAATTTACGCAGTGGACGGCGATGTTCTGTTTTATTACTTTTCAGTTGATCAAACACATACAGCGATTCTTTTGCAGTTTCGACGGCTTGACGGACTTTCCAGTAGTTGTTGCGACCTTTTACATGTAATTCAGTCAGGAAGCAAACGGCTTCCATTGAGCCTGTTTCATTCAGTGTGCTAATTGTTTTCTGAATAATTTGTTTAAATTGGCGCTCGTCTAACTCGCGTTCTTTACCACAGCCGATAAGCAGAATGCGTTCAGACAGAACGTTAGGTACATGATGGAGTAGCAGGGATTGACCTACTTTACCTTCAAGTTCGCCACGGCGCAGCAGGGCGCTGATATATCCGTCACTGATTTTGTCCAACTGTTCAGCAATTGGGGACAGACGGCGTGGTTCAAAGACACCGACAACGATACATGCGCTGCGTTGTTTCTCCGGGCTACCACTTTTTACACTAAACTCCATGCGTTCTCCTGAATCTTAAAGACAAAGGCCGATGCTCCCGCTAAAATTAACGTTTCGCATGATCTACCTCATAGAGAATAAACTCTTTATGTTAAACTAACCATCTATACGCGAAATAACTCACGTTGTATGCTGTTTATTGCGAAACAACGTGAAGTATGGCAAGTATATCTGGTTTCACGAATATTAAGCATGTTCTGATATTTCAATCAGTATAGAGAATGCTTTTATATCATTCTAGCCATACAATAAACCAGAGTATATGTTAGTAAATGGCAGACATTGAACGAACTTAGCCATTTTCTTCCCAAAAGACAAGTTTTCACAGGCGTAATAAGCGTGATCATTATTAGATATTTGGTACGAGAAACCCTGAAAAGCCAGTTAGCCATACTTTTTGTATTGATGCTAATCTTTTTTAGCCAGAAGTCGATAGACATTTTGGGCGCAGCTGTTCAGGGCAATATTCCCTCAAATTTAGTACTTCCTTTGTTGGGGCTAGGTGTGCCTGAAATGGCGCAGCTTATTTTGCCTTTAAGCCTATTTCTTGGGCTATTGATGACATACAGTAAACTTTATACTGAAAGCGAAATTACGGTGATGCATGCCTGTGGTTTGGGTAAAAGCGTGTTAGTCAAAGCCGCATTAGTGCTTGCTACGATCACGGCAATGGTGGCGATTGCCAATATCACGTGGATGTTGCCATGGTCATCGCAATATCAAGAACAAGTGCTTGCGGATGCAAAAGCAAATCCGGGGCTTGCGGCAATGGTGGAAGGGCAATTTAAAACCACAAAAGATGGCAACTACGTGCTGTATATTGGTGATGTTAAAGGCAGCAACTTTAAACACGTTTTCCTTGCTCAATTGCGTGCGGCGAATGAACAGCGCCCTTCTGTGGTTGTCGCGGATAGCGGCTATATGAAAGAAGACCCCGATGGTCGCCAAGTGGTTGTGCTAAATGAAGGGACTCGCTATGAAGGAACCGCATTATTGCGTGATTTTCGTATTACAGATTTTGTGAACTACCAAGCGATTGTTGATCACCAATCAGGTGAAACACGTAATGATCGCGTTGAGCAAAAAAATATGCTGCAACTGTGGGCGGAAAATACCCCAGAGGCGAATGCCGAATTTCACTGGCGCTTAACAATCGTCTTCTCTGTGGTGGTGATGGCCTTAATGGTCGTGCCATTAAGTGAAGTAAACCCTCGTCAAGGGCGTGTCCTTAGCATGTTGCCAGCCATGTTGTTGTACCTTATTTTCTTCTTACTGCAAAGTACCTTGCGTAATAGCGCTGATAAAGGTGACATTGACCCTCGTTATACCATGTGGGCAGTGAACTTAGGCTACTTGGCCTTGGCGGTGATCCTCAATGCGTGGAATACTGTCCCAATGCGCCGTATGCGTCTTAAATTAAGTAAAGGGGCGGCT
Organism: Providencia rettgeri; assembly: GCF_041075285.1. Lineage (NCBI taxonomy): Bacteria > Pseudomonadati > Pseudomonadota > Gammaproteobacteria > Enterobacterales > Morganellaceae > Providencia > Providencia rettgeri. The sequence continues at coordinate 3,146,379 of NZ_CP163512.1, read as the reverse complement.
TGATGTTTGGTGTTTTAGATAGATATATCGGGCGAACCATCTTAAATTCTATTTTGATGACGCTATTTTTACTGGTTTCGCTGTCTGGGATCATTAAATTTGTCGAACAGCTTCGCAAAGTGGGGGATGGGGATTACACCGCACTCAGTGCAGGGGTATTTACCTTACTGACGGTACCAAAAGACATCGATATTTTCTTTCCAATGGCTGCACTATTGGGGGCCTTAATGGGGCTTGGTGCGCTAGCCTCCCGTAGTGAACTTGTGGTGATGCAAGCCTCTGGTTTTACGCGTTTGCAAATCGCACTGTCGGTGATGAAAACGGCTATTCCACTGGTGATTGTTGCCATGTTTATCGGTGAATGGATTGCCCCTGCGGGGGAGCAGTGGGCACGAAATTACCGCGCAGAAAAAATTGTGGGTAATTCATTAGTGGTAACTGATGAGGGAATGTGGGCAAAAGATGGTCGTGATTTTATTCATATTCAGCGCATCAATAACGCAATGTCAATCCAGGATATTTCCATTTATCGCTTTGATGAACAACAAAAATTAAAATCAGTAATGTTTGCTTTAAGTGGTGAGTACGATACGGCTAATCAGCAGTGGGTGTTATCACAGGTGGATGAGTCGATTCTCAGTAGCGAGAAAAAAATCACAGGTTCACAACGGTTGACGGTTGACTGGAAAACTAACCTGACCCCAGAAAAACTTGGGATCGTTTCCCTTAATGCCGATTCGTTATCAATTCGGGGTCTATATCAATATGTCTCATACCTAAAAGAGAGTGGGCAAGTGGCAGCGGTATATGAGCTAAGTTTATGGAAAAAAATCTTAGCGCCGTTATCCGCGGCAGTGATGATGCTAATGGCAGTTTCTTTTATTTTTGGGCCACTACGCACTGTTCCAATGGGGGTTCGAGTGGTTTCGGGTATTGTCGGTGGCTTCTTATTTTACGTGCTCAACCAAGGATTTGGTAACTGGAGCCTTGTGTATTCCGTGCCTCCGATTATTGCTGCTATCTTACCAAGCTTACTGTTTTTAATTGTGAGTATTGTCTTGTTAGTTAAACGGAAATAACCGTTTATGTTGATAAAAGGCTGTGGATTGTTATGTTTCACAGCCTGTTTCTTTTACCATTATTTACTCAGAAGATAATTACCGAAGTTACTGAGGATCTCGAGAAATTTATTTTGCGGTCGAAATAAGATGTATTGTTGCTTATTTCCTTCTAATGAACTGACATATTCCCCTTTAACACCAATCACATTTGCCCCGCTTTTATTGGCTAATTGCTGAGCGTAAGAAAAAAATCCGCCATTTGCGGTATAAGATTGGCGGATCCTGTAGGCATTCTGCTGTTCTATTTTTGCAAATTCTTTTTGCGCATTTTGGCGAGCGTCAGCCACTTGCTGTTGATATTCAGGGGTTTTCCTTAAATCTTTCAGCTTGAGATGGTCAAACTGGCTAAGGTCAATTTCTATCTGAATTGGCTTTTGAGGCGTAGGGAAAACGCTATGGTGGTTAGCGATTTTTCTCAGTTGTAGGACTAACTCAGAAGCGTTGCCTTGTCTAGTGGTACTGGGTCGTAGTATATGACGTGAAAAAAATAATGATATTTTCATCTTATTTCCTTTTTTGAGTAATAAAAAAGCAAATAAGCATAGCCTTTAGCAAAGCGAAAACATTGTATAAAGCGCTACGTAAATTAAAAAATAGGCTAAATTGCTCGCGGCTGTTTATCTTTGCTGCTGATTTTTACCGCTAAAAAAGCCAAAAAAAAAAACCAAAAAAAATGGCTAAACATATCCGTCGTACTGACTGACGACGATTTGAATCAACTATTGTCCTTAAACGCTGCCCTACAGGTTCGATTAAATCACGTTTCACTCATTTGATGCTGCGTTAAATGGCTCTCCCTTGCCTAAAATGGCTTTAATTCGAATCAAAATCCACCATCCAAGATAAACAGCCTTAGGCGATGAGATCACGAGTTACCGAATAGTGATATGCAAACGCTCAGCTACTCACCTGAAATAATGGATATGTTTAGCCAAGGAGTGAATAGCCTAGTGAACTGATTAACCTTAATAAAGGGGGATGCGGTTTAAATAATTTTCTTTTTGGGTAGCTTGAATTATCTACATTATCAATGGCTAAAATATTTTTACCGCTTTTATTAGCAATTTGCTGAGCAAGGGAAAAAATCCCCCCTTTCATGCTGTTTTGTACTTTAAATTTAAAAGCGGCATTGCACTCTTCTCGGTAAATACGCCTTTCTTCTTGTCGATAGGCTCTTACTGCCAAAAGCGCTAAATCATCTGAGTCATCTTCAGAAATTTGGAGCGCAATGGATTTTGGTTTTGGAACTTGAACTGGGTGATTTTTAATGTGATTTAACACTTGTTTTAGTTCAGTTTGGCTGATTTTATGGCACTCTTTGGCGTAAAAGTCAGACTGTAATGAAAAAGCTTTTATTCTCATATTAAATACTTTAAGTCGAATTAACAGACAAAAAGCATACCGAGAACGGGGGGAAATTGATTATAAAAACAAAGAATAAAATTGTTAAAAACCGCCTGATGGGATCAGGCTGTTGAGGTTGTTGACAAAGTGGGAGAAAAGCGTGGTTTTCCCACTTTGTGTTATCAGGCGAAAATCAATATATTGATTTTCCTTATTTTTTCAAAACCTTTCCAACCTGCTGGCAAACCTAATCGGTTTGTCAGCAGTCTGAACAGCCTGATGGGATCAGGCTGTTGTTGCTATCAACGTAATAACCCGGGTAAATCCGCGTTTTAGAGTAGGGGTATAACTCGCCATTGCTTGTAAAGCGTCGACGGTACCCTTTCAATGTTTCCCATACGCATGGTTAGATGAGAGTGATGCGACTAACTCATTAACACCCAAAGTTAACTTGCTGAATTTGCTACTATCTTTACGAGTCATTACCACAAAAACACCAATGTTTTGCTGGGGGATCATCGCCATATAGGTATTAAAGCCGCCACCGCCGCCCGTTTTTTGGTAAATGCCGGGAATGCCATTTTTCGGTTTCATATAAACCCAGCCGAGGCCTAGCCCATCAGCATGACCAGCTACATCCATCCCTTTAATTTCTAATAGCTTTTCTCGCGGAAAGTAAATACCTTGTTCCCGCGCTGCCGTAGCTTTACGTAAGTTAGTATCGGTGGATAAAAATTGTTGCATCCACTTTTGCATATCTGCAGGCGTTGAATACACACCACCACTACCTGCTGCAGCAAGGGTGTTATGGCATGGGCTTGGTTTAGTTCCTTCCATTAAACGGGCACATTGCGCATTACTTGGGGTGTAAGTCGTGTCCGTCATCTTCGCAGGAGATGTCACATAATGGCTAAATAGCTGTGGATATGGCTGACCAGTAGCCTTGATCATCGCATCAGCCAATAAGTCGTAAGCGAGGTTAGAATAGGAGGCTTCTGTTCCTGGTGTTGCATCCAGCTTACCTGTTTTTAACCATGCCCAGCGGTTATCTTGTGTTGGCCAAATAAACACGGGACGACCCCATTTACCACCGGGTTGTTCACGCGGCAGCCCACTGGTGTGGCTTGCAAGATGATACAAACGAATTGGTTGCCCGCTGCCGTTGTCAGGCACCGTAACACCGTGATAAGCATACTGCTGTAGTGGGTCGGTAATAAGTAGTTTTTTGTCTTGTTCAAGCTTAATTAATATTTCGCTTGTCATTAATTTGGTAATCGATGCTATGCGAATTAATGAATTTGGACCAGGCTTCTTTCCATTACCGGGTGCGGTTTCACCATAATAACGGGATAGTGTTTGGTTATTATCAATAACGATAATCGCCATACCTCGTGCATCGCTCTCATTAAAAATACGATTAGCATATAAATCGACAATCTTGGCGACGCGCTCGTAAGTCCTTCTATCTCCCTCAAAAACCTGCCAATCTGAGGATTCAACATCATTACTTTGTAAAAACTTAGGTGTTTTTTCTGTCTTGGTTGAACATGCCATTAAAGCAAGGGACAACGCAGATACAGACAGAATTTTTAGAAATGATTTCTTCATGTTTGGAGCCAGCCGATATGATTGTTTGCAAGTGGCTTTTCAGCCAACCTTATTTTTTCTTAGCGAAAATTCGCATTATTGCACCAATTACGATGCCAATAACGACCCCTGTTGCTATCCATCCTACAAAACCCATAATAACGCCTTTTAATATTGCACTTGATTGCGGTTAAACTAACAAAAATAATAGCCTATCGCTAGGGGCTGTTTATCTTTGCTGCTGAATTTTACCGCTAAAAAAGACCAAAAAAGCAATCCAAAAAATGGATAAATGTTTCCCTCGTACTGACTGACGACGATTTGAATCAACTATTGTCCTTAAACGCAGCTCTACAGGTTCGATGAAAGCACGTTTCACTCATTTGATGCGACGTTGAAAGGCTCTAGTCAAGTTCACTCGGCGGCGAACCTTTCCCCTTGCCTAACATGGCGTTAATTCGAATAACAGTTGACCATCAAAGAACAACAGCCCCTAGCCGCCCAAGTACGGGTATGAAAAAATAATTAGCAAAAAAGTAACATACTCATTAATCAATATATAAACAAAAGAAGCTTTCTTATCTGCTCACCGTATTATTGTTCAATATGCTTTTTTTTTAATCGAACAATCGCCCGCAACACGAATAAGTGTTGCCAGTAGACACAAGGCAAGTATAATGGCAGCGTTTTCCAAGAAACACATCACTTCAGTGCCGGAGTGGCGGAATTGGTAGACGCAGTTGATTCAAAATCAACCGCCTTCGGGTGTGCCGGTTCGAGTCCGGCCTTCGGCACCATAAGAACATCAAGAGACGTCAACGGACGTCTTTTTTTGTATCTGAAATCTTAAGTTTACAAGGCTTTTCCCCACTTTTCAGTCTTCCTAAGTATACTAAGGTCAACCCACATCAAGTACCTGCTGTTGGTATAATTGATTGTATCTACACACTTTCTGTTAGGCCAAATTTCTGGCAAAGCCACTTTTGCACCGTTAAAGGCTTCGCTACGTTTGAAGTCGTGATTTTCACTATTATGGGCCAGTTCTGCGATGAGTACACTAGCGGTTATTGGGAATACTGCACCTTATCTAACGGTGGTGCATTTATTTATCCCGATTTGAATCAAGAGGAGCTTACGCTATTCAATCCGCATAATGGCAATGAAGCGAACGTTAGCTGTGAAGCGGCAGGCATTGCTGTATGTTTGATGATGTACAGTTTATGGTCATTTCAAACGGAAAGTGACACTCTCGTCGAGCGTTTCTATCAGCTTCGTGACTATGCAATACAGCATGCTGAATCTACTGAAATTTTTCATATAATCGATTAAATCATTCTTTCTCATCAGATCCATTCGCAGCGTTGACTTATCTCCATTAATTCATCTTTAGAGAAATTCCCATGACTCGTTTAGCTTCCCGCTTTGGTGCGGCAAATAGCATTCGTCGTGACCGCCCGTTAACCATTGAAGAATTGTTCCGCACAGTACCTATCGTATTTTCAGAAGAAAAACACGAATCCAGAAGTGAACGTTATACTTACATCCCAACCATTACCTTATTAGATAGTCTTCAAAAGGAAGGCTTCTACCCGTTCTTCGCTTGCCAGATTCGTGTACGCGATGCCAGCCGTCGAGAGCACATCAAGCATATGTTACGGCTCAGGCGACACGATCAAATCACAGGGATTCAAGTTCCTGAAATTATCCTCTTAAACAGTCATGATGGATCAAGTAGCTATCAGATGTTACCGGGGCTATTTAGAGCGGTATGTCAAAATGGTTTGGTTTGCGGAGATACGTTTGGTGAAGTGCGTGTACCGCACAAAGGCGATGTGGTGGGTAAAGTGATTGAAGGGGCGTATGAGGTATTGGAAACGTTTGATACGGTGGCTGAAAAGCGCGAACAGATGCAATCGTTATTGTTACCGCCACCAGCACAGCAGGCCTTGGCACATGCGGCTTTAACCTATCGCTTTGGTGAGGAGCATCAACCTATTACCGAAGAGCAAGTATTACAACCTCGTCGCTGGGAAGATAAGAAAGATGATCTGTGGACGGTGTACCAACGTTTACAGGAAAATTTAATCAAGGGAGGATTATCAGGTAGGAACGCTAAAGGCAAGCGAGCTCGCACGCGTTTTGTTAATAGCATTGATGGGGAGTGGACAATATCAAATTGAATAAGGCACTGTGGGTGATGACAGAGAAGATGTATGAGCATTTTAGTAAATAAGAATTCATATATAAAAATAGGAGTTAGTCTATTCAAATACATTTTATGTTAATTGATACTAGAAGATATTTTATCAAGGCAATATTGTGATTATTTGGTGAGGGATTAGGAATGAAATTATTGAATGCTTGGTAAGCTATTTGATAATTTGATTATTGTGAAATTAAATAAAAATAAGGAAGAGTATAGTGAAACTAACAGATGTAATAACTGATTGTATTAATCTTAAGTTAAGTGGTTCGGCTGTAGATAGCATGATTCAGTGTTTGGGAGGAAATGTACTACAGGAAAGAAAACCTGTATTAACCATAGAAATGCTTAATAAAGAAGAATTACTTTGGATGATGCGTGATGCAAATGATGTTCATGTTTATATTAGTGCTGATGTTTTACATATAAATGCGTTGTATAAGCCAACAACTCATTTTCCAGCAGCTAGAATTTATTTTATGAAATCAAGTGATCTTTTTTTGTTTGCTCGAATAGGTAGCTATCTTGAAAATAAAGGAGTTAAACTGAATCCTATAGATGATACTAATTTTTCAAAATTAATCGATGATGTTGGATATATGCAGCGTTATAAAGTTTGGTTGAATAAAAGAAATATGGATTCAAATTTTTTTAATGGTTTACTTGATGGGAGATTGAAAAATACGTCTGTAAATCAAGGGGTTTGGCTATCTTCCAATGGGAAATGTTTAGTTTGTGGTGTAGAAACAGATCGAGTAGCAACCAGTACAATTTATGGAGACTCAGGAATGATGATTGGTATGCAACTATGTCTGGAACATGAGGTAGCATCTCAGGATAAATCAACATTACTGAATTATCTCTCAGAACATTTGGGGGGTAGAGACATATTTTCAAATACATTCCCATTAACTATTGAAGAATGTCTCGAGCAGACTTGTGATGTTCTTAAAACAAGTCTTGAATGTTCGATTATTAAAGTTGATGGAAATACTGTAACTGCCCGTAGACATTCTGGAATTACTATAGTAATTAGACAACATTCTTTATCAAATTATGCCTATAATATTTTAAGTGCTGAAGGAAAGGCGCTATCTAGGGTTGATTCAGCTGATCATCATGATATTTTTTATGGGCCTGATCATGTTCATTATGATTTACGAAAATCGAAAAAAAATATTGTTGAAACTAGTTTTACATATGGTGATGTTGGTTTAGACATAAAGCTTCTTTTAAAATTAGTACAGGAAGCTGAAAAAAATTGTAAGATATGATGTATAGCATCTCTTAAAATAGCGTTGTCTCAATTTATAATTTGTTAAAACTGATAAATAGAATGTTCTATTTATCATAACGATGAGTCTAACTCCCATGGCAAATCTCTTCTGCCGTTCACTGCTTTAAGAGTACCATCATTTCTTAACTGCTGTGCTGCCCAACGAATATCATATTGCCATGTATATAAAATATTGCCGGAAGCCTTCAACTTAGATTCATAGTGCTCCCAAACATATTTTGAGACTTCACGAGGCCAAGCTTTACCGCCTTTTTCTTGTAGGCATTCAATTATCCATTCTTTCATTATTTCTCTTGTTACTGTTACCATAATATTGCCTACTAAATGAGTGAGTAACTACATAGTATAAATAATAAATGTTCTATAGTTAAATAGATAGATAAACTACATGTTTCTATGAGATACAGCTAATCTAATGATAGATTTAAACCGCTGAGTATATATTTAAGTATACAAAAATTTTTCTATTAATTTATTTCAAACAAAAACAATGCATTGCATATAAAAAGCGAGTCCGGCCTTCGCACCATCTTGACGTATACTAACGTCTCAAATTATCCATATAATAAAAAATATCTAATAAAATCAATAATAACCTTATCTAGTAATGTCTACTTCCCCTAAAATAAGACAGCTATAATTAGATTTTCTGCCCTAAAACTTGCAGAGGTCATGATGAAAAAAGCCCGTTTTACTGAAACTCAAATCGTTAATATCTTAAAACTCGCTGATTCTGGTATGAAAGTGGAAGATATATGCCGCCAAAATGGGATTAGTAATGCTACATACTACAATTGGAAATCAAAGTATGGTGGTATGGAAGCTAATGATGTTAAACGATTAAAAGAGCTTGAAGAGGAAAATGCAAAGCTCAAAAAAATGTTTGCAGAAGTTAGCCTTGAAAATCATGCCATGAAGGCACTTTTTGCAAAAAAGGGTTGGTAGTGACTGAGAAGAAGTCCAGCGCTCAATCATTGAAGAGTGCCGGTTTATCAGTCATGAAAGCTTGTCAGCTGACATCATTATCACGCGCAACATTTTATCGTCAATCTGTTGATTGGCGTAAAAAAGATTGTGTAGTGATTGATGCACTCCAATCCGTTTTAGCTAAATCGCCACAATCAGGATTTTGGAAGTGCTATTTTCGGCTGAGATTTCAAGGTTATTCCTTTAATCATAAACGCATTTATCGTGTTTATTGCCGATTAGGATTAAATCTAAAACGTCGTGTTAAAAAAGTGAGCCCTGTACGTGAAAAAAGGCCGTTAGTGATTGAAAAAATCCCGAATGTTCAATGGGCATTGGATTTTGTACATGACAGTGTATATTGTGGTAAGCGTTTCAGAACCTTAAATATTATCGATGAAGGAACACGTGAATGTTTGGCGATTGAAGTGGATACCTCGTTGCCAGCTGAACGGGTTATTAGAGTACTCGAACGTTTGAAAATCGATAGAGGATTGCCAAAACAAATTCGCGTGGATAATGGGCCTGAACTTATTTCAGTTAATCTATTGAATTATTGTACAAATAATCAGATTGAGCTATGCCATATTCAACCCGGTAAACCGCAACAAAACGGTTTTATCGAACGCTTTAATGGTTCATTTCGCCGTGAATTTTTAAATGCCTATTTATTTGAATCATTAAGCCAAGTACGTGAAATGGTGTGGTTTTGGCAACAAGATTATAATTTGAATCGAACTCATGAAAGTTTAAATCACCTCCCACCGGAGGTCTATCGTAAACAGTTAGAAAACTCTAATTTGGGGTGTCTCAATTAATGGGGAGTGAACAGGAGAATTTAAATACGTTTTTTGCTTATCCCGATGATATTCGCAAAGCGATTTACACGACAAATGCGATTGAATCACTCAATAGTGTTATTCGTCATGCTATTAAGAAGTGAAAAGTATTCCCGAGTGATGATTCAGTCAGAAAAGTGATTTATCTCGCCATCGAATCAGCCTCTAAAAAATGGAGTATGCCAATTCAAAACTGGAAACAGGCAATGAGTCGTTTTATTATTGAGTTTGGTGACCGCCTAGACGGCCACATTTAATGAAAGGCAAATACACAGAATTATTTACAGGGTCGGGTAGACTAAGGCTCTACCCTATATTAACGCCGTCCTAAAGACTCTAATGCCCATATCATTTTTAAATAAATTAATAAAATGATCACAGCTGAAACGAGTATACTCCAATTGAATAATGTATCTCCTTTTAATTCTGAGGCTAAGTAAATACCATAGGCTGCAATAATATAATCAGAAATGATTAAGAGCCGTCTTGCCAGAATTAATCGTTTTGAATGATGATAATTTACAGCATAGCGTTTTTTTATTTCAAAATAGGCTATTACGCCTAATAAAGCAAAAAAATAGTAAGCAATATAGGGAATCATTTCATAATATCTCCATTAGTGTGATACTTCTGCTCATTCCCTTCCCTTTATCATCAGTATATTTGTAGTAGGAAACGTTGCATCATTGTTTGATATCATATAAGGCTCACTTTTTTAAGGTTTTTTCTTTTACTTTAAAGTTAATTATCATCTAACCTCAGTAACTTCAATATCTTACGAAGTGAAAAATCAGCTGCATATGCAACTATAGGAATGAAAAATACACCATGTATTACGTAAGAAACCATGAACATGTGGCCAAATACTCCAGTGATTGAACCACTACTGGAGTAATGATTCGGATTAGAAATATAAATATTAAAGTACCAAGTAATTACAGACAATATGTACGGTAGAGCTATGAAAAAGAAAAAACGATAGCCATTAATTATCTTATTTTTGATGCATAAAAAGAATAAGGGGGCTATAGATAAAAGGTAAATAGTAAAAATTATACTCAATAAGGTTTGATGTTGAAATATAGGTGTGAAGTGGCATAGTTAATTTGGCCACCTGAATAGAGGTGTTATTATACGCCTCATAACTTAACAGGTGACATATATGACAAAGCAAACTCGACGCAATTTCAGTGCTGAATTTAAGCTTGAAGCGGCTCAACTCGTTGTTGACCAAAACTACTCTACGATTGAAGCCGCAGAAGCCATGAATGTGGGTAAATCCACCATGGACAGATGGGTTCGCCAACTTAAACAAGAGCGTAAAGGCATTTCACCCAAAGCCTTACCGATGACGCCTCAATAAATTGAACTCCGTGAATTGAAAAAGAAAATTGCTCGCCTAGAAGAGCATAATGAAATTCTAAAGAAGGCTACTGCTCTGGTGATGTCGGACTCGCTGAACAATTCACGTTAATCAAAAAACTGAGTCAGAGCTATTGTGTTAGTATGTGATGCAGCGTGTTTAATGTTCATCGAAGCAGCTACAAATATTGGTGTTATCGCTCAAAGAAAGTGACGATAGGGCAATTACAGCTACGTACTAAAGTGCGCGAAGCCCATGAACAAAGCCGAGGTTCCGCGGGCGCTCGGACAATTGCGGGTATGGTCACTGCAAAAGGGATAAAATTATCCCGTTATCGAGCGACTAATTTAATGAAATTATTAGGTTTAGTGAGTTGCCAAACACCAAGACATCGATATAAGAAAGCCGTTCAGGAACACGTTGAAATACCGAATTATTTAGGACGTCAATTTGCTGTTACAGAGCCAGACCAAGTTTGGGTGGGTGATGTCACGTCTATTTGGGCGGGTAATCGCTGGATGTATCTTGCTGTTGTGATGGATTTATTTTCTCGAAAACCTGTTGGTTGGGCGATGTCCTTTTCACCAAATAGTCAACTTACAGCAAATGCGCTCTCGATGGCTTTTGAATTGAGAGGAAAACCGACAAACCTTCTGTTCCATAGTGACCAAGGTAGGCATTATACAAGCCGCGAATATCGCCAGTTATTATGGCGCTATCAAATAAAGCAAAGTTTATCTCGACGCGGTAATTGCTGGGATAATGCACCCATGGAGCGTTTTTTTCGAAGTTTAAAAGCGGAATGGGTGCCCGCATTAGGTTACCGAAATATGATAGAGGCACAACAAGAAATAACCCGATATATCATTGGCTATTACAGTCAACTCAGACCCCATCAATATAACGGTGGGTTAACACCCAATGAGTCGGAACGATTATTTTGGAAAAACTCTAAAACTGTGGCCAGATTTTATTGACCACTTCATATCATAGTAGATTTTATCTTTTGGGTGTTTCTAATGTAGAGATAAAATAGAAGTACATTAATAATAATACTAATGAAGATATTAGGACGCTCCAATCTTTAATGTCATCATTTTTTCCAATACTCATAAGGTATAAGCTAAATGTTCCCATGCAGTAAAAGCTAATGATAGATATTACTCTAATATAGTTTAATTTTCGATTATTCCTGTAATCAGATAACTTTTTCTTTTTTAAGGATACATATAAAAAAAAGCTGATTATGCTTAGACTGTAATATATAAAATAGATCACTTTTTTTCCTGATTTTAACCTAATGGAATACCAGCTAAATCCGCATAATACGGTTTGCCATTTTTATCTGTGCATACGAGTATTTTCGATGGAGTATCATCATTACCCGTGATTAGCATGGCCGTATAGCACTCATCAACAATCTCTTTAACATTTGATATTTTTTCAGGTTCATTGATAACAAGACTAATATGATTATTTTCTTTATCAATAACAATCATATTTTTAATATCATCCGTTATATCCAGTAACGAAAGACCATCACTAACAATTTCAACCATAAGTAACCTATTACTCAATTGTTTATAAGCATACTCAAGATCTTTTCTCATATATTCTTTAAAGAATATATTTTTATTTGGATTACCGTATTCATTTAGCTTTGGAATGAGTTTTAGTTTGCCTGATATGGAGATACCTAAATCAATGAGATCATAGGCTAGATTTCCTACTGATTCATTAAAACCTAATAATTTCGCCGTGGCTTTGTATCCCTCACGTAAAGGACCTTGAATATTGCTATCTCCTTGATAAATTCCCACTCCTCCTTCATAAATCCCATTAACTCCGTGGGCTATCAGAGGTGCTCCAATTAAACAACCTAGACCAGTAGAACATAATCCAATACCTGCACCAGTCATAGCTATACCGCCAACAATGGATAATCCATTAGAAATAAGGTCAAATGCTTGTTCTCTTAAGCTCTTTTCTTCCTGTTTTAACTCGGCAGAACCTTGTTCATAACTTTTTTGGCCAGATTCAACCTGATCAACAATTTGATAAGCAAAAGTTTCAACATCGTTTTTAAATTCGCTTTTTACTTCAGGATAATAGAGATGCTTTTCACAAAGCTCATCAGCACAATCAATTAGGTGTTGTGCATCAATTCTAATTTTGTTGCTGTCATTGGCAATAATAGAAGGAGCGTAATGATTACTTGGTTGGCTAATTGGTTGCTGAGTCGGAGTTTCGGGAGCTACAGGGTTATATGCGCGAGACATCGGCTCATCTTCTTTACTGTAGCAGTCAGTGATGGAGTTTATCAGTCTTGCTTTACATGGACAGGAGCTAAAACTATCCAGTGTTCCCGCCATCATACGGCCATTACCCCATACATTGCTAACGCCACCCAGAATATTGTATGTTCCTGAATGCTTGCCACAGGTAACCAAATCCCCCTGACGTGCAGCAGCTCTGCCATGAAATATAAAGGTATTATCACCGGTTAAAATCTGACCGCCACAGGTGGTTTTATCACCAACTCGTAAAAAGTAGCCTATTGCCATGAATATCTTTTTATTTAGCTTAAGTTTGATTGTATTGTTAATTAACAACAAAAGATTGACAAGTTATTTTTAATAATTTTCACTAATTACAATAAATAAGAGTGGCTAGCGATTGTTTTTGTATAATATTAATATCTAAAATAAATAGGGTTTTATGACGGCGGTTTATTTAAAGAAATTATAGAAATACGTAACTCAGTTTTCAAACTTCAAACCACGGGGTATAGATTTGAGTATACAAAATTTTTTCTATTATTTATATCAATCATAAACAACTTATTGACTAATGAAAGCGAGATCGTCCTTGATATAAATAAACGTCAACTGGTGTCTTTTTTTGCATTTATAATCCAGTGTTCATAAGAGTTTCTCTGTATTTTTGCTTAATACATGCCAATCTCACTTAACTCATATCAATCAGCATTACTTAGAATCTAATACAGCAGGTGAGTTTTGCAGAGTAATTGATTAAATTACGACAGTACTCAATTTTGGCGTCATTGAAACATATAGTGGTTCAAACAACACCGGTAAAATTGTTTCTATGAATGGTGAAAAATAAAAGGGCAAGATTAAATCCCAAAATAGCGGTATTAGGTGCTGTTTATCTTTAATGGTCAACTGTTATTCGAATTAACGCCATTTTAGGCAAGGTAAGAGCCTCTTAACGTCGCATCAAATGAGTGAAACATGCTTTAATCGAACCCGTAGGGTCCGTTTAGGGACAATAGTTGATTCAAATCGTCGCCAGTCAGCACGACGGATGCATTTATCCACTTTGGGGATTATTTTTTGATCCTTTTTTAGCGGTAAAAATCAGTAGCAAGGATCAACAGCCTCAGTATCAGTAAGTTCTATTCTCTATGCAAACTCACATTTACCTCTTGTTCTTTTTGCTGAAAAATGAATCAATCATCATCAATTTATACAATAGATTTTATGCAACTTTTTCATATAACTAAACTGAATATTATTTTCAGCAAGTTTCAGCTAAATATTAATTTTCGTCTAAAAATTAGACGAAGATCACATTTGTCGACTAATTTAATAGCCATATAAAGGGAATGTAGAGTAGCTTAATTAAGCAATAAGAAACGATTCAGCATCAATGGTAACGATAACAATGCTATATTAAGTTAAATGTAATAGGGCTAAGCTTATATTGATTGAATCGATTCAGTTATTATGGCAATGAGGAGACACTATGTTCAACCTGTCAGTACAAGATGTACATCTTGCGGCGACAGCAGATAGTAAAGACGAGGCTATCAAGCAAGTCGCCACAGCGTTAGCTGAAGCTGGTTATGTTAAAGAGGGGTATGTACTTGGAATGCTCGCAAGAGAAAACCAAGCACCAACCTTCTTAGGCAATGGTATTGCAATCCCTCACGGTACAACACAGACACGTGACCAAGTGATTAAAACAGGTGTTGCCGTATTTCAATTTCCTCAAGGTGTTGATTGGGGAGATGAGCAAATCGCTTACATTGTTATTGGTATTGCAGCACTTTCGAATGAACATCTTGCACTACTACGCCAACTCACACATATCATCAGTGATGAAGCCGTCGCCCAAGCGATGGCAAAAGCCGATTCAGCTGAACTTCTACGTCGCCTTTTAATGGGGGAGGAAACCATTAAACCTCTCAAATTTGATGGTGTAATGGTGACATTAAATACTGAAGCTAACAGTTTAAATTCATTACAAGTATTAAATTTGGCTCATCTCCAAGAGCATCAAGTTATTAATGCCGAATTTATTACGCATGTGTTGACCCAATCCCCACATTATCTTGGGGAAGGTATTTGGCTAAGTGATAGCCCAGTCGGTAACCTGCACAGTGCTATTACTTTGGTTACAACCAAATCATCACTGAGTTATCAAGGCAAACCTGTGAAAATGCTGATCACACTCTCCTATGCGGACGAGCAAGTCGCACCGTTCCTTGCTAATTTGAACCAGTTGCTTCAGCACCAACAAATTGAAACTTTGCTGAAAGTGACGGATGCTGATGCGCTTGCTTCTTTATTAGCAGGCAGTGAGCTGCTTGAAACGGAAACGGCTGAAGGGATTACCGAGGAGTTTGTGATCCGTAATCCACACGGGCTACACACACGCCCAAGTACAATATTAGTCAACACGATTAAAAAATACGACAGTAACGTCACTGTGGCTAACCTTGATGGTTCAGCCACGCCTGTTAATGGACGCAGTTTAATGAAAGTGGTCAGTTTAGGTGCCAAAAAAGGCCATCGTTTACGTATTAATGCACAAGGTGCTGATGCCGTTGAAGCGATGTCCGCTATTGCTCAAGCCATTAATGATGGGTTGGGGGAGGAAGTAGCATGAGTCGTAGGGTTGCAACAATTACATTAAATCCAGCCTATGATTTAGTTGGCTTATTACCTCAAATTGATAAAGGCGATGTGAATTTAGTCAAGACAGCAGGCTTACATGCCGCAGGTAAAGGTATCAATGTTGCTAAGGTACTTAAAAACCTTGGCATTGATGTCACTGTTGGCGGCTTCCTCGGAAAAGAAAACCAAGATGGGTTTCAAAAAGTTTTTAGCGAAACAGGGATTGCTAACCGCTTTCAAGTGGTTGAGGGACGTACACGTATCAATGTCAAACTCACTGAAAAAAATGGCGAAGTGACCGACTTAAACTTTTCGGGGTTTGAAATAACAAAAGCCGATTGGCAGCGCTTTGTTGCTGACTCCCTAAGTTGGGCTGGGCAATTCGATATGATTTGCGTTAGTGGTAGTTTACCTACAGGAGTGGCATTAGACGAGTTTACTAAATGGATGATGCGATTACGCAATGAATGTATGTGCGTCATTTTTGATAGCAGCCGTGAGGCTTTTGCTGCGGGTTTAAAAGCCTCTCCTTGGCTAGTCAAACCTAATCATCGCGAATTAGAGATTTGGGCAGGTAGGCCGTTGCGAACCCATCAAGATATTGTGGAAGCCGCTAATCAACTTCGGGCTCAAGGGATCGCACATGTCGTGATTTCTTTAGGCGCGCAAGGCGCTATGTGGGTGAATTCATCCGGAGCTTGGTTTGCTAAGCCGCCACAGTGTGAAGTGATCAGTACAGTTGGTGCAGGGGATTCCATGGTTGGAGGCTTGATTTATGGCCTGATGATGAGTCAAACCAGTGAACATACTCTACGACTTGCAACCGCTGTATCTGCGCTTGCTGTATCGCAATCGAATGTGGGGATCACGGATCGCGAACAGCTTGCCCGTATGATGGCGCGGGTTGATCTACACCCTTTCAAGCCTGAGTAAGGAAAGACACCATGAAAATATTCATTACAGCAAATCGTCAACAAAATCCAGCCATTGCTTGGCTGGCTATTGACGCATTAAAAAACGCTGCTTCCGCCCAAGAATTCACGGTTACTGAAAATTTGTCAGAAGCAGATATTGTTATTGTCGCTGGAGATAATGTTCCAGAACATTATGATTTGGCAGGTAAAAAAGTCTATTTCGATACGCTTGAAAATGCGGTACAAAATCCGAGTCAATTTCTACAAAAAGCAAAACAGCAGGCTAAACTATACCAAGCAGTACAACCCGCTGAGGATGCATCAACGCCTTTTTCTGTTCTTGCTGTTACTGCTTGCCCAACAGGGGTTGCACATACTTATATGTCCGCTGAAGCGTTGGAAGCGGAAGCGAAAAAGCGCGGTTGGAATATCAAAGTTGAAACTCGAGGTTCCGTCGGTGTAGGTAACGAAATTAGCGAAGAAGAGATCGCTAAAGCAGACTTAGTGATTGTTGCAGCAGATATTGAAGTTAATGTCGATAAATTTGCAGGAAAACGGATGTATCGTACTTCAACGAGTGCTGCATTGAAAAAAACAGCTCAAGAGTTGGATAAAGCACAAATAGAAGCCACACTGTTTACTCCACAAGGTCACAAAGCCGCGACACAACCGAGTAATAAAGGTGAAAAAAGAGGCGTCTATCGCCACTTATTAACCGGGGTTTCTTATATGTTACCTATGGTGGTCGCTGGTGGGTTGTGTACTGCTCTTTCATTTGCATTTGGCTTAGATGCTGCAAATGTTGAAGGCTCATTAGCCTGGGCGCTGAGTTTAATTGGTGGGCATACTGCTTTAGCTTTGATGGTACCCGTTTTATCTGGTTATATTGCTTACTCCATCGCCGATCGAACAGGTTTAACACCGGGTTTGGTCGGTGGGGTATTGGCAACCACGTTAGGCGCTGGTTTTTTAGGTGGGATCATTTCAGGCTTTCTCGCGGGTTATAGTGCCCACTTTATTAGTACCCGATTGAAATTACCACACACAATGGAAGCACTGAAGCCAATCTTAATTGTGCCGCTTATATCAACCTTGTTTACCGGGTTGGCGATGATTTATGTTATTGGTCATCCAGTTGCTTGGTTAATGGATTGGTTAACTCATTGGCTGAACACCATGGGAACAACTAATGCAGTCATTTTGGGGGCAATCCTTGGTGCGATGATGTGTACTGACATGGGGGGACCTGTTAATAAAGCAGCGTATGCCTTTGGGGTCGGTCTATTGAGTTCGCAAACTTACGCACCAATGGCGGCCATTATGGCAGCAGGCATGGTACCGCCATTAGCGATGGGAGTTGCAACCTTGTTGGCAAGACATAAATTTGTTCCAGCAGAGCGTGAAGCGGGCAAAGCCTCTTTTGTTCTTGGTTTGTGTTTTATATCAGAGGGGGCAATTCCATTTGCTGCTAAAGATCCTATTCGTGTATTGCCTGCTTGTATTATTGGGGGGGCAATCACTGGAGCACTGTCAATGTACTTTGCGATTCAATTAATGGCACCACATGGCGGTTTATTTGTCTTGCTGATCCCTGGGGCTATTAATCATGTATTCATGTATTTACTGGCTATCGTGGTTGGTACACTTGTTTCTGGTGTCCTGTATGCCATTATCAAAAAAGCGAGCTCGCAAGAGGCGCAGCAAGAGATGTCGAGCCTTACTTGATGCCGATATAAACAGAAGTCATGGTATTTTACCTCCCTCTACATGGGGGAGTTTTTTATTAATCATGTAAAATATTTTACATTGTTCCCTTTTTATCACTTTTAACTTGGCTAGAAAATACGTTTATTCACTTTTCCTGCGACTAACACGGTATCTCCATCCATTAGAATTTAACTAAGAACCGAACAGGCATCCATAATTTCTTTATCGTTTGATACTGTGTTAGGGGCAGGAGCATTAGGAATTTTATACACAGTCTATAAGAATCATAAAATGCTTTTTAGCATAAAGTAAATCGCAGAAAAAAAGACCATATGATATATATAATTACAATTAATATATAACCCCATCTTACTTTTTTATTTCTTTCTAAAAAAAGCAATAAGGTACACGGAATTAATATCAATATAGGTTCAATTATATACCTACCTCCCAACGGAAGTTGACAAAGATTATCTACGTCACCACTCCCAACCATCCATTCATAATCAGATATAGAAAAGATACTAACCAACGCTAATAAAAAAATAAAATACAAAAAAACAAATATCCTGAGCGATATTTTCATATTATATCGTAATTTGTTGAGTAAACGAATATTTCATCTGTATGATTATCCTGGTATTTATTTCCTATTGAATTATAACTTGAACAACCCGCTGAAATCAGCCCTTGCTTACTTCCTGTTAATTTCAAGTATATTTGACTACACACTTTCATTCCTTTTCTAAATTGCAATTGATAAGATTAATATCTTAACCAACAATTTTGTCAATCAGAAATTTACTGTGTTTTATTATATATAATCCCTTTATGTTAAACGGGCGAGTTAGTTAGCGAAAACCGCCCGTAGGTCATGCGAATCAGAATAAAAGTGCGCACACTTTTAGGGCTGATTTGCTATCCTCCATCGCCTTTAAATATTGACCTACATTGCTGCAAAATCACCTTAATTTCTTTTTCTGATGAGCTAATCTCGCTTTCGTTTCGGGAGTACGGGTATCAAATTTCACGCAAACAGATCTTCTGCTCCCTCGATGAAAAATAAATTTTCATCTTGCAGCGAGCGTTGCGAATTGAATTTGTGGGTTTTATCCGGTTCCAGATATAACAAAGCACAGTGATAGGGGCATGGGGCTCTGCTACTCTAAATCGATGCATTCATTGCTACGATTTCGACCTCGCAAATCCAATCTTAGCAATGGGTAGCTAGCTCGTCACTATATCCTTAAAACGATTCAACGACACTAACTCAAATGCACCGCTTGATTGACTCGGACTTAGCTCGGTCTTCGAAAGAATAAACAGGCAAATTGTGGGAGGAAAACGAAATTTCGGCTCTGCCTCCGAATCACGCTGCGGTATCGAAAGATTACAGTGCGTACCTGATAAGAGCACTAAGGGCACCAATCAACATCTCCTAGATAGACGGTAATTCATTTTCTTTTTGTTCGCCGCAGATAAAATAAGGGCCAAATGTACTTGAGAACAGGTAGTTTCCAGAGGAAATTTGGTTAACTTGTGAATAGCTAGTTGTACCATAAGAAAATGCTTTTAAGTATTTGTTAAATACCTCATCACTGACGTTATCATTCTTTGCTTTTCTGACGAGAGTGACTTCTGTTTTTAAATTATCAACTTCATCAATAACTGAGTTTGTATAGTGGATAACGCGATTGACCGAATAGGTTTTATCAGATGTAATGGTACCAACTAATTTTATATAACCGCTATTATCTTTTTGATTAACGATCCTTAAATCAATTTTATACCCTGTTTCCCCTGAGACAGAAGGGAAACTTGAATAAATATGCGCACCACAATGCTTGCTATCGTCCTTGGTGATAGAGTAAATAAGTGAGACGATGGATAACAGTATAATGATGGATAATGAAAGGGATAGTTTTTTCATTTTCATTTCTGGCCTATCTATTGATTCTTGTTGAAATACACATTTTATTTTCTTCACACTTAGCCAGCATGCTTTGCTTTTCAGCTCGAGGATTATCATGATTATTGTAGTAATAGAAGATAGCCTCATTATCACATCTTAAACTAAATTCGTTTATATGCTCTTGGATAATCGCGGGGTCGTGTACGTTGTCAAAATTATTTTTAAACGAATAAACAGGACATGATTCTATAGCACTGACAAGATAGGTATTCACCTTTTCAAACTTTAATGTGTTAAAAAACAAGTTATAAATTGAAAATAGGACTAATATAGCTGCAAATGTTATTTTCAAGAAAAAATTGCGTTTTGATGTTTTACTTGTTGTGACTTTGCTAGCAATAGAGGATGAATTACTGTCATAGACAGGTTCGTTGTTATTATTAATATCAAGCTCAACTAAAGCAGGCTTATTCATTTCGTTCAGTTTTTCTGGTGCTGTAGCCAATTCACTACTATTAATTTCATCAACCTGAGGAAAGGTGATAACAATTTCTGAAGATAATATGATGCCTTTTTTGGGAATATTTAAAATAGCATTGTCGATGTCAAGGTGCTGAGACAATAGCTTCCTGAGAGTACTAATATATTGGTTTAACGTATTAACGGATGCATTCAAGCCGTGGTCATTCCATACTTGTTTTAATAGCTCGTCTCTTGGCACGATCATTTTATTATTTTCGACTAAAATTCTGAAAATACGATTTAAAATGGGGGTAAATTTGGCTATGTCAATGTTGGAACCTAGTTGAAACACTTCGGCGGTATCAGAATTGTATTCTATGCGATTGTTCAATATATATATCATTGTTTAGCCTTTTTGCTGTGCTAAAGACAGAATGTCAATTTCATAAACACGAGTTCTATAATTTACACTTATAATTTCATATATTGTTTATGTTAAGCATTATATGCTGTTCTTACAACGTATTGTTCCATATATGTTTATGCTTTAGCTGTAAAATAGCATTTTAACAGATAAAGTGATTAGCTGCATTGAGTTTACTCAACTGTGGAGTAAAAAGTCGACCCCAGAAAAGTTTTGTTGTAATTTTTCAAGTGTTTTATTTTGCCTTCAATGGCTTTTATGGTGTTTGATTCTGTCAATGCATTTTTTTTAGAGGATTAATGTGTTTTGACAGAATTATTTTTTTACATTTAGAAAAAAAAGATAAAAAAACAGTGATTATTAATCTAATAGGTTTTCATTAACAATAAGTTAGATGGGTTTATCCACTTAATGTGTTTTGTTGTTTTTCTTTCCATTCGATGAGTTCGCACATTTACTTTCTACTCGAATACCACCCTGCCTACGTTTACCAAAGACAAGACATCCAGACTCTTTACCTATTAGCAGGCTCTTCTTATAGAGAAGCTACCTTGATATCACGGCTTATGTTGATATAAAAACAATCAGTTATCGTCGGCGGCGCTTCATACTATTGCCATAGCGCAGAAGACAAGTTGTTTCATTATGTTCTTGTGGGGGCTTATTTCAGAAAAAATACACATTTTATTAGTGAGGATGTTGTCTCGATAGATAAGTGAGATTTATTTTTGATAAGCAATATAGGGGAATTGATAAAATAACCATATGTCAAATATGGTCTAATTGTAACAAAATGAAAATAAAAACACCCTTATTGTGTAT
The DNA here is from genome assembly GCF_041075285.1 of Providencia rettgeri. Classification (NCBI taxonomy): domain Bacteria; kingdom Pseudomonadati; phylum Pseudomonadota; class Gammaproteobacteria; order Enterobacterales; family Morganellaceae; genus Providencia; species Providencia rettgeri. Next base: position 3,124,496 of record NZ_CP163512.1, on the reverse strand, counting down.
AAAAAAAGGTTAATTTAACTATGTTAATGATGTTAATTTTATAATCCCGCAGGATGTGACTGGTTAAGCCATTGATATATATGGATATAAGAAATTATAATTCATTTTTAATAGGCTATAATATATGTTTTTATATTTTTTGATAGCTCACGCCTATGATGAGTTGTTATTTTCATTGTTTAAAACATTTTTACTCTGATAGGGGATGAACCTATAGTGTGCCCATCAAAGATGTTGAGTGAGAAAAAAGAATAAGAATACGATTTAATTAATATTTATTATTTCTGTATTGTGTCTACTTTTAAATTAAAGCATCTTGTTTAATATGAAAAATAGAATAAAAAAATCGTCAGGGTTTTAAATCTAGTCTATGTAGTCGATAGATTATTAAATCCAAATAGGAATGGGCTTTTATAATGTAAAACTTTTAGGAGACTTAACTATGTTTTTAGAAAATATAGATAAGATAGATAAGATAGAAGATTATGAAGGGCATAAAGATAAACCCGACATTACAACAGAAACGAGTCATTTTTTAAAATCAGCAAGAATAGAAAAATCATTAACAGGAACAGAGTTAGGGAAATTATTAAACTTGAGTCAGCAACAAATTTCCCGCTATGAAAATGGACTATGTAAGATTTCTGTTGATATGCTAAATAATTATTTGAAAGTATTAGATAAGGATTGGTCTGATTATTTTTACTCAGTTATATCCAATAAGTTTTCTCGTAAATTTTAATTGGTTTTTATAACTTAAATTTTTAAATATAAAAGTTTAAGTTCTCCGTTCATACTTATTAAATAAGTATGGTTTTATTGTGTGTGTTAATAATCATTTGATTATTTGTTTATTTAAATTATATAGGTAGAAATATGAAAAAATTAGTTATTGCAACAATGGTGTTTGGTGCAATGAGTTCTTCTGTATTTGCTGCAGACGCAGGTAGTGGTGAAGTGAGATTCAGCGGTTCGATCATCACCGCACCATGTTCAATTGCTCCGGGTGATGAAAGCCAAGAAGTGCCATTAGGTCAAATCTCTAACACGACCTTGGAAAATGGTGGCATGTCTTCTGCGCAGCCGTTTGCCATCAAATTAGAGGGATGCACCTTAAATGCAACCTACAAAGGTACGGATGATGATGGTAATCCGGTTGATAAAACTTACAACAACACTGTCAACATTAAATTTACTGGTACGGAGTGGATGAATAATTCCGAAAAAACCGGTTTATTGCAGATCAGCGGTGACGGACAAGGAGCGGGCGTTAAATTAATGACTGGCTCTGGCACACAGGTGGTGTTAAACGACAATACCGAGCGTAATTTTGTGGCGGGAGATAATACGTTCCGTTTCCAAGCTGCTCTGCAAGGTATTAAAGGCACAAGCGTGACGCCAGGTAAATTTGACGCGACCACTAACTTTATCATGTCATACAACTAAGTTATCGCTGTAGGTGTGCCATTGCTCCGGCATGGTACACCTGATTTGACATCAGGAGATGATCTGATGAAGGGCTGGTTAGTCATAGGCGTCAGTATGGTGTTGTGTATCCCTGCTGTGGCAGCAGAAACATTCAAGGGTATCGTCAATATGGGGGGCAGTATCTTAGAGACCCCGTGTGCTATCGCGATGGAGTCCCTTGACCAAACGATTGTACTCGATACCGTGCCACTGGCCTCCTTAAAACAGTGGGGGGAGGGGACGCGCCAATCATTTGCTATCAACATCATTAATTGCCGTTTAACGTCGTCGACGGGCACAGTATGGGCGAATTTTTCCCTCACCTTTGAGGGCCCAGCTGAGCGGAACGGGTTCTCGGTTTTTGGTCAAGCGACTGGGATTGCTCTGCGCATTGATGATGCTCAGGGGCAGCCTATTTTGCCCGGCGAGCCGCTGTGGGCGGGGGCACTTCTTCGCGGTGACCGTAAACTGGAATATGGGCTTCGTGTGGTGAGTAATAACTCGGCTTACACACCGGGGGACTTTCAAAGCACGCTGCGGTTTAAATTAGATTACGACTAATTATCACAATAAGAACAACGGGTTATCACAAAAAAAAGAACAACAATATGCGTTTTTTATTTTATTGGTGTTGATTTGAATAAGGATTTTTTATGTCTTTTCATTTATATCCTCGTATGCGTTATCGCCTTCTAGCGGTGATTATCGCGACCCTTTTGAGCGGGAAAAGCGTGTTAACTTGGGGTCAAGATGTGCAGTTTAATATGGATGTATTAGACGTAGAAGACAGAAAAAATATTGATTTAAACCAATTTTCTCAAGCGGGTCATATAATGCCGGGGGACTACTTACTTACCGTGAAGGTAAATCAGCAGTCTCTAGGGGAAGAGCGAGTGCTGTTCGAATCCCAAGAAAATAGTGAAACAGGCAGTGTCCCCTGTTTATCTCCCACTCTGGTCGCCCAATTTGGGTTGACTTCGGAAGCTGAAAAGTCGTTGAAGTGGTCTACGGATGGCTCTTGTTTAGTGTTGTCTAGTTTGTCGGGGTTGAGTGCGACAGGGGATTTAGCCTCGTCCTCACTGTTGGTGAATGTGCCGCAAGCCTACTTGGAGTACAACTCACCCGATTGGGATCCACCGGCCCGCTGGGATAACGGTTTATCGGCTTTGATGTTTGATTATAACGTCAATGGCAGTATTAATGACCCGAAACAAAGCAACCAAAAAACCTACACACTTACCGGTAATGGCGCCACTGGAGTGAATTTAGGGGCGTGGCGGATGCGAGGGGAGTGGCAAGCACAGATGAGTAAAGTGACAGGGGAAAACAGTCAGTCTGATCACGATATGGTGTGGAACCGATTTTATGCCTACCGGGCCTTGGCGGCGTTACACGCCAAGTTAACGTTGGGGGAAGATTACCTCAATTCAGCCATTTTTGATTCATTTCGTTTTATCGGGGCCACCATTCGGACGGATTTAAACATGATCCCCCCGAACTTACGCGGTTATGCGCCAGAAATCGTGGGTACTGCCCGCACCAACGCTACCGTGACTGTTCGTCAACAAGGGCGAGTGGTTTATGAGACACAAGTGGCACAGGGTCCTTTTCGGATCCAAGATTTATCGGACGCCTTGAATGGTAAGATGGACGTGACGGTGACGGAGCAAGATGGTAGTACTCAGCATTTTGAAGTGGACACGTCGAACTTACCGTTTCTGACGCGCCCAGGGCAAGTGCAATATAAGGTGGCTCTGGGGCAACCGACAGATTATGAGCGTCATAGTCAAGGGGAGAATTTTGCCTCTGGGGAGTTTTCATGGGGGATCAGCAATGGGTGGTCAATGTTTGGCGGATTGCTGGGAAGTCAACGTTATCAAGCGGTGTCGGTAGGACTTGGTCGCGATTTATTAGCCCTCGGGGCGTTATCAATAGACCTCACCCAGTCGCGGGCACGGTTACCAGAGAATGGGACCCTAAGTGGGGGCTCCTATCGGTTGAGTTATTCAAAGAATTTTGATGAATATCACAGCCAAGTGACGTTTGCTGGTTACCGCTTCTCGGAGAGGAATTTTATGAGTATGAATGATTTTTTAACAGCTAAACAAACCGGGGTGCATTACGGCGGCAGTAAAGAGCTTTACACGCTGTCATTTAATAAAAACTTCATTGACAGTGGATTGTCGCTATACCTGAGCTATAACCATCAAACTTATTGGGATCGACCGGAGAACAACTATTACAACTTGATGCTCTCTAAGTACTTTGACTGGGGACGATTTAAGAATATTAGTGCGTCAGTGTCATTGAATCGCCAAGTGAATCAAGGGGTCAATGATGACAGTGCCTACGTGTCACTGTCAATGCCGTGGGGCAGTCAGGGCAGTAGTGTCAGTTATTCGATGGATACCCGAGGTGGAGATACGAGTCATCGCGCCTCTTATTACAGCATGATGAATGACCGACTGTCGTATAACCTCAGTGCAGGCGAAAATCGCAAAGGGGTCTCCACAAGTGGTTTTGTCTCTTATCAAGGGGACTCGGCCTTTGTGTCGGCGAATGCCAGCTATGCGGAAAATAATTACCAAGCGGTGGGGTTCAGTGCAAATGGCGGGGTCACGTTGACTGCGCAAGGGGGAGCTGTACACCGAGTCAGCCAAGTAGGAGGTTCTCGCCTGTTGGTAGACACTGACGGAGTGGCTGGCGTACCTATCCGTGGGGTGGGCGCGCCAGTGACGACAAACCGATTTGGTAAAGCGGTGATTGGCGATATGAACAGTTATTACCGTAACAATGTGCAGATTGATTTGAATCATTTACCGCGCAATGTGGATGCTCAGCAGTCGGTCGTCCAAGCGACGTTAACCGAGGGAGCAGTGGGATACCGCCGCTTTAATGTGTTGTCGGGGGAAAAAGCGATGGTGGTTATTCGTCTTGCCGATGGCAGTTATCCGCCGTTTGGGGCGCAAGTTGTCAATGCCCAAGGAAAAAACACCGGGATTGTGGCCGATGAAGGAAGCACTTATCTGAGTGGGATTGTTCCGGGTGGCGAGATGACCGTAACCTGGGGCAGTGAGGCAGGGTGCCGTGTGCAGTTTCCTGAGCCGCTGATGGATTTAACGAACATGGTGCTGTTGCCGTGTGAACGCTTAACGCCGGATGCGATGACGCATCCGACTCAATAAATAAGCAAGAAATAGACCGAATCAAAAAAGGTAAACGTATGATGTTGAATAAGACAACCCGTAGCGGGTTACTGATGTGTGGTTTGATGGTCAGTCAGTTGGCCACCGCGGGGATTACGATGGATCGTACCCGTATTATTTTTGAAGGAGATAAAACCTCCATGACGTTAAATATTGGTAATAACAATCAGAGCTTACCCTATTTAGCGCAAGGGTGGTTAGAAAACTCCGAAGGCAAAAAAGTGAATAGCCCATTGGTGGTGTTGCCCCCAGTACAGCGATTAGAGCCGGGTAAGACGAGTCAAATTAAAATTGAAGCTTTACCGGTTACGGCCAGTAGCTTACCGCAAGATAGAGAGAGCTTGTTCTACTTTAATTTGCGAGAAATTCCACCGAAAAGTGATAAAGCGAATGTGTTGCAGGTGGCGTTGCAAACGCGAGTTAAACTGTTTTATCGCCCGAAAGCGATCATTCCCGCTGATAATAGTGAACCGGCAATCAACCAGCTGACGCTGGATAAATCGGGATCGCAAGCGGTGGTGAAAAATCCGACGCCGTATTACGTGACGGTGATTAATGCATTTTCGCCAACTTTAAAGGGCGATGCAAACAGCTTTGCACCGGTGATGATAGCGCCGTTTGGTCAGGAAAGTCTCGGGGTAAGTAGTGCGCAGTTAGGGAACAATCCAACACTGATCACGATTAATGATTACGGTGGCCGACCAGAATTAAGCTTTACATGCCAAGGTAGCGCGTGTCATGTGGCGAGTGAAAAATCGTAACGTACGAAATCAGGGGAAGGCGATGAGAGCATGGAATAACACAGCATACTGGCAGTTGTGCTTAGTGGTGACATTGCTTTGGGGTGTGGTGGATAACCACGTTCAGGCGTCGCCATCGCCAGTGGACTATCGTGTTGTGAATAATTGGAACGTTGATGGTCAGCACGGCATTTTACGGGTTCGCGGATCGCTAACAGACAGCCCGTGCCGACTGGTGATGGAAAGCCAAGAACAAACTATTGAGTTGGGCACTGTAGGGGTGGGCGAGTTGCCTGCCGTGGGCAGTGAGGGGCGGAGTGTTCCTTTTCAACTGGAATTAACGGATTGTTTAGCGGTGGCGAATGCGCGAATGGATAGGCAGACCGGGCAGATGCCGTGGAGTGTAGACCAACCGGGAGTATCGGTACGATTTTTGACGAGTGATGTTGACGGTACGGGGCGGTATGTTCAGTTGCATGGAATTAGCGGAATAGGATTAGTCATTAAGGATAGTGAGGGCCAACCACTGACATTGGGGCAGTACAGCTCCCCGCGTTTACTGCCGGTAGGTCAGTCGGTGTTGAATTACACGGTGACGCCAGTACGGGTGGCGAGTGTGTTATCGCCGGGGGCTTTTTATGCCGTCATGGGTGTGCAATTGAGTTATGACTAAGATGAGATAAAGCGAATGAGCTGGATAATGAAGATGTGGGGAGTATTAAGTATATGTGGGCTCTTCAGTGCTCCCGTATGGGGAGATTCATCGGTTAACATCAATATCAAAGGAAACTTAATCACAAATCCACCGTGCGATGTGTATGGCGATGATGGGAAAGGGGCACCTATTCGTGTCAGATTTGATGAGGTCGGGATCCAGCGGATCGATGGCGTGCGCTTTCGTCAGGATTGGACCTTAACTGTGTCGTGTGATGAGACGCTCGGAACAAATGCCGCCATTGAGTTGCTCTATAGTGGTACTCCAAGCTTATTTGATGGGAAAGCGTTGTTCACGGATAAAGACGGTTTGGGGATACGGTTATACCAAAAAGACGGTTCTGGGGAGCCGGTAGGGTTAAATACTCCCTTAACGTTAAAGATGCCCTCAAATGGAGAACAGAAAATTTTCTTTTATTCGGTTCCGGTGAAAGACCCGAAGGGTGCTTTAACCGCCGGTAAATTTACTGCATCAGCGACATTGGCGCTCAATTATCCGTAGGAGATTGTATGGTATTCAAATATGGATGCGTAATAGGATTATGCGGGATGCTCTTCAGTGGCGCGGCATGGTGTGATGACACGAATACAGTGAATTATGAAGGCACTTTATTCAATTTGGCCTGCGTCATTGATGAAGAGATCCCAGTCTTTGTCGATATGGGCACCATCACGGATAAACAGCTGTATAAGAACGGTCATTCAGTCGCCAAAAATTTTACGTTGACATTAAAAAACTGTGATCCAGCACTCGCGAATAGTGTCAAGATCACGCTCAATGGAACTGCTGTCAGTGTCACTCCCGATGGCTATTTGGCGTTTGATGCAAGCAGTGTGGCCAAAGGGGCCGTCATTAGTATTTCGGATGACAGCTTAAGTCGTGGGCATATTCCTATGGGAAGTCCCTTGCCAGCAAAACCGATTGAGAGCGGTACAATGCGCATTCCGTTATATGCATCAGTTGTCGCGACACCGGAAGCGCTCGAAAACCAATCACTTGTTCCGGGATCGTTTACGGCAACACTCTATTACCTAGTGGAGTTTGAATAATAATGAATGGTAGACGACTTAAGGTAATCTGTGGCTGGAATATTCATTTATTTTTTTTAATATTGATATCGACGAATGCATATTCCGATGTGAGCACACTTTCAATAAATGTGAGAGTCATCGTGCTCTCGACAACATGTGATATTAAAAATTTACAAGGTGGTGATACCATTGAAGTTGATTTCAAAGATATCACCAAAAAAGGAATAGAAAATGAGAGTTATAACTTTTCTGTTCCTTTTAAAATAACGTGTAGAAATGGTAGTCCAGTGTTATCGCTAAAATTAACTGGAGATAGAGCTAATTTTGATCCTACCCTATTGAAATCAGTTAATAACGAAAATCTTGGGTTTGAATTTAAATTAGCCAATAAAAAATTTCCACTTGGTACAGTATCGTCATTTTTTACAACAGGTACAGTTCCATCATTGTTAGTTAGGCCTCGGCTTAATTCTGCTTCAAATAATATTCAAGCTGGGAGTTTTACCAGTGCTGCCGCCAAATTAATTCTACAGTACGAGTAATTTCAGTATACAAACGTACAATGAAATAAACGAATTGAAGTTTAAGGTGAAATATACTTGAATTTTTATCTAATACCTATATTAAAAATAAAATTTATTTAGCAAAGAGTGAGATAAATTATAATGAAAAAAAACACAGCAATTATAAAAATTTTCTGGTTCAGATTTGTAAAAGTAATACTTATTTGTTTCCTGACACTGAAACTTAGTTACGCTGCAACTGCAACGATTAAGGTGAGTGTCATAACAACTGAGGAAACATGTGATCTATACAGCCAAGATGGGGCAAATCAACCAATTATTATTGATTTTAAAGATATTGTTGCTACAAAAGTTGATGGAAGTATGTATGAAATGCCGATACCTTATATACTTGAATGTTCTAATGCAACGAGTAACCCTTCTTTAAACATTTCATTGAATGGCGCTTCAGCTGAATTTGATTCAGATCTATTGGCGACTAGCGAAAAAGAGCTTGGCTTGGCGTTAAAAGCGGACGGGGCCCCGATAAAACTCGGTGAGAAAATTAATTTTTTTTATAATCAAAAACCCTACTTAACGCTAACTCCGAAGGTTGGAAATAAAAGAGCGTTAAAAGGGGGAGCGATTTACGCATCAGCAACATTACTTGTTAATTTTAATTAAAATCAGAGAATTTGTTATGCAAAAAAAAATATACGCTTTGCTATTGCTTGTTATTTCCTTTTCTGTAAATAGTGACGCGCTATATGCTACTTCTGCAGAAAAGCTCTATTATCCTAACATGCAACGATATGGCATATCATGGATTTCGGTAGCAAGTGCAAACGATGATGTATTGGTAACTTGCCCACAGGGACGTTTTTGTTATTATGGGATTTTTGTAGGAGCTCTTGGTGGGGGGTATGAAGGTAGAAGAAGTTACACCTGCATCTCATGTAAGTATATGACTATTGAAAAACCAATGACATGGAAAGAAATTTATACGGAATATCTGAAAAGCAGGCCTGCAAGTGGGAGTAATGATGATGTGAGGATCCACGCAAGAGCGGAAATAACAGGGATCTGTACAGGGTTGGTAACTAAATTCAATTCTCTCAGTGCTAGTGATATTATGACCATGCAAGAAGTAGGGTGTACCAAAATGCCTCCGACTAATAATTCTTGCCAAATAGTTGGCGATATTGATATTGATCACCATGTGGTAAGCTCAAGATCTGTAAATGGTAATATTGCAGAGAAAATGATACAGCTAAGTTGTTCAAATCCAGCCACTGTTCGTTTCACTATCGCTAGGCCTAACCTTGACTTGGGAGGTGGTGTGAGCTCACAATTAAGTATAGAAGGATATGGCAATACAGGCTTAATCAATACAACGGCTTCCTCAATAAACTTAAAATTTCAATCGAGACTCTCTGCTACGAGTGAGATAACTTCTGGATTACACACCAATAGCACTGTCCTTGTTTTTAATATTGAATAGATATGGCTGAAATTAAATGCCTATTACCATTGAAAGTTACTTTAATTTAGTACTGTTTTTTTAAATGTTAATATCAGAGGATAGATTTTAATTGAATTACTAAAAGTAGATGTATGAATACCTATTTTGTCGAAAGTTAAATGGCATTATACAAAATATCTTGATGAATAATTTTATTAGTTTTTAATTATGCAACTATTATATTGGTAGTTGCGACTCTTTAAATTTATTTGAGTTTTCTAGCCTAAAGCCAAGATACATTCAGTGTCCATAAGGTTCAACAATAGTTTATGGTTATAGGTCTCATGAATATGAAGGAAATCATCATCAAATCTTTCTCCATAAGGTAAATTCATCAATATATGAATTAAACCAACCCAATTTAAAACCAAACTATTGAGCTTTAACATAGATTATTTAAAACTTTTTTCTTAGTATGTAAATTAAACACTTTGATTGGATGACACCACATACCTTAAGAAAAGAGATAACTAAAATGCCAGCTGCTAAACGTCCTATTTTTAATTTGGAACTTGATTTACTCCGTACCTTTATTGCGGTTGTCGATGGTGCAACGTTTGCTGCTGCCGCAGAATCCGTTTGCCGAACGCAATCTGCGGTGAGTCAACAAATGCAAAGGTTGGAATCACTCATTGGTAAGGAGCTGTTTGTACGGCAGGGCAGAAATAAAGCATTGACGGATTCTGGCACTCAACTGTTGAGCTACGCCCGCCGTATTCTTCGCCTTAATGATGAAGCGTGTTTATCACTCGTTTATGAAGAGATTGACGGAGTTCTGAAAATTGGTTCACCAGATGATACGGCAAACACCATATTGCCTGACTTATTAGCAAGATTTTCAGGGGCTTATCCAAATTTAATCATGGATATTATTGTAAAGCGTAGCCCATTTCTTATGTCAATGTTAGAGGATAATGAACTCGATTTGGCTATCTCAACAGAGGAGCACGTTGGCTACCCTAAAATTGTCTTACGTGTTTCTCCTTCCCTATGGTATTGCGGAAAACATTTCAGCTTTAACTTAGATCAACCGCTGCCATTAGTGGTGTTAGATGAGCCGAGCACTTATCGTGAGATGATGATTAATCACCTCGACCAACAGCAAATACCTTGGCGAATTGCTTATATGGCAACAACATTATCTGGTGCACGTGCTGCAGTTCGAGCCGGATTAGGCATTATGGCGCGTTCAATCGAGCTTTCAGGGGAGGACTTGCGTATACTTGGTGAGGATGAAGGTTTACCAGCACTTCCGGCAATTAGATATAACCTGTATCTCAACTCAAAAAGCCCAACTAAAGCTGCACAAATTCTTTTTGACTCTCTAAAAAATGAACAAACAGAAGTTATCTCTTATAACAATTAAAATTAGGAATGGTTATGACCCATTTTCACGGTATTTTCCCTTATCTTGTTTCACCTGTCGATCAAGTCAAGGGAGTTGTTCTTGAATCATCCCTTCGCCATCTGATTGAACACCTTATTTCGAGTGGCGTTCATGGATTAAGTCCGTTAGGTAGTACAGGTGAATACGCTTATTTGTCACAGGAATTACGTAATGAAGTCGTCCGCATTACCGTTGATCAAGCCGCAGGGCGAGTACCTGTATTAGCGGGTGTTGCGGGTTTTTCAACGTCAGATGCGTGTTTTCAAGCAGAGCAGTATGCTAAGTTAGGTGTTGATGGCATGGTGCTGATATCGCAAAAAATGTACCCTTTGAGCGATAAGGCTCAATTGAGTTATTTCCAGACAATAGCCGAATTTTTTCCTGAAAAGTCCATGACGGTCTATACCAACCCAGGGTTATTAGGGGATGTGCTATCTATTTCTCTTCTGAATGAATTAAGTTACATTCCCAATATCGAATATGTGAAAGATGCATCGAGTAATACAGGTCGGTTATTAACGATGCTCAACACATTTGGTGAGCGGGTTAAAATTTTTAGTGCTTCAGCTCATATCCCCTTATTAGTCATTAAATTGGGTGGTGTGGGATGGATGGCGGGGCCTGCTTGTGTGTTGCCAAAACAGTGTGTAGAACTCTACGAGTTGGCGACACAAGGAGATTGGGATACTGCGTTAGCAAAACAAAAAGAACTGTGGCAAATCAATGAAGCTTTCACGCAATATGCACTCGCATCGTGCATTAAAGCATCTCTAAACATTCAAGGTTTTAATGTCGGTGACCCGATCCGCCCACAAGAGCCACTAAATGACGTTGCTATTGCGCATTTGCAGCAAATCATAGCTCAGTTGAATGAATAATACAGGGAAAGGAAAATAGAAGCCCGTTTAGTATGGGCTTCTATTCGCGAGTCGCGTTTATCAAAGAGCGACACGTAATAACTGTGTGATATCTTTTATGTTTTTTGTTTCAAACGACAATACGTTTTTCGCAAGCTGTGTCGCTTGTGCATCTCCCATTATCAATCCCGCATTGTCATAAAATTTACGTTCAATATCCTCCAATGACATTGGATTTTTCGGGTTACCGTATTGAATATCTAATCGTTCCGTTAGCGTCTTACCATTGGTTAATGTGACAAAAATTAAGCCAGGAAAATAGGTAGGAAAAGGAATTTCATTTTTAGTGGGATAACGGTAACTCACTTTCTTAGCGAGGTTTTGGATATCTGTCCGTTGTAAATTTTCGGGTGAGAGCAAACTTAATGTTAATTTGTCTTCGATAAAACCTGCGGCAAACAGCCATGGGAGGCTAAATTTTGCCGCATAGGCACTCTGAGGAGCCCATTTTTGTTCCGGTGGTTCGCAAATCAAGGCTGCGGCAACTGGGTCAATGACACATTCCACTTTGGCGATTTGTTCTAGGGTTATACCTTGTCGTAATAATCGTCTCCCACAATCTACGGTAGCATGGGCAAAATGGCAAACAGGGTAGGGCTTAATGGAAACGTTCATAAACTCCCAGACACTGCCCAAGTCTTGAGCGACTTGTTCGGGGGACGCATTTTCACGGATACCGTGTGTTTGGTACAAACTATAGCGGCCTTCAAAAATCGTTTCTGGTCCTGTCATTCCACCTTTAGCTAAACAAGCCGCGATAATGCCTGATTGAGCAGCCCAGCCCGCATGAAAACATTTTGCTGACGAACTATTGGTTAGGTATTCGGCAACACCACTGGTTTGGCTTCCTGTTAGCCCAATCGCATGAACGGTTTGTTCTTGAGTTAATTTGAGTAATGAAGATGCACAAGCGGTCGCGCCAAAAATACCGGCTATCGCTGTAGAGTGGAAACCGCGTTGATGAAATCCACTGTGGCTCGCTAATCCCACTCTAGCGGCGACTTCCCAGCCAATTATCCATGCAATAAGGATGTCTTTTGTTGTCGCTTGTAAATGTTCACCGAGTGCAAAGGCTATAGGGGTAAGTACGGCACTACCGTGAGTGATGGAGTCAGTATGTGTATCATCGAAATCTAATGCATGTGCTGAAATGCCATTTGCTAAAGCCGCGGCAGTCGTAGAAACGGTTTGGTTGCTTCCCCAAATTGGAATAGTACCTTGATGATCCGGTAAACAAGTGATCCCCTGACGACATTGTGTCGCGCTTTGTTGGAGACTCCCAGCAAGTGCCACGCCCAATGTATCGAGTAAGTGATATTTAGCGCGTTCAACAATTTGTGGAGGGATATCAGAAAATGATAGGTGTGTGATAAATTGGCTTAGTTGTTGACTTAATGTCATAGATACCTCTGATGAATGTAATGAAAAAGCCAGCACTTGACTGGCTTTAAGAGAGTAGAGATTTAAACTTCGCTAAAATGAATTAGTCGTTAAGCCAACCTGATGCTTTAGTTTGTTCTATTACTCGAGTGACTTGTTCAGGGGCATTACCCACATATGTAGTTGGGTCTAATAAGGCATTGAGCTCTTCTTGTGTGATATGGTCACGAATACGGGTGTCGCGGTTAATCGCTTCAATAAAGGTGATACCTTCTTCTTGACCCGACATCGAAGCCTCATAAACAATTTCATGTGCAGTTTGTTTACCAGCTTTGTCTGACAGAGCAAACATGACACGCTCTGCTAACATAAACCCACCTAAAATATCTAAATTTTGGCGCATTTTATCGACATGTACGTTTAATCCCCCTAATACTGTTTTCATGTTGTCAAAGATAACTGAAAGCATCAGGCACATCTCGGGCATCACTTTCCATTCCATCTTCCAAATTGCACCATCTCTTTCGTGTTGGTGTTTCATCATGTCGGTAAGCACAGAAAGGTTAGCTTTCAATGTATTACTGACACATGCTGCATTTTCTACAATTGCAGGGTTACGCTTGTGTGGCATGGTTGAGGACCCAACTTGACCTTTACCAAAAGGCTCTGAAAGTTCATCAATTTCATTATGAGCCAATAATAAAATTTCATTAGCAATTTTCCCTAATGTGCCGCTAATTAAACCGATCAGCATGCCATATTCACTAAATCGGTCACGAGCTGGCTGCCAAGAAATTTCTGGTGTGCCTAAACCGAGCCGATTTAATACTCGAACTTCTAGTTCATCCGCTTTGTCACTCAGTGAGGCTTTAGTTCCAACGGCGCCAACAACGCTACCAACGAATAAACGCGGTTCGATTTCTTTTAATCTCTGATAATGGCGTGCTAATTCCGTTAACCAAATTGCGGTTTTATGGCCAAAAGTGATTGGCAGGGCTTGTAAGGCTAAGGTACGTCCAGCCATTGGTGTATTGCGATGCTTCTCACTTAAAGACAATAAAGAACGTCCTAATATTTTGATATCACGTAAAAAAACTTTATGAGCTTCTTTAAGTTGAAGGACTAAGCCGGTGTCCATAACATCCTGTGTTGTGGGGCCAAAGTGAACGTATTCACCAAAATGTTCAGGGCAAGCATGCTCTAAACCACGGATGGTTGGAACAAGTGGGTGACGGGTTAAACGTACCTGTTCTAAGATGAAATCCATATCTAACTTTTCAAGTTTTGCGGTATCAGCAATAACCTCGGCGGCTTGCTTTGGGATCAACCCTAATTCAGCTTGTTCAATTGCTAATGCAGCTTCGTAATCAAGCCAATTTTGCATTCTCACTTTATCAGAAAAAATGGCGCGCATTTCTTCAGTGGACCATAAATTTTTTAATAATACAGAATCAAAAACACTGGTACCCATAATATTCCCCTGTAAGAATAATATTGAAAATTAAAAGGCAATTATTTGTTAGAGAGTTTTATTATTTATGCAATAAAAAATATAAATAAACACCTTAATAAGACTAATGTTAATTAAAGATTTATTTATATGTTTATTTTTGTGTATAAAATCAATAAGTTAAATGTCATTTTGTTATTTGTTCTTTATCGTTTTTAATTCTTAATTTTCTCTTAAGTTTTCATTAATTTAATTAATGCTCATTTATATGATGAAGATCATCTTTTTATATAAGTCATGTTTTAAAAGAAAACTAATTTGCTATACATAATATGAATTCAAAGTTTAAAAAATAAATAACCATCCTTTTAATTATCAGGGAATCTATTCCTATATTTGGAGTAATACATAATGACATTAAATAAATATACAAAATTAATACATAGTGGACGACAATCTATTACAACATCAGGTCCAATCAATCCACCAGTCATGCGTGCAAGTACGATCATTTTTGACTCCATTAAAAGTTGGCGGGATGTTCGCGATCGTCGCGCAACGGAACGTGTTTTAAGTTACGGTGCGCGAGGTACAGAAACCGCCTTTGCACTTGAAAGTCTTGTGACGGAATTAGAAGGGGGCTATAGAGCGCAATTGTTTCCTACGGGCTTAGCCGCAATTGCAGTCACTATCATGGGGTATGCACACAGCGCTGGTCATGTGTTGTTTGCAGATTCTGTTTATGAACCCGTTCGTAAAATAGCCGATGCTTTTTTAAAACCAAATAACATTGCTTTCAGTTTCTTTAAAACAGATGGCTCAGATTTTGAACAAAAAATTCAAAGCAATACACAACTTATTTTTGTTGAGTCTCCGGGGTCACTTCTTTATGAAATGTTAGATTTACCCGAAATATGCCGTATTGCCCATGAAAAAAATATTCCTGTCGGTGTTGATAATACGTGGGGCTCAGCATGGCTATATAACCCGTTGGAGTTGGGGGCAGATGTTTCGGTGATTGCCGCAACAAAATACCTTTGTGGGCACTCCGATGTGATGATGGGCATTATGGTCGCCACAGAAAAAGCGTGGAAACAAATTGGGGCCTTACCAGAAGCATTAGGACAAGCCAGTAGCCCTGATGATGCAGCCTTAGTTTTACGTGGGATGCGTACTTTAGGGCAGCGATTAGCTGCACATGGCAAAGCCGCTCTGACGATTGCGCAGTGGCTGGAAACTCGCCATGAAGTGGAAAAAGTTTGGTTCCCTGAATTGCCATCTCACCCTCGTCATGACTTATGGAAACGTGACTGCAAAGGAAGTAACGGGTTATTAACCATTGAATTCAAAAAACAATATACCGCGAAGCAAGCAGAAAACTTTATTGATGCTTTAGCCCTGTTTGGTATCGGCGCGTCGTGGGGTGGATTTGAGAGTCTCGCACTCCCCGCTAACGTCGTCGGTGCAAGAACGGCATCAGATTGGCGCGAAGGTCATGGTCCTTTTGTTCGTTTACATATTGGCTTGGAGTCTGTGGATGATTTGATAGCGGATATTACACAAGCATTTTCAACATTAAACCAATAACCATAAAGCGGCACCAATACTGGGGAATTTTTCTATGACAGGTTTAATTATTGCCGGGCTAGTTACAGCGCTGGTTATTTACCTGCTGGCTCGAGGTTATAAACCTCAGCCAGTCTTATTGTTAGGGGGCTTGCTTTTATTACTCCTAACTGCATCTTTAGATCTTAATTCACTGTTACCAGAAAACAAAACCACACATTTTAAGTACTTTGATATCTTCCAAATTTTCACTGATATCATGAGCTCTCGATTGGCTGGATTAGGGTTAACATTAATGGCGATTGCTGGATTTTCCCGTTATATGGAGCATGTGGGAGCCAGTCGTGCATTATTCGCTATTTTTGAAAAACCGCTAAAGACCATTAAGTCACCTTATTTATTATTAGTGATTTCATTTTTGGTGACGCAAGTCCTCGTTATTTTCATTCCAAGTCATGCCGGGCTGGGGATGTTATTAATGGTGACGATGTATCCAATATTAATTCGTTCAGGTATCAGCCCACTCTCTGCACTAGCGGTTATCGGTTGCTGCCAGTTTATCGATCATGGACCAGGCTCTGGTAATGTCATTATGGCGGCGAAAACAGCAGATATTGAACCTGCTGTTTACTTTGTTCAACACCAATTACCCGTGACAATCCCTATTATTATTGCAGTGGCAATCACACATTTCTTTGTCCAGCGCTGGTGGGATAAGCGTGAAGGGTTTGTTTTCGATTTGAGCAAAATTGATACCATTAAAGAAGATGGCGGTAATAAAGTTCCAT